>CAZUJY010000215.1:0-1024 GCA_964620565.1 uncultured Ruminococcus sp. | reverse complement strand
CCGAGAACATTTGCGATATCCCACCAAGAGCCGTGAATGTTGCCCTGAGGAATAGCGTACTCGTTCTGAGCTGCAAGAGCTGCAAGAGAAACGTTAGCCTTTACGTCAGCATTGTTCTGAGCCTCAAGGTTAGAGGGACCCCACTGGAACTGGTTGTATCTCTCAAGCTGGCACTCAGCGTTGGTAAGGTACTGAGCAAGCTTAGAAAGCATAGCAACCTTTGCAGCGTCGGACTGAGGCTTAACACCCATAAGCTTGTTGCCGGAGAAGGATGCAAGGTGGTAGGACTCACCGTCAACGGTGAAGGAAGGAAGATCAGCAACGCCGAAGTTATCACCGAAGTACTCAACAGCGGTGTTAGCGTTCCAGATACCGGTAACGATCATGCCGGCATTGGTAAAGTCACTGGAAGTATTTACGTACTTCTCGGACTGAGTAACGATCTGCATACCCTTCATAGCGATAAGGCCCTTGTCAGAGTTGTAGTCATCATCAACAGAAGTGAACTTACCATCCTCGTTCATAGTCCAGTTGGAGTGACAACCGGTAGCCATGAAGAAGGAAGCGGTGTACCAAGCGTTCTCAAGCTCGAAGCAAACGTTCTTGCCTGCTGCCTCACAATCAGCAACGATCTGCGCAAGATCATCGGGATTGGTGATTACGCTGGTATCATAGTACATATAGTAACCGTTATCGGAAGTAAGGGGGTACGCATAGAGAGTACCTGCTACGGATGCAGCAGAGATAGAGATGGAGTCGTTAGCTGCCTTAAGGTTAGCTGTTGCCTGCTGGCCGGGAGCTGCAAGAGCGTCAGCCTGAACAAGACGAGCGAGCTGGTCCTGCGCGAAGCAGAAGATGTCGGGAGCGGTAGCTACGTCGGTAAGAACCTGAGAAGCTGCGTCAGCCTCGGAAACGCCGGAAACATCAAAGGTGTACTTTTCTGCATAGTCGGGGTTCGCTTCAAGGAACTTTGCGATCTGAGATTCAGCAAGCTCTACGGAGCCTGCGATCTCGGAAACCCAAA
>CAZUJY010000214.1:0-1042 GCA_964620565.1 uncultured Ruminococcus sp. | reverse complement strand
TCCAGCCTTGTCAACGCCTTGTCCGACGAGGAAATAATGGCTACGAGCGGTATACGTGAGGATGACAGCAAGGGCCGTCACACCACCACGCACAGAGAGCTG
Source organism: uncultured Ruminococcus sp. (assembly GCA_964620565.1). GTDB lineage: Bacteria > Bacillota > Clostridia > Oscillospirales > CAG-272 > UBA1740. The sequence goes on along the minus strand of CAZUJY010000214.1, from coordinate 940 downwards.
ATAATGCTACAAAGCGGCGCTATGATAATCGATACCCCCGGTATGCGATCGCTGGGTATGTGGGACGTAAGAGGCGGCATTGAAAATGCCTTTGCCGACGTGGAGCAGTACTTAGGCTGCTGCAAATTCACCAACTGCCGTCACGAAAGCGAGCCCGGCTGCGCTATAAAAGCGGCAATCGAGTCGGGTGAGCTTACACGAGAGCGATTTGAGAGCTATCTTGCCCTGAAAAAAGAGGCAAGATATTCGGATGATAAGGAGGGCTTTCTCCGTGACAAAAGAGAGTGGCACAAGTCGCTTTCAAAGGGCACGAGGCTACTCAAAAAGACCAATCTCAAGCACAGATCGTAAAGGAGTGTAACAATGGAAAGAATTATAAAAACAGTAACAGCAAATGAGCTGGACAGCTCCGCGGAGTTTGTAAAAAAGGTGTTCACCGATTCTGAAGGACCAAAGGAAGGAGCTCTTGTCGCAAGTCTAGTTGAAGAAATTCGCTCAAAGAAATACTATCTTCCCGAGCTGGATCTTATTATGGTAAATGAAAATAATGAGATCTTAGGACATATTATGCTTTCACGCTTTCATATCGAAGGAAGATACGAAAACGAGCTGTTGCTCCTCTCCCCCGTTTCGGTCAAGACCGAGTACCAGCGCCAGCATATTTCAAAGGAACTCATCGAATACGGTCTTAATAAGGCCAAGGAATTAGGCTATAGGCTCTGCATGGTAGAGGGCAACCCGAGAAATTACCGTGCGAGAGGCTTTAAGACCTCTGCAGATTACGGCATTTTTGCCGATGAGAGCGTGGGTCTGCCCCACGTTGATTGCATGATGATCAAAGAGCTTGTTCCCGGAGCATTGGAGGGTGTTCACGGCTACGTAAATTACGCTATGTACGACGCACTAAGATAAAGAAAAACGAAGGGGCTGTCACATTTGA
>CAZUJY010000213.1:0-1080 GCA_964620565.1 uncultured Ruminococcus sp. | reverse complement strand
GACATCTACGGCAACATCAAGGCTAATATCTGGGTTGATCCCGCAGACATTAAGGACAACGGTGTGTACGTGCAGATCGCTTACGGCGTTCTCTGGGGCAACGACCTTTACTACACCATGCCCATCGTTCGTGCATTTGCAGTCGTTCCCGGCACCGTTGATGTTGAGCTTGTTGGCCAGACCGGCGACAAGAACAACGAACTGCTGAAGGAATTCAATAACCAGCCCCATGGCTTTGGCGTGAAGATCTATGATGCCGACGGCAATCTGATCTACAGCGACCATTATCAGGATGAGGTAAATAATCTTCCTGCAGGTGCTCAGCTCACCGTCACTTATGTCGGTGTTCTGGCCAATGGTCAGCTGTACAACAGCACCGAAAAGCCCATCCATGCAGGCGTTTATACCGTCATCGCAACCTACTTCGAGTATAACGACGAAGGCTTTACGATCGATCCCGATAACCTCAAGGTTGAGGATCTGTACGAACTCTTTGACCTCGTGCGTGTCGGTGCGGATGTTGGTGTGCTGGTGATCACTCCCACTGAGTCCAGTGTAGATGTTGAGGATTCTCTGGACAATGTGGTTGCTGGCGGCGTGGGCCATAAGCCCTCCGACATGGTCACTTCCGGCTCCACTGTGGAAGGTTTGACACCCGATACCACCATTATCTCCGCCGGTATCGGTTCCAACGGCACCTTCTCCGAAAATGGCTGGGATGCCATCAACGGCATGGTCAATGTTGACTTCCCCAAGTGGGTCGACGAGTTGCTGAACAAGTACGCTCCTTCCATCGTAAGCGGCATCGAAGTTGGCAAACTGGCTGAAAAGCTGACCGAAAAACTGCCCGAGATCGTGGCTGCGCTGGAGGCAGAGGGCGCAAATTCCGAAGTGCTGAATTCTCTGAGCAACGCTATTGAAAATGTCGTCGCTCTGCTGGAGAAGATGCCTCAGGATGCAATTGTTTCCTTTACGGATGACATCGCGTATGTCAATGTCGGTGTTTACGCAGTGGTTGCGATCGTCACCGATTCTGACCACTATCCTTCCATGGATGCTGGTCTGCTGGTAATCCGTCCC
>CAZUJY010000212.1:0-1080 GCA_964620565.1 uncultured Ruminococcus sp. | reverse complement strand
AAAACAAAAAGCTGATGGGCGTGCTGCTCGTCATTCTCACGGTGTTTATGGCATTGGGTGCGTTCCTTATGACACCTATGACCGCATCGGCGGCAACCTCGTCATCGGCAACCTATACCACCTACGGCTCTTATGATATTGGAGACGGTAGTGTGAACGGTTATATGAGTGACTATCGTGTGTATATGCACTCATCTTCCACAACGGGTAGTACGGGAACGATCTACAACAACAAAGTTCTGAATTGGACTTATGTGTATATCAAGATTGATGTAACCGACATCAACTCTCATACCTCGTTCAAACTTACCCGCAACGGCTCGACCTATGTGAGCAAAACCCTTTCGGGCAGTAGTGATATGACACTCTATTCGGGTGCGCTCCCTGACGGTGAGTACGTTTTGACCTATAAAGGCAAGCACAATACTTTCCTTTGGGTAACGGAAGATTACACCTATACCTACAAGTTTGTCATTGACAAATCCGCGCCTACTTACACCTTAAAGGCAGGCACGACCTCTGTTTCAAGCGGAACGTACACCAACAAGCAGATTACCTATTCGGTATCCGACTATAAGACTTGGTGTATCTACTACAAGAGACCGGGTTATTCCTCGTACAGTACGAGCTACAACGATACCTACACCGTAGCGGCGAGTTCGTCTAATAACGGTTGGTGGTACTTCTATGCCGAGGACTACTATTACAACACCAATAGTGTTGTGAGTATCTATATGGACGTGACAGTTCCTACGGGTAAAGTAACCAACGCAAGCGGTACGACTATCTCCAACGGTGGCTATACCAATAGCGCAATCAAGTATATCGCAAGTGACAGTCATAGCGGCGTTTCCTCCGGTCAGGTAAAGAACCCGGGGGATAGTGCTTGGACTTCCTACACATCGGGAACGGCACTTTCGGGGACTCAAGGTTGGTACACCTTCAGATGTTACGACAGAGCAAATAATGTTTCCGCAGAGTACAAGGTGTATTATGACAATGGCACTCCGAGTGGAACGCTCTACGGTGGTACTTCCGTAAAATCAAGCGGTGCGTACACCAACGCAGCTTACGTTAATT
>CAZUJY010000211.1:0-1100 GCA_964620565.1 uncultured Ruminococcus sp. | reverse complement strand
CTTGCCAAGGTGGAGGTGGCGGGTTCGAGCCCCGTAATCCGCTCCAAAACAAAAAGCAGACCCTTGTGGTCTGCTTTTTGTTTTGGAGCGGATAGGGGCATCCACCCGGCAAGAACCCTATGGGGTTCTGCGGCTTCTTCCTCTTGAAACATAGTCGCACTATTCGCAAGACAAGCCTTGCTCCTATTGCTCCTTGTTTCTGCGCATTCGCTACGATAAAAACAGTTATCAACTGTTTTTATCTGCTCACCCCGTAATCCAAATAAGTTATCCAATAAACCGAATTTAAAAACAAAGCGTAATACCGCTCCAATCTTGAAGCATTATCTTCAGACCCTTGTGGTCTGATTTTTGTTTTTTTGACGGAGGGGGATTTTCACCTTTTCCCTCGTATTTTATTTACTTATGTCATATTTTAATAAAAACATAAAAACCTATTGAAAAATATTTTAAAAAGTGTTAAAATAATTATGTATGACAAAAAAGAGGGAGTTTAACAGTATGAATGTCTTCTTGCAAATAATTACAAACCCCGTTCTCTTTATTCCTGCAATATCCTGGATAATCGCCCAGATACTTAAGACTATAATCAATGCGATAATGAACAAAAAGCTCTCGCTTGACCGACTTGTCGGCGATGGCGGAATGCCCAGCGGACACTCGGCTACCGTAACCTCGCTTGCAGTTATGAGCGGACTTATGGCAGGCTTTGACAGCGTTCAGTTCGGCATAGCGACCATTTTTGCCATTGTAGTAATGCACGACGCTCTTGGCGTAAGACGTGAAACAGGCAAACAGGCGGTATCTATTATTAAAATGGCAGAGGTGCTTAACGACTACCTCTCCGAGCACGACGAGGAGATCAAGACGGACAAGCTTAAGGTGCTGGTCGGTCACACACCCTGGCAGGTAGTGTGCGGCTCGGCTCTCGGTATAGCTATCTCGCTCAGCTACTACTTTATTTTCGTTTTCAATAAATAAATTAACATATTTCGGAGGAAAATCACAATGAAGATTTTAGTTATCAATGCAGGCTCTTCCTCGCTCAAGTTCCAGCTTATCGATATGGACAACGAGCAGGTAATTGCAAAGGGTATCTG
>CAZUJY010000210.1:0-1101 GCA_964620565.1 uncultured Ruminococcus sp. | reverse complement strand
GTCCACGCATACCGGCAAGCTGTCTCATCTGCTTCATGGAACCACGGGCTCCCGAGGTTGCGATCATGTTAAGAGAATTATACTTATCGAGGTTGGCGATAAGCGCATCGGTAACTGCGTTTGTGGTCTTATCCCAAACGTCAACAACCTGCTTATAGCGCTCGTCGTCGGAAAGTTCACCCCAAGCGAAGAGATCGTTGATCTCATCAACCTGCTTAGCAGCGGCCTCAAGAAGACCCTTCTTCTCGGGAGGAATGGTCATATCGTAAACCGAGATAGAGAGAGAACCTCTGGTGGAATACTTATAACCCATAGACTTGATTTCGTCAAGAACCTTTGCCGCCTCTGCGAATCCGTGATACTTGATAGTAAGGTCTACTATCTCCTTAAGCTTCTTGGATGTGGTAGCAAAGTTGATCTCAAGGCCGAAGGGATCTACGCTTCTGTCAACGTAGCCAAGGTCCTGAGGAATTCTCTGGTTGAAGATAAGTCTACCGTAGGTAGCATCGATAAGCGCAGACTTCTCCTCGCCATCAATAACCTTGGTAACTCTTACCTTGATTGCTGCGTGCATACCGAGGCGCTTATTCTCATAAGCCATCTCAACCTCGTTGAAGTCACGGAACACTCTGCCCTCACCGATCTCGCCGGGATGGTCAATGGTAAGATAGTAGGAACCAAGAACCATATCCTGAGAGGGAACGGTTACAGCCTTACCCGAAACGGGCTTAAGAAGGTTGTTAGCCGAGAGCATAAGGAATCTCGCCTCTGCCTGCGCTTCGCTGGAAAGGGGCACGTGAACGGGCATCTGGTCGCCGTCGAAGTCGGCGTTGAAGGCGGGACATACGAGGGGATGAAGCTTGATCGCTCTGCCCTCTACAAGAACAGGCTCAAATGCCTGAATGGAAAGACGGTGAAGTGTAGGCGCACGGTTAAGAAGAACGGGATGCTCCTTAATTACGTACTCAAGTGCGTCCCAAACCTCGGGAGCTGCCTTGTCTGCCTTCTTCTTCGCATCTCTGATGGAGTTAGCCTTCTGAGTCTCAATAAGGCGCTTCATAACGAAGGGCTTGAAGAGCTCGAGAGCCATCTCCTTGGGAA
>CAZUJY010000209.1:0-1111 GCA_964620565.1 uncultured Ruminococcus sp. | reverse complement strand
AAAATTAAAAAATATCAATATTTACAATATAAAAGAGCAATTTTTGCAATTTAGAACTGTGCCAGAATGTTGTATAATTATGGTGTATAAATATGAAAATAAGGAGATATTCCAATGAACGACATGATTAAAGAGCTATATTCCATAGGTCTTATTCCCGTAATTAAAATTGAAAATGCCGACGATGCTGTTCCGCTTGCAAAGGCACTTATCGACGGTGGACTTCCCGCAGCGGAGATCACTTTCAGAACCGCTTGCGCGGCTGACGCTATCAAGAGAATTACCGATGCTTACCCCGAGATGCTCGTAGGCGCAGGCACCGTACTCACCACCGAGCAGGTAGATGCTGCTATCGCCGCAGGCTCGAAGTTCCTCGTTTCTCCCGGTCTTAACCCCAAGGTAACCGCTTACGCTCTCTCGAAGGGCGTTCCCATGCTCCCCGGCTGTGCTAACCCCTCTGACGTTGAAGCGGCTCTTGAGCTTGGTCTTACCACCGTTAAGTTCTTCCCCGCTGAAGCAGCAGGCGGTCTTAAGATGCTTAAGGCTATGGCGGCTCCCTACGGTCAGCTTACCTTTATGCCTACCGGCGGTATCAATGCGAACAACCTTCTCGACTACCTTAAGTTCAACAAGATCGTAGCTTGCGGCGGCTCCTTCATGGTAGCAGACGACCTTGTAAGAGAGAAGAAGTGGGATGAGATCACCGCTCTTACCAGAAATGCAGTTAAGGTTATGCTCGGCCTTGAGTTCGTTCACATGGGTATCAACAACGACTCCAAGGAAGAGGCTGAATGTGGCGCAAAGCTCTTCTCCCTTATGTTCGGTATGCCTCTCCGTGAGACCAGCAAGTCCACCTTCGCAGGCGAGCAGCTTGAGGTTATGCACGGCAAGGGTCCCGGCACACACGGCCACATCGGCATCCGCACCAACTTCGTAGACAGAGCAATGGCTTACTTTACCAGAATGGGCTTTGAGTTCGACGAGTCCAGCATCACCTACGACGCAAAGACAGGCAAGCCTAAGTTCGTATACTTCAAGGACGAGATCTGCGGCTTTGCAGTTCACCTTGTGCAGAAGTAATCAACTCTAAAATAACCACGCAGGGTGTCTG
>CAZUJY010000208.1:0-1116 GCA_964620565.1 uncultured Ruminococcus sp. | reverse complement strand
AGTAATCACAGACGGGATATACATCGGCATCCCGGATTCCGCTTTCCTCGAACAGCTCCCGCTTGGCTGCTTCCAGAGGTGTCTCTCCATCCTCGATATGACCACCCTGGGTTTCCCAAGTGTCACGCTTCTTGTGCTTGGACAGAATCCACTTTCCCTTGTAGTTTGAGCAAATCACCGTATATTTGTAAGACGGCAGATAGTTCAGCGGAAACACCCTGCATTTCAGAACCTTCCGAAGCCCCTCTCTATCCGTTATCTCGTCATCCAGGGATATGCCCAGCTCTTTGCATTTGTCGATTGCAAGGTCATGATCCTGCAAGGCAGCTTGCCGATACCAAAATGCCGCCTGTTCCATATCACGCTCCACACCGATGCCATCTTCGTAAAACCAGGCCAGATTGCACTGACCATCCCGGTCACCGTGATCGGCTGCTCTGCGTGTCCACCACACAGCCTTGGCAAGATCCTTTTCCACGCCCAAGCCATCGTAATAGAAATATCCCACTTGGCACTCCGCAAGCGGATACCCCTGCTCCGCAAGCACCAAATGACCTTCAAAACATTTCTCATATTGCTGTGTGTTGAAGTATTTTTCAATCAGCTCATTACAGATATCCAATTCTCTGCACGGCTTGTAATAGCATTCCGACATGGTCGTTCACCTCGCTCGTTTGTTTGCATTATATCACATAATTCTCCAATTTGTAAAGCCGCATATTCTCCGCACTGCGGCAAAAACTACGCAAAAGGAGTGATTGACACATGGATGGAAAAGAACTTGTTAAGCAGACCTTGGATCAAATCCCGCAGGCAAATTCCAACGCAAAGCGAATTGTTGGTCTTGTGAAAGAGGGCGGCAGGATCACCGGGTATCAGCTTTCCGACAATTCCATTGTGGAGAAGCAGCAGGCGGTGGACATGGCAAAGCAGGGCCAAATCGCCGGTGTCGGCATCGCCCACCGGGGAGATACGGAATACCTCAAATCCATCCCCGATGGCAGCGAAAACAACAACCTCGGCAATCTGCCCTCTGTTTCTCCTGATACCCAAGGATAATAATTTGACCGACAGCATGCCACGGAACGCTGTCGGCCTTTTCTTTGTTTATAGCAT
>CAZUJY010000207.1:0-1125 GCA_964620565.1 uncultured Ruminococcus sp. | reverse complement strand
CGGGTCGCAAAGCGGCGCTTCTCGCCTAAATCTGACTATCCCCAAAAAGAGGCTGTCTCAAATTTTGCATTTGAGACAGCCCTTTTTTTCACGAATTGTTGATAATCAAACCTCGACAAAAGGATTGTCTTTTCGACCTCTTTATGCTAGAATTAAGGTAATTCTTTTCGAGGAGACATAAATGAATTACATCAAGAATAACCGTCCCTTAAGCTTTATAATAGTTCTGCTGGTCTACGTGATCGCCACTCTGGCTGGAATATATACATATTTGCTTTTGCCGTACGAGTTCTGGATTAATCTGCTTATCGCAGACGTGGTGGCAACGGCTGCAACCTTTATCTTCAGCCTTATCTTTGGCAACGCATCGGTTTACGACCCCTATTGGAGCGTACAGCCCCCTGTGATCCTAACCGCCTTCTGCATCGGCAGAAATCTCACACCCCTCGGCATCCTGCTTCTTTTTGCGGTGTGGTTCTGGGGCGCAAGGCTTACTCTTAACTGGGCATACACCTTCGGCGGTCTTAATCATCAGGATTGGCGTTACACCATGCTGAAGGAAAAGACGGGCGTATTTTATCCCATAATTAACTTTATCGGCATTCATCTCGTTCCCACTCTCGTCGTATACGGATGTATTCTGCCCGCAGTATTTGCTATTTATTATTCCGCGCCCATCGAGCATCTGTCTGTTATCTTTATTTTGATTTCCATTGCGGCAACCACACTGCAGGCGATAGCCGACTATCAGATGCAGGCATTTAGGAAAAACAGAACCGCACCCTTTATCCGTGCAGGTCTTTGGAAAAACTCCCGTCATCCAAACTACCTTGGCGAGATCCTCATGTGGTGGGGAATTGCATTGGCTTGCCTTGCTTCGATGCCTGACAGATGGTATCTTTGCCTTGGCGCTCTTGCCAACACGCTGCTCTTTAACTTCGTCAGTATTCCCATGGCGGAGAAAAGGCAGTCGAGAAAGGCCGGCTTCGCTGAATATAAGAGCGAGACCCGAGTGCTTTTACCTATTCCGAAATTTAAAAAGAGCTGATAAAGAGGCTGCCTCAAATGCAAAATTTGAGGCAGCCTCTTTTTGGGGATAGTCAGATTTAGGCGAGAAGCGTCGCT
>CAZUJY010000206.1:0-1125 GCA_964620565.1 uncultured Ruminococcus sp. | reverse complement strand
AGCATAGCGAATACCGCTAATACAGTTACAAGTGATACGATTTTTTTCATAGTGTATTTTCTCCTTTGATGTGTTTTTGCTTTTTTATTTCATAAGCTCCTTCAGGGGCGTTATCATTTTGCGGTCAAAAGTGCTGTATACTATATCTCCGTAGCACCCGGTGTGAAGCCATCGCCATTCACCAAATACACCAAAGAACAGCCAAAGAATAGGGTTAAACTGCTGTTCCTCGTTTGCCGTCTGCGCCTCTTCCTCGGTAAAGTAGCGGTCCATATACATATAGTTGTCCTCGTTGTTTGGATCACGTATCTCAAACGAACAGTATATTCCAAGATCATTATACACCGTATCATTCTCGTGTCCGTGGTATAAAACGGAGTAGCCTGCTTCCTTGTATGCTGCTATAATTTCCTCACAGGATATTTCTTTCACCTCTGACTTGCCGCAAGCCGTAAATGAAAAGCAGAGCGAGAGCAGTAAAAATATTGATATTATCTTTTTCATAGTCATTCATTATCAACTTATTATCTGGAGCAAACATTTTTTGTTGTCAACAAATCAATGATTTCCGCTGAATTATCAACGCAAATATATCCCTGCTTGAATTTTAATACTATGTAAATATAATTTTCAAACACATAGTAGCACCTGATTTCTTCATAAGTGTACGATTTCAATTCACCGCTATACTTAGAGGAAACAATCTTATCGTCGTAAAAGGTGTATTTTATCGTAGGTACAGGGTTATTCGTCCTTTGAAGTGACTTTTGAACTCTTTTTCTGATAGATTTATCGCTATACAAAATAGGATTTATCAAAAATGCCACAGCCATTATCGCAAAGAAGATGCCGGGGATTAGCGTTTTGTAAACCTCTGAATTGAGTATATTTGCCACGATACCGGCAACACCCAACACAAGGCACATTAGCCCCATTAAAATGGTTTGCTTATTATTCAATTTGGTGCTTGCCTTGTGATCTGCTTTTATGTACCCAACGATTACTTCTTCGTTATATTCGGTAGTAAATTCTAACTCTTTCATTTTATTTGCACCTTTTATTCAGCTTTGCCTAATTGCATTTCAAGCGTTGCAATTTGCGTAATGTTTTCCTCGACGTCAAGAT
>CAZUJY010000205.1:0-1147 GCA_964620565.1 uncultured Ruminococcus sp. | reverse complement strand
GTTTTGTAATGCTTCTTTGCAAAATCTTCAAGCTCCTGCCAACAGCCGCCCTTCTTGCCCGTACGGTGACCGCCTCCGCCGAGGAGCAGAAGGTCGCCGTAGTTACGGAAAGACAGCCCTGTGTCCGATTCGTCCACGTACATTCCGTTTACGTTTTGCGCGCCTTTCAAGGCTATGACGTAGGAACGGTGCTGGTAGAGCTTTAAGGGGTATAATCCGTGCTTGTTCAGCATCGGGAAATGAGTTGCGATGATCAGCTTTTTGTAGGTGATCTCACCGTGGTTGGTTTTTGCCTTGTGCGGCACCAGCTCTACGACCTTGGTATGCTCGCAGATGGGTAAATCTTTGGCGATTGCATATAGGAACTTCAATGGATGGAACTGCGCTTGATTCTTGACACATACAGCGCCTGCAACCGTGAACGGAAGCTCGTGGGCATCCGACAACTCGGCTTTGACACCGATACGGTTGAGCGCGGCGACCTCCTTTTCGATCTTCTTGCCGTCGGTCAAGGAATAAACGTAGTTATCCCGTGTTTCATAGTCGCAGCCGATATCCTCGCAAAGTCGGGCGTATTCTTTGCCCGCTTTGATCTGCGCCTCCGCATATAGCCGCGCCCGATTTTCGCCAAAGCGACGAATCATTTTGTCGTAGATAAGCCCATGACCGAGCGTGATCTTCGCCGTGGTGTTCTTCGTGATGCCGCCACAGATCTCGTCGGCCTCCACCAAAAGACAATCCACGCCCGCATTTTTGAGCTTATAAGCGCACAAAATCCCCGCAATCCCACCGCCGACAATCAAAACATCAGCCTTTTTATTGCCGCCAAACGCATCGAACTGTGGCTTTTGCGCCGTTTTCTTCCATACCGATTCCATAATATATCCTCCAAGCTTTATCAGGATTAGTGTGCATCGTTTTCATAGCGGATATACGCATATTTCTACTCATTTTGCCACAGACTAAAAAGAAACGGTTGGGGGCATTATGGATATTATAAAGGTCATACTAACGGCGCTGCTTTCGGTGGCGGCGCTGTTTATCATCACGAAAATCATGGGGCACAAGCAGGTGGCGCAGCTCGACTTTTTCGACTACGTCAGCGGTATCACCATCGGTTCCATCGGCGCGGAGCTTGCCACCGAGC
>CAZUJY010000204.1:0-1153 GCA_964620565.1 uncultured Ruminococcus sp. | reverse complement strand
TAACAGCATCACAAAACGCAGTAGGAAGCAGAAAGGAATACACCTATAATGCACGAGGCCTCCTGGAAGAAGCAACAAACTCAAGAGACCAGAACACAACCTACACATATGATGCCCTGGGACGAATCGCCACAATGAGCGATGAAGCCGGAACAGTAACATATAAGTATGATGCAGTAGGAAATGTACTTACGGTAACAGAAGAAAAGCCGGATGGAACAACATACACAACAACCCGTACTTACGACGTCCTAAACAGAGTCTCAACATACACCGACTACAAGGGAGAAACAGTAAAATACGGCTATGATGAATTAGGCAATCTGATTTCATTAACCTACCCGGGTGGAGAAATCGTAAGATATGCTTACTACAAGAATGGCTGGTTAAAGAGCGTAAACGACTGGGAAAACAGAACAACAACTTACGAGTATGACGCAAACGGCCGTTTAATAAAGCAGTCACGCCCTGACGGCACGGCAGAGGTCTATGAGTATGACAAAGCAGGACAGCTGACAAGCCAGACAGACAAGAAAGGCGACGTGGTAATCCAGCAGATAACCTACACATATGACGAATCAGGCAACATCATAACAACAGAAACATCCGGCAAGGCAGGAGAAACAGGGGCAGAAGCTGAACTAAACACAGCCGCAATGGAATATGATGCCGCCAACCGCCTCATAAGCTACAACGGCGAAGAAGTCTTATATGATGCAGACGGCAACATGACCTATGGCCCACTGGACGGCGTAATGACAGAATTCACATATGACTGCAGAAACCGTCTCACAAAAGCCGGCAACACAACATACGAGTACGACGCCGAAAACCACAGAATCGCAGTACAGACAGAAAACAAGCGAACAGAATACATGGTGGAAGACAACGCCACAAGCCTGTCACAGGTACTTGTGGCAACAGAGTATGAACTTGACAGTACAACAGGCGAACTCCTTGATACTGAAGGCAAGACAACTTATTACATCCATGGCACCGGACTCCTTGCACAGGAAAACGAAGAACTAGGCGACTTAACCTACCATTACAACAACATAGGAAGCACAACAGCCATCACAGACAGAAACGGAGAACTTGTAAGAGTCTACACATACGGCGCCTACGGAGAACTCCTCTCAGGCGACACAACAGA
>CAZUJY010000203.1:0-1158 GCA_964620565.1 uncultured Ruminococcus sp. | reverse complement strand
AGCCTTTTTGTTTACCCTTGCGAAAAATGTAAAATGCCGTCTATTCGTGCCCCGCCTTATCGGGTTTTGAAGAATTTTGTAATTTCAAAACACCGAAAAGGAGGATAAGCACAATGTCGGTAAAGAACAACAAAATAAAAATTAAAAAGGTACTCGGACACAAAAGGTGGGACGAGGTTGAAGTAGTGGAAGGCTCTGCCGAACACAAAGCAATCATAGTTTGGAACAGAGCTATGAACTACACGATCAATCAAGATCGGAAGGAACTCAAAAAGCAGAACGAGCGCGAGGAAATGGAAATATCCTCGGACGCACTCTATGAGGAATCGGGCTATGAGATACCTGACACAGATTCGTTAAGCCCAAGTGAATACTATATGAGACAAGCCCTCTATGCAGAAGTGCGAGAAGCTGTAGAACAACTAAAAGCCCGTCAAAAAGAAATGGTAATTATGAGGTTTTATCAAGATAAGACACAGGCTGAAATTGCCCGCGAATTACATATTACCGAGGTTGCCGTTTCAATCACTTTGGAACGTGCCTACAAGAACTTACGGAAACTTTTAGAAAAAAATTGAAAAAATTTTTTCCAAAACGTTTAAGTTTTTCGTTCAGACCTACCTTTGTATAGGTGAGGGGATAAAAACCCTACGCCAAATGAAAGGAGGTTTTAATGAAACAAATGTTGGTTTTGGTAGGTGGTGCAGAAATGTACGTTCCTATCAATGAAAGGCTCGGAAAGCTGATGATACAGGCACACAAGAGACTGAACTATCAAAAACACATAGCGGCTATGAGAAAGGCATACCGCGGACGGATAGAAGTCAACCGTGTGGATATGACCGCAGATTTCTTTTACGCGCTTGAAGATGTGTTAGAGGAAAATGGCTATCACGATGTATTCCACCGTCACTTTGAAAAGCTGACTATGGAACAGAGAAAAATCCTCTACGAGATCTTCCGTGAGGACAAGACAGTACGTTTCCTTGTCAAAGTGCGAGGCTATGAGGAAGATGAGGTACTAAATGCCATAAGAGAGTTTTTCGAGTCTTTCAAAAAACAAATCTAATCAAGAAAAGGAGTGATGAACAACAGAATGAATTTATTTAACCCGTCATTACCGCTAACGGTAAGATTACGTGATGCGAGAATGGTTGA
>CAZUJY010000202.1:0-1169 GCA_964620565.1 uncultured Ruminococcus sp. | reverse complement strand
CAATGGTTGCAGAGTTTGAAAACACGATCTCTTTGCTCCGTACCATTCCCGGTGTTGACCGCAATTCTGCAATTACCATCATTTCCGAGATCGGCAACGATATGTCTCAATTCGGTTCCTCAAAACGTCTATGCTGTTGGGCGGGATTAACACCTGGCAACAACGAATCTGCCGGCAAGAAAAAGTCTGTTCGCATTACACGTGCAGGAGTATATCTCAAACCTGCGTTGGTGCAAGTTGCCCATGCAGCCGTGAAATCGACTGACAATTCTTACTACCGCTTGAAGTATGAGCAGATTTCTAAACGCAGAGGAAAGAAACGAGCCATTATTGCCATTGCACGAATGATCCTCACTGCTATTTTCCAAATGATGACCACGGGCGTGGTCTGGAATCCTACCGACTTGTTTAAGGTGGATATGCCTGAATCTCTTATAGAACGGCAATTATCCAAAGCCGTTAAGCAAGCTACTAAGTTTCTTGAAAAGCAAGGATTAACCGTTTCTTAGACTTGGCTTTCTGTGTATTGCCTTGCAAAAATATTGACTTATTGCAGGGCTTTTTTGTTATGCCTCTATTCGGACAGGATAAACGCTACTTTCACGCTAATCTCCTTGCATGGGATAACAACCTGAATTTATTATAGCACGTTTTTGATAAGGGTGCAAGGCGTTTTGGGAATTTCCATCATGGTAATGCAACCGCCGTTATGATAGCCCCGCCAATATGTAGAGTGGATCCAATAGGAATGCCCATCCTGCTTGAGGTTTTCGTCACCCGAATTGTTGGCGGGCTTGTGGGTGATCCTCACTTGGTGCTCACCCTCAGGCAGATCGTCCTTGACGAATACCACACGGCTGACACCGCCCTCCAGATCCCCGGCGGGGGCGTCGGCATTGTGGGGATTATGGGCGGTATAGGGGACTTGATCAATGGTCACGATGATGTCCGCCGCGTAGTGATGCTCGTGCTGGGCGCACAAGAGAACGACACGCAACCCGTTTTGAGTTGCGTGCCTATTCTTATTTAGAAAAATAAAAAGAGTGTATGCCGATGGTTCAACATACACTCCCTATGTGAAGGGCGGACAAAAAAGATATTTTACCTTTTTAACCGATGGATGTGAACCCAAAGATAATAAAATGCTTTTCGACCGTAGTGAGAAAAGC
>CAZUJY010000201.1:0-1200 GCA_964620565.1 uncultured Ruminococcus sp. | reverse complement strand
TGAGCCATTTAACATAGGTGTACTGTGCCTTTTTGTTGAATGGCTTTTCTATTTTAAGGGTTAATTATGGCAAACGAAAGTTACTACGACTCCGCTTTGCGCCTGTTGGCTTACAACGGCGATAGCGTGGCTCAATATAATATCGCAAAGCACTTTGAAGCCGACGAGGTTGATATAGACCAATCAATTTTTTGGTATAGAAAAGCAGCTTTGCAAGGACACGAGCTTGCAATTCAAAAATGCGAGGAATTAGGCGTAGATCTGAACGCTCCGCTTATTGACCGTGAGGTTATTCGCAAGGAGCTTCAATGCAGGCTGTTTCCCCTCGGCTATCTTGGAAAATACAAATACACCGTTATTTGCACCTCGTATCAGGGAAAGTGGATACTTTCAAGACACAAGAAGCGTGACACGTGGGAAACACAGGGCGGTCATATCGAGGACGGCGAAACTTCGCTTGAAGGTGCAAGGCGTGAGCTTTTTGAGGAAAGCGGAATAAAGGATGCAGACATCTATCCTATCTGCGATTATTGGGGCTTCAACCGTCAATCCTGCTCAAACGGTGTAGTGTTCCTTGCGGTTGTTCACTCGCTCGGAGATCTTCCCGAAAGTGAAATGAAGGAAATTAAAGTCTTTGACACTCTCCCTGCCGAGCTTACATATCCCCAAACCTCTCCCAAGCTGTACGCAGAAGCGGAAAAGAAGCTAAAAGAACTTATTTGAGGACTACAGGAGATAAACAATGACACATTACCTTAATTTGCGTGAACAACCCTTTTCAATGATTGCTAAAGGACTAAAAACCATTGAATTGCGATTATTAGACGAAAAAAGGAAATTGATTTCCGTCGGCGATACATTGATTTTCAAAAATACCAATGATGAAACCGCTACATTAACGTGCATCGTTAAAGAGCTGCATATTTTTGCTAACTTTGAAGAACTGTATCAGGCGTTACCTTTGGATAAATGCGGTTATTTGCCCGAAGAGTTGTCAACCGCTTCTTCCAAAGATATGGAGGATTATTATTCTGCCGAAAAGCAAATGAAATATGGCGTTGTAGGTATTGAATTAGAGTTGAATTAACCTCGTGTTATATAAAAGTATTTCATTATCACATAAGCGCAGTGGGAGAAAATGAGCGAATGGAAAAAATCAAAATCATAACCCTTTGCGGTTCATTAAAATACATAGAAAAA
>CAZUJY010000200.1:0-1209 GCA_964620565.1 uncultured Ruminococcus sp. | reverse complement strand
ATATATACATTTCGGAGGAAAAGAAATGAGCCTTATTAAAAAGGAGCTTACCGAGAAGTCCGGTTTTGTAATGGAGTTCTCCGTAAGTCGTGAAGTTTACGCAAAAGCGGAACAGGAAGCATACAGAAAGAACGTTAAGTCCATTAACATTCCCGGCTTCAGAAAGGGCAAGGCGCCCAAAGCAATTATCGAGAAGTACTACGGCAAGGGCATCTGGTTTGAGGATGCTATCAATGCTTGTATCCCCGAGGCATTCGAGGAGGCAGTTAAGGAGGCTGGCCTTGATATCGTAGGTCAGCCCCAGTTCGACCTCGTTTCCGAGGAGGGTGATATCGTTCTCAAGGCAGTTGGCTTCGTTAAGCCCGAGGTTACCATCGACGGATACAAGGGTATCGCAGTTGAGAAGAAGGTAGCCGAGGTTACCGACGCAGAGGTTGACGCTGAGGTTGAGAGCGCAAGAAAGAGAAATGCAAGAACTCTTGACGTAACCGACAGAGCTGCAGAGATGGGTGATATCGCTAACATCGACTACGAGGGCTTTGTTGACGGCGTTGCATTCGCAGGCGGCAAGGGCGAGGGTCACGACCTTACTCTCGGAAGCGGTCAGTTTATCCCCGGCTTCGAGGAGCAGATCGTAGGCAAGGCTATCGGCGAGGAGTTTGACGTTAACGTTAGCTTCCCCGAGGAATACCACGCAGCAGAGCTTGCAGGCAAGGCTGCTACCTTCAAGACCAAGCTTAACTCTCTCAAGGCCGAGGAGCTCCCTGCCCTTGACGATGAGTTTGCCAAGGATGTTTCGGAATTTGACACTCTTGATGAATATAAGGCTGACATTAAGTCTAAAATGGAACAGAGAAATGAGTCCAAGGCTGAGAGCGAGGTAGAAAACGCTCTTGCAGAGGCTCTTATGGAAAAGCTTGTAGGTGAGATTCCCGAGGTTATGTTCGAGATCGAGACCGAGAACTTCGTTCGTGACTACGATACAAGACTCCGTCAGAACGGACTTGATCTTAACACCTACTGCAAGTACGCCGGTCTTACCCTTGAGGCTCTTCGCGAGCAGATGCGTCCCCAGGCAGAGCGTCAGGTTAAGGTAAGACTTGCTCTTGAAAAGATCGCTGCCCTCGAAAACCTCACCGTTTCAGAGGAGGAGACCGAGGCTGCGTTCCAGAAGATCTCCGATACCTACGGCGTTCCCGCAGAGCAGGT
>CAZUJY010000199.1:0-1212 GCA_964620565.1 uncultured Ruminococcus sp. | reverse complement strand
GCCGCCTGCGTCGCCCGACTCGGTAACCCACATCTCCGCACCGGGAACGTATCTGTCACGGGGAGCGAGATTGTTATAGCAGATGCCGGGAGCAACGGCAAGATATGCGTCGGTGTGAGCCATTTCAGCAGGCCAGTGACCTGTGGGCATCATACCTGCAAGACGCTCGGAAATTCCGTTATAGTAGTGGTAGGAGTATACGTCCATAGGAACCTTTGCTCCACGCATCAGATCGTGAACGGTGCCCATAACCATCATGTTTCCGATACCTGCGCCCATTTTAGCTGTGGGATCGTCCTCCTTGGGCTCATCGGTCATACCTGTATTGCAGGGACCTACGATAAGGCACTCGGGATAGTTCTCCTTTACCCAGGCGTTTGCAATATCCTGGTCACGAACGTAATCCTCGAAGGTATATCCGAGTGGAGCGCCCGAGATCTGAAGCATATTGGGCTCGTTCATAAACTCGAAGGCATCAATTTTGCCGCCGAGCTCCTCGGTAAGAGCAAAGAGCTTCTTGATCTGAGTGAGATCGAGAGGGCCGCCGTCCTTGTGATCGCCTGCGCAGTTGGATGCGGAAACGAGAAGCTTGCCGTCGATGGCTTTAACAAAATTAACGATATTAGTCCATTGCTCACGGGTAAGCACGCTCTGGTATCCCTCGGGAGCCTTACCGCCTGTGGTGCCGTCGAAGTCATAATAGGTCTTGGTTGCCCAGGTTCCGCTTACACGTACCCAAACCGAGCCAAGCTCCCTTGCAAGAGAAATAAGCTTCTCATTGGTAGTATCGATAGGGGGATAGTACTGCATAAGACCTGCCATAGCAGTATGGTTCTGGAAGCCGCCCTCAAGCTTGGGGAACTCCTCTGTTCCTGCAATCTGTCCCTCGGTATATGCCTTCCAGAAGGTTCCGCCTGTAACCTCGGTCATCTCAACGTTGTAGGAAACAAGACGGGGATTGATCTTACGGATTGCCTGAAGACCGTCGGCCTTCAGCTGAAGAAAATGTGCCATTGGTATAATCTCCTTTTCATTTTTTCTTTATTATATCACAGTGCGCCGTACGAAATCAATAGATAATTTGTAACATAAGAAAAAAGAAGGGGCTGTCATATTTGACGAGAACGAAAAAATCCGAAAAGGATATGAAAAAAACCTTAACCGAACAAAAATTGTAAATGAGACAGTAAAAGGTTGAAATTCTGCGAATTT
>CAZUJY010000198.1:0-1231 GCA_964620565.1 uncultured Ruminococcus sp. | reverse complement strand
ATGTGGGAATGCCGCAACTGCGGTCACCTTGTAATGGGCAAGAAGGCTCCCGGCGCATGCCCTGTATGTGCGCATCCTCAGAGCTATTTTGAGGTACGCAAAGAAAACTACTGATCCTCGGTGTGCCATATTTGGTGAAACCGAAAAAAGTCCAATTTGAATCTATAAGGGCTGTCGCAAGATAGCCCTTTTTCTTTTGCTCTTTTGCACAAGGGAAGGCTAATTTCGAATTTCGAATTCCGAATTTCGAATTTACACGTGTAGTGTATTTTTCCGTCACCAGCAAAAAGAAAAGCATAGAAAAAAAGAAAAAGTATTAACAATTATTAAAAACTATTGACTTTTTCGGGGGGGGGGTATAATGATTGTAGAAATGTGGATTTTGTGTGCAAAATTCGACGGCTCAGCCGTCGAAAAATCAAGGCTACACTATTCCGCTTTTTCCCCTACATAGTATAATTTACTCGAAAGAGCAATTATAAAAAAATTAAAAACTTTTTAGGAGAAACACAATGAAAAAGAACAACAAGAAGGGCTTTACTATCGTTGAGCTCGTAATCGTAATCGCAGTTATTGCGATCCTTTCCGCAGTACTTATTCCTACCTTTGGTGGCATTATTGAGGACGCTAACGAGTCCGCAGCTCTCCAGAAGGCAAGCAACGCATATAAGTCTTACCTCATTCAGTCTAAGGCTGATGACTCCGACCTTGTTATCGTAGTTGAAGACAAGTATGTGTACACCGTAACCGACGGCAAGCTCAACGACACTCCTACTGCTGCTGGTGCAACTTACACCTCTCCTGCTGGTTTCAGCAATACTGAATATGCTCTTGAGGAAAACGGTGCTGATGTTGATGTTTATGTTGAATGTACCACACATGCAGGTACAAACACTTGTACCAATTGTGGTGCAACCATTTCTGGTAGCTAATTCGCTCTTCTCTAAAACCCACTCGGAAATAGGTTTTAGTTAAGATATCTTTGGTAGGCGTCTTATGTTGTTTCGGGCGCTTGCTGAAATTCTCTTAGATTGGTTTTTTGTTTCCCAATCTAAAAACACTGGGGCTGACTTTGGTCAGCCCTTTTTTCTTTTTTCGTATAAGCCTTCCCTGTTGGGGAAGGTGTCAGCCATAGGCTGACGGATGAGGTATTGGGTCTATATTGTTTTTGTTTTTTACCTCATCCGACCTTTTCGGATAAATCCTCAAAGCCCACCTTCCCCAACAGGGA
>CAZUJY010000197.1:0-1238 GCA_964620565.1 uncultured Ruminococcus sp. | reverse complement strand
TTGCTTACGGCTGTAGTACTAATTTGCAATTGATTGGCTAACTCTGCTATAGTTATTGTGCTGTCCGCTGATATGATATCAAGTATTTGTTGTTGCGTTGCTGTGAGGTCATATCTTTTATCATCGATATCAAGTTCTATAGATTCAGCCATTTCTTTATTAGCCAATGGTATAGTGACGGTAATAAAGTTTTCGGTAATATCAAAAACGTTTCTGCCATACTTGGATACGATCAGAGGAACGCCATGTCCTGTCTGCTCAATATAATCAAGCTGCACCATGATCTGTTGCAATTCAAGGTTGACGGGACGGCTTCGTCCGGCATAAAAATCTTCAAGAGAGTAATCCTCTGGTAAACCGCCGATGGAGACGATTTCGATTCTGTCGCTGAAGAAATATACAGCAGGAGGAGTCTGTTTCGTCCAACGGTTATGAAGGCAGGCGTTCAGCCACGCTTCACGGAAAGCATCTTTATCAAAGAGCTTTGTTTCCTTGCGAAGTCCGCCATCTATTTTTACGGTTGTTTCATTGATTGCTTCGGCATAGTCGAGGACTTGTTTAATGGCAACAAGAAGGCATTTGTATCCGTATTCATTTCGTGTGATCAGCTCGGTCTTATCCGTACCCTTAAACTTTGCGACTTTGATAGAAAAACTGTTGTTATCGGCAAGAATGTTCGCCATCAAATTGTATTTGCCGCTTTGTGTCAGCAGATTCAAATTATTCTTAAAAGTTTCATCGTGCAAAGTCAATCCTTTTTCGGCATAGAGCAGACGCAATTGCGTAAAAGTCAAGTTTTGATTGTGTGACTCAATGCTGACAAGAGCACTATTGCCCGAAAACATCATTTCACGAAGCAGAGAAGGAGAAATTTCTCTGTCCTCGTCAGCAGAGCGAAGATAATATTTGCCGTATGCGGAATACGGTCTTTCGCTGCCCGATGCACTAACTTTAATGATATTATTTGTGCCGACAAGTTCAAACGAGATTGAAGGTATGATTTGCGGCTTTATAAAATTGGCAATTGCTTGTGATATCTCACGGAGTGTATCGTTTCCAATCTGCTGACCAATGGCTTCGCCGTCATTCTTAACGCCGAAATATAGCTCACAGTTACCGTGCTTGTTCAGCATTGAAGCGATGGATATGACGCCTTCTTTCAGCTCTCCTGTGGACTTTTTAAATTCTATTTGTTCTGTTTCTTTTCCGATGTTCATAGTAACACCTCCAACTTGATG
>CAZUJY010000196.1:0-1239 GCA_964620565.1 uncultured Ruminococcus sp. | reverse complement strand
GTAAAGGCGCGGCTTTCGTAAGAACTAAGTACAGAGATGTTGTTACCGGTGCAATCCGCGAGGCATCCTTCAACCCCACCGCAAAGTTTGAGAACGCAGTTATCGAGAGAAAGGACCTTGAGTACCTTTACAACGATGGCGAGCTTTACTACTTCATGGATCCTGTAACCTACGATCAGGTTCCCCTCAACTCCGACAAGCTTGGCGACAACTTCAAGTTCGTTAAGGAGAACACCGTTTGCCGTATTTCCTCCTGGAAGGGCAGCGTATTCTCTGTTGAGCCTCCTACATTCGTAGAGCTTGCAGTAACCGAGACCGAGCCCGGCGTTCGCGGCGATACAGCTACCAACGTTACCAAGGAAGCTACCCTTGAGACCGGTGCGGTTGTTAAGGTTCCGATCTTCATCAACGAGGGCGAGGTTCTCAAGATCGATACCAGAACCGGCGAATACGTTGAAAGAGTTTAATCTTAGAAGCTAATCCGAAATGCTCTCCGCACATACCGGGGAGCATTTTAACCTTAAACTATTATAAAGGAGAATTTACAATGGGTATCAGTGAGAACGCAGCATACATCAAGGGCCTTTTCGAGGGCTATGAGCTTGATAAGGCATCCAAAGAGGGAAGAATCATCAGCGAGCTTCTTAACCTTGTAGCTGATATGGCAGATAAGATCAACGCTCTTGAGGCTGATAACAGAGAGCTTCACGAGTACGTTGAGGAGCTTGACCACGACCTCGGCGAGCTTGAGGAAGAGGTTTACTTCTACGACGAGGATGAGGACGAGTATGATGATTACGACGACCTTAACGACTTTGACGATGATGATTTCGACGAGGACGAGGAAGGCTACTATGAGATCGAGTGCCCCTCCTGCGGCGATATCGTTTGCTTCGACGAATCTCTTGACGTAGAGGATCTTGTTTGTCCCGCATGCGGCGAGAAGATCGGCGACATTGAGATCTGCGACGGCAACTGCGCAGAGTGCGACGAGGATTGCGAATAATTAGGTCCTAAGACTCTTTAAGTGCGACGTATTTCCGTCGCACTTATGTTTTATATATAAAATATTAAAAAAACAGAAAATATTTTTTAAAAAGCTATTGACAATATTTATCGGTGGTGTTATAATATATCGACGCTTATTGATAGGCTGAGAAGTTTGGCTTTTTGCCAGCGCCTATGATAGCGATTATACACGAAAGTGAGGTGCTTTTTCATGTTCGCTATTTTCGTAAC
>CAZUJY010000195.1:0-1245 GCA_964620565.1 uncultured Ruminococcus sp. | reverse complement strand
TTACACTCGCCTGCACTGAATGCAAGCAAAGAAATTATGACACAAAGAAAAACAAGAAGAACGATCCGGACAGACTTGAAATGAAAAAGCACTGCCGTTTCTGCCGTAAGCACACTGTGCACAAGGAAACCAAATAATTTTGAGAGGAAATGAACATGGCAGACAATAAGAAAAACAATAACACCCCTGCTGAAAACACTAAGGCAGAGGCAAAGGCTACCAAGTCTGAAAAGAAGCCCAACATCGTTGCTCGTGCAGCGAAGAAGTTCGTTAAGTTCATCAAGGACACCAAGGGCGAGCTTAAGAAGGTTGTTTGGACTTCTAAGACCGAGGTTTGGAAAAGCTTCAAGCTCGTAATCGCAACCGTTGTTGTAGTAAGCCTTGCGATCGCTGTGATCGACTACGGCTCTTCTTTGCTCATCAACACCATCGCAGGTCTTATTGGCTAAGAGGAATTAATTATGAGTAATATAAATGAAATGAACCAGGGTCCCAGATGGTACGTTGCTCATACTTACACAGGTTACGAAAACAAGGTAAAGGACAGCATTGAGAAGATCGTTGAGAACAGAGGTCTCGGTCATCTTATCTACGACATCAAGGTTCCCTCGGTTAGCGAGAACGTTCTTGATGAAAACGGCAAGCCCGTGCTTGATAAGAATGGCGAAGAGAAGATCGTTGAAACCAAGCTCTTCCCCAGCTATGTCTTTGTAAAAATGACCATGACTGACGAATCCTGGCACGTTGTAAGAAACATCACAGGCGTCACGGGCTTTGTAGGACCCGGGTCTGAACCTACTCCCCTTACCGACGACGAGGTCGAAATGTTCCAGGTTGAGATCATTCACGACGAATTCAAGTTCAATCTCGGCGACGTTGTTAAGGTTGTTTCGGGCGCTCTTGAGGGCTACTCGGGCACAATCCAGGAGATCAGCGAGGACAAGAAGTCTATGACTATCCTTGCTTCTACCGGAAGACGTGACATTCCTATTATGGTTGAAACCAAGGATGTCGTTTTGGCGGACTGATTCCGCTATGCCTCGGCTTGAGGCAAAATAAGTGGGAGGGAGAAAAATTCTTGAATTCTCCCGACAAAATTACCACATTTGGAGGTTTATTAAATTATGGCAAAGAAAATTATGGGTTACATTAAGCTGCAGCTTCCCGCTGGTAAGGCTACTCCCCAGCCCCCCGTAGGTCCTGCACTTGGTCAGTACGGTGTATCTATCCCCAACTTCACCAAGG
>CAZUJY010000194.1:0-1265 GCA_964620565.1 uncultured Ruminococcus sp. | reverse complement strand
ATTCATCTGAGGACGCAAAATCGAACGCATCGTTTCCGTTGTCTACGCCGTCAACTGCATAATTGTTCATCTCGAAGATATGCACAAGGCTTTTTAGCAATTTAGGATCGTCCTCGGCAATTAAAATTCGCATATTTACGCCTCCTTTCGTCATTACTGATATAGATTATATCATTTTTTCATTTTTATATCAAGGTTATATTGTAAACTTAATTCCAAGCCACGCCGTTTTCGTCAAGAGCTGCGGATACCGAAGACTTGGTGGTAATGCTCGGGGAGCTGTCGCCAAGCACGATCACGTATGCCGACATAGACGTAGGCATTTTGATAGTTGCCGTTTGATTGCCGATACCGACCAGGAGATATGCCCCCGAGGAAAGTGAGGTCTGCGTGGACTTACCAACCCTCGAGAAATTCTGACAATGAGTAGCTTCACTCGACATACCGCCGCGAGGCATGATGGCGACCACCGAACCTCCCGTATATTGATATCCTTGCTCGGTATCGATTGCGGAGTTGCCGCTTGAATTGGAGATCACTACCGTATTACCACCCGAGAACACGATTCCCTGATATGAGGTGAGGCTGTTGGAGTCGATGCCGTCGCCGCTGCAATAAACATACAGCGTACCTCCGCTGATGGAAACTGCCGTTCCCGAGGTTGCGGTGGCGTTAATTCCGTCATCCTTGGCAATGACCGAAACGTAACCGCCCGAGATATTGACGGTAGCTCCTTCTATGCCCTCGTAGGAGTTGGTTACGGTGACCGTGCCTGCGCTTATTGACAGCGTGCCGTCTGCGTGCAGTCCGTCATCGTTGCTGTAAAGGGTGATATTACCGCCGTTTATTGTTACATTTCCAAGTGGTGTCGCGCCGTTTTCAAGCGCTGTATCGTTGTTTGCGTGAATGGCATCGTCGTAGGACTTGATGCTGACCGTTCCTGCGTTGATCACGATCTCATTTGCCGCCTTGATGCCCTTGGTAGAATAATCGCTCTTGTCGGTGTTACCGCCGTCCATCATTCCGCCGCCGAAGCCGTTGTCTCGAATCGTTGTCGTATAATTCGTCCACTCATAATAAAGCCCGTTATATGAGCTTGTCAAGGCGAAGGTATCGCAAGCGCTGTTTGGTGTCAGATAATCCGACATGACAAGATATTCGTCCTCTTGTCCAAGCTGTGATTCGCTGTCATAGATAAAGAACTGCTGCTTTGCGTAATCGGGCATTTTGGGATAGGAATAGTAATAATAGTTGCTTCTGCCGCC
>CAZUJY010000193.1:0-1299 GCA_964620565.1 uncultured Ruminococcus sp. | reverse complement strand
TCTTGACACGAGCCTCCTCGGAGCGTGGGTGCAAGGCAAAGAAGCCAACCGCCCAAGCCCGAGGGGGCTTTTCGTTTGCCTTTGGCAAACAGCCTACCACGCTCCTACTCGTGTCAAGAGTCTTTTGCGGCATAAAACGCCGTTTTTGACGATAGTAAAACCATAAGGGAAAACAAAAAGAAAAAAACTAAACTAAACACATAGTGTTCGATTTAGGTTCTTACTGGCGGGAAGGAAGCGAGTATGTTTGAACCTTGTAAGCATTGACATTTTAATTGTTTTAGTGTATAATTGTTTAAAAAAGTATGACATATGGTGAACGTTCACAATGAAAGTAGGGTATGTATGAAGAAAAACATTTTAAAGGTATATCGTGGTTCTTATATTGCGAGTGTTTGGATTCCAATTTTCTTGACTTTAACGACGATAGTTGTATTATTTGTTTTATATGACAGTTCTCGCGATTCTTTGTGGAGTATGGTGCTTTCTTCCATTATATTATTTTCTGCTTCAACATACATGATTATTTATGCGTTGTATTTAATACAACGAGCCGAAATAAGTGAAGAGGGGATTACATTTATTCGGTTGTTTTCTCAACGATCAAAGCAATCAAACGGAATGAGCTTTACGATGTAAGAACCGAAAGCATTATAACGTTTACTTCTGCCAATGGATACAGTTCTACGAGGGATTGGATTGTACTATATACAGATTCATCACAAAAAGAAAAAGTACACACCGGTCTATGTAACCGCAAGAAAAAAGGGCCATGGTATATTGCCTGCACAAAAGAAAATTTGACCGTTATTACAGAACATTTAATCAAATACGCCCCTCATATATGCGATGATCCTAATGTGTTTTTCTAGCATATACAGAATCGATTAGATAAGGAAAACATTGATAGAAATAAATAAAAAAACCCGTAACTCCTTATATGGAAGCTACGGGCTATATTTATTATTTTAGGTAAATAATGATGCCAAAATACTCCGTATTAAAAAACAAAACGAACTCCGATTTCTCAAAGTTCGTTTTATTTCCTTTTGGCGGAGAGAAAGGAGTATTTCCGGAAAGGGGTATTCGCTAAAGGCGAAGATTTTGTGCCTTGCTGCTTACAAGCAAGCTTGACGCACTCTGCGGCTCAAATGCGAACCCTGCGCCTTACAGCGCAGGAGTGAGAATCCTCTTTCTCTCCGCCACATACAAAACAAAAAGCCGTCCTATTGGACGGCTTTGTATGTGGCGGAGAGAAAGGGATTCGAACCCTTGATACCGGTTAGGGTATACACGATT
>CAZUJY010000192.1:0-1308 GCA_964620565.1 uncultured Ruminococcus sp. | reverse complement strand
CCACGCGACCAGCTTGGAAGGCTGGAATTCTACCATTGAACTACACTCGCATTTCGTTTCAAGCCTATATATAATACCACAGTTAAACAAATTTGTCAATAGGTTTTATCAAACTTTTTTGTATTTTTTTATTTTGGAGAGAATATTCCGCAATGCAGAATACTCTCTCCATATTTGTTTTACTTAACAACAATATTAATGATCTTGCCGGGAACAACGATCTCCTTAACGATGGTCTTACCCTCGAGTGCGGCGGCGATCTTCTCGTCCGCCTTAACGATAGCGAGAACCTCGTCCTTGGATGCAGCCTTAGCAATGGCGATAACGTTACGCACCTTGCCGTTTACCTGAATGGGCATCTCGATAACGTCGTCAACGCACTTGCTCTCGTCATATACGGGCCAGGGCTCGTAAGCGATAGTTCCCTCGTGGCCGAGGATCTGCCAGATCTCCTCGCCAACGTGAGGGGTGATACAGGAGAGCATCTTGATAAAGCCCTCGGCATATTCCTTGGGACAGGATCCGTTCTTATAAACCTCGTTTACGAATACCATCATCTGTGCGATTGCGGTATTAAAGCCGAGAGTTTCGAAGTCGCCTGTAACCTTCTTTACGGTCTGGTGATAAAGCTTTGTCAGCTTGCCGTCGTCGTTATCGGTGAGATTAGCAGGCTCGGTGAAGAAGTTCCACACACGGTTGATAAACTTTCTCGCGCCTGCAACGGCGGTGGAGCTCCAGGGCTTGGAAACCTCAAGGGGACCCATAAACATCTCGTAAAGACGAAGGGTATCCGCGCCGTAGTCACGAACTATATCGCTGGGATTTACAACGAACTCGGGAAATCTCTTACCCATCTTGATACCGTTCTCGCCAAGGATCATACCCTGGTGAACAAGCTTCTTAAAGGGCTCCTTAACGGGAGAAATGCCGATATCGTGAAGGAAGTGAGTCCAGATTCTCGAATACATCAGATGTCCGACAGCGTGCTCCGGACCGCCAACGTAAAGGTCAACGGGAAGCCAATGCTCAAGGAGCTTGGGATCGCAGAGCGCCTTATCGTTATCGGGATCGATATATCTCATAAAGTACCAGGAGGACCCTGCAGATCCGGGCATTGTAGAGGTCTCACGGATACCCTTTATGCCATTATTATCATACTGCTTCCACTCGGCAGCGTTCTCAAGAGGCGCCTTTCCGTTTCTGCCCTTATAATCCTCAAGCTCGGGGAGAATAAGAGGAAGCTCCTCGTCGGCAAGGAACACGGTCTCGCCGTCCTCGGTATAAACGCAAGGAACAGGCTCGCCCCAA
>CAZUJY010000191.1:0-1308 GCA_964620565.1 uncultured Ruminococcus sp. | reverse complement strand
TACCGGCGATAGTCCATCTACACATATTGTCCAGTATGTTGAGCTCATGATGGGACATGTAGAAATCAAAGAGTTAGCGCAGAAATAGGCACAGCTTCTTATGGCTGTGCCTGTATTTTATATCCAGTTGATGAGCAGGAGTGCATAAGATCGCAGGTTTATTCGGCTTGACATTTTGCTCCGACTTATTTATAATGATTAAGAACTTAATTAACGCTTAACTTTGGAGGGGTTTCTGTGAAAAAGAGAAAGACAATCATGCGGGCCATTGCAAAGGCCCGGCACGCCTGGAGCAGTCATGTTCGGGAAGTTGCCCTGGCAGAAGGCATCCCGGATTCTTATCGTACTGTGTTCATGTTCCTACTGCGGCATCCCGGCTCCAGCCAGCGTAATATTGCTGAATATGCTGGCGTTACCACCTCGGCTGTTAATCAGGTAGTAAAAGGCATGCAAGAAGAGGATTACCTGTGTAAAGAAATTGACCCGTCCGACAAACGCAATTCAAAGCTTTATCTGACCGAAAAGGGTGCAAGCGTTGCGGAAAAACTGTTTGCGAAGTTGGATGCATCGGATGATGCCATCACCGCCATGATCGGCGCAGAAAAGGAAGCCGAACTTATCGCTCTGCTGGACGATCTGGCGGAATTCATACGGAAGGATCTGATCTAATGCTGAAATACTTGAAAAAATACTGGTTTTTCTGTCTTCTTGCGCCTCTGTTCATGGTGGGCGAAGTGGCGATGGACCTGATCCAACCGGATATGATGGCGGATATTGTAGACAACGGTGTTCTGAAAAGCGATATCACCCTGATCGTGACTGTAGGAATCAAAATGATCCTGACGGTGATCGTGGGCGGTCTTTGCGGCGTTCTGTGCGGCGTATTTGCCAATCTGGCCGCCCAGAGCTTCGGAAACGATCTGCGTAAGGATCTGTTCTCGAAAATCATGCATCTGTCCTTCCAGCAGACGGACAAGATCTCCACCGGCTCTCTGGTGACACGGCTGACCAACGATGTGACCCAGGTGCAGAACATGGTCATGATGGCAGTGCGGGGCTTTGTGCGCAATACAGTCATGTTCGTCGGTGGTATTTTCATGCTGTACCGGCAATCGCCTAAATTCGCACTGGTGGCAGCTTGTGGCCTGCCCTTTGTGGTAATTGCGGTAACTTTCTTTCTGAAAAAGACTGCGCCGCTTTTCGCTGTGGTTCAGAAAAAGCTGGACGGGATCAATCACATTATGCAGGAAACTGTAGCCGGTGCCAGAGTCGTGAAGGCTTATGTAAAGGAAGAATATGAGCTGGGAC
>CAZUJY010000190.1:0-1311 GCA_964620565.1 uncultured Ruminococcus sp. | reverse complement strand
TTGAGGTTGAGAAGAAGCTGGGCATCGACGGCAAGGATCAGATCGAGGCATACGGTCTTGAGCCCTTCCTTGCTCACTGCAAGGAGTCGGTATGGACCTATAAGGGAATGTGGGAGGATTTCTCCGGCACCGTTGGCTTCTGGGCTGATATGGAAAACCCCTACGTTACCTATACCAATGACTTTATCGAGTCGGAGTGGTGGGCGCTTAAGAAGATCTGGGACAAGGGTCTGCTCTACAAGGGCTTTAAGATCGTTCCTTATTGTCCCCGTTGCGGCACTCCCCTCAGCAGCCACGAGGTAGCTCAGGGCTATAAGCTTGTTAAGGAGAGATCTGCTGTTGTCCGCTTCAAGTGTGTGGATGAGGACGCATATTTCCTCGCCTGGACAACTACCCCATGGACACTCCCCTCTAACGTTGCCCTTTGCGTAAATCCCACTGACACCTACTGTAAGGTAAAGGCTGCCGACGGCTACACCTATTATATGGCGAAGGCTCTGCTTGACTCGGTTCTCGGAGGCATCAAGCGCGAGGAGGGTACTCCCGCATACGAGATCCTTGAGGAAATGCGTGGTCTTGACCTTGAGGGCAGAGGCTATGAGGCGCTTTGGGATTGTACCAGAAAGTGCGCCGAGGCCCAGGGCAGAAAGGCTCATTATATCACCGCCGACAACTACGTTACCATGTCCGACGGTACAGGTATCGTTCATATCGCTCCCGCCTTTGGTGAGGACGACAATAAGGTTGGCCGTCGTTACGGTCTGCCCTTTGTTCAGTTTGTTGACGGAAAGGGTCAGATGACCGAGGAAACCCCCTATGCAGGCCTCTTCGTTAAGAAGGCAGACCCCGTGATCATTGCCGATCTTGAAAAGGATGGCAAGCTCTTCTCCGCGCCCAAGTTTGAGCACGATTATCCTCACTGCTGGAGATGTAACACTCCTCTTATCTACTATGCGCGTGACACATGGTTTATCGAGATGACCAAGGTACGTGACAACCTTATAAAGAACAACAACACAGTAAACTGGATCCCCGAGAATATCGGTAAGGGACGCTTCGGCGACTGGCTTACCAACGTTCAGGACTGGGGTCTCTCCCGTAACAGATATTGGGGAACACCTCTTAATATCTGGGAGTGCTCATGCGGACACAAGCACTCTATCGGCTCTATCGAGGAGCTGAAGTCTATGTCCTCTAACTGTCCCGATAACATCGAGCTTCACCGTCCCTTCATTGATGCCGTTACCATCAAGTGTGACAAGTGCGGCGGCGAGATGAAGCGTGTATCCGAGGTTATCGACTGCTGGTTCG
>CAZUJY010000189.1:0-1345 GCA_964620565.1 uncultured Ruminococcus sp. | reverse complement strand
TAACGAGTATCGGCGATTATGCGTTCTTTGATTGCACCTCGCTGACAAGCGTAACGATCCCCGACAGTGTAACGAGTATCGGTAGTGGTGCGTTCGCTCATTGCACCTCGCTGACAAGCATAAACGTATCGGAAAATAATGAGTATTATAAATCTGTAGACGGAAATCTTTATACTAAAGACGGAAAAACGCTTATTCAATATGCTATAGGAAAAACGGATAAGTCGTTTACTATCCCCGACAGTGTAACGAGCATCGTCGATTATGCGTTATTTGGTTGCACCTCGCTGACAAGCGTAGTTATTCCCGACAGTGTGACGAGTATCGGTGTTCAGGCGTTCTCTGATTGCAAATCGCTGACAAGCGTAGTTATCCCCGATAGTGTAACGAGTATCGGCTATTGGGCGTTCTATTATTGCAAATCGCTGACAATATACTGTGAAGCAACAAGTAAGCCAAGCGGTTGGAGTTCTTCTTGGAACTATTCAGACTGTCCCGTCGTTTGGGGCTACGTTGATGATTCTGAATCCGAGCTTGCAGCCTCCGAGGGTCTTGAGTTCACCCTCAACGGCGACGGCGTAAGCTATAGCGTAGCGGGCATAGGCACTTGCACGGATATGGATGTGGTTATCCCTTCGACCTATAATAACTTGCCTGTGACGGCTATCGGTAGTTATGCGTTCTATAATTGCACCTCGCTGACAAGCGTAGTTATTCCCGACAGTATAACGAGCATCGGTGAAGGTGCGTTCCTGAATTGCAGCTCGCTGACAAGTGTAACGCTCGGCAATGATGTAACGAGCATCGGTGAATGTGCGTTTCTGAATTGCACTTCGCTGACAAGCGTAGTTATCCCCGACAGTGTAACGAGCATCGGTGAATATGCGTTCCGGAATTGCAGCTCGCTGACAAGCGTAGTTATTCCCGACAGTGTGACGAGTATCGGTGATTATGCGTTCTCTGGTTGCACCTCGCTGACAAGCATAGTTATTCCCGACAGTGTAACGAGTATCGGTCATCAGGCGTTCGATTCTTGCACCTCGCTGACAAGCGTAGTTATCCCCGACAGTGTAACGAGTATCGGTCATCAGGCGTTCGCTTATTGCACCTCGCTGACAAGCGTAGTTATCCCCGACAGTGTAACGAGTATCGGTGAATATGCGTTCTATAATTGCACCTCGCTGACAAGCATAGTTATTCCCGACAGTGTAACAAGTATCGGTGAATGTGCGTTCTATTATTGCACCTCGCTGACAAGCGTAGTTATTTCCGACAGTGTGACGAGCATCGGTAGTTATGCGTTCTGGAATTGCACCTCGTTGACAAGCGTAACAATCGGCGACAG
>CAZUJY010000188.1:0-1360 GCA_964620565.1 uncultured Ruminococcus sp. | reverse complement strand
GGAAAGCAAATTTGCTCAAATAAAACCAAAGCCCCGAAGGTTTCCCTTCGGGGTTGTCTGGAGCTGCTACCCGGATTCGGACCGGGGACCTCATCCTTACCAAGGATGTGCTCTACCAGCTGAGCCATAGCAGCATCACACAAGGATATTTCCTCGTGACGCTTGATAATTATAACAAATTATTTTGAGTTTGTCAATACATTTTAGAAAAAAACAAAATAATTTTTCTTATACCAAGATTTTCGATTTTTTAGCGGCTGATTTTTGCGGTTTTGCTCGCCTTATAATAGTTACAACGTCCTCGAAACTATTCCGTAGATAACGTCTGCGGAGCCGATAGCGGTGATTAACGAATAAATAACAACTACGGCAAAAATCAGATCAACAGCAACGCAAAGGATCACGTTCTGCTTTGTCGAAAGACGCCTGAAGATCAGATAATAGAAGCCATAGCCTATAATGCAACCGACAGTATTGGTGAAAAGATCCTCCGGAGCAGGATTTCCAAGCATCGTTGCAAACTGCAAAAGCTCTATCAACAGAGAAAAGCCGAGGCAAATTGCTCCGTCACGCAAAAGATTCTTCTTTCTGAACAGATAGCAAAGCATTATTCCAAAGGGCGCAAAAACAAAGCAGTTAAGTACAGTGTCGATTACCTGACGGATGATCATCTCCTCTGTGCCACGGTAATTAAAGGGAATAATATCCCACATAATTCTTTCCTCAGGGGTTAGCACCTTAAGATTGTTATAGGTGGTAATGAGCAGATCCTCGTCACCAAGCTTAAGCACCAGCGCCCAGATTATGATCCATCCGAACATAATTGTCGCCGCTATTACAAGCCATCTGACAGTTTTTTCATTATAGGGCAGGTATTTTTCTCGCACGGCACGGATTTTTTCCTTAATTCCGCCGTTTCTCTCGTTTTCAGACATTAGTCTTCTCCGTAAATTAAAGTAATTACAGTATAGCATAAATATATATGTATGTCAAATAATGTTGTGGAATAAACAAGATATACTGGGTGAAGTGGTGGAGCTTATACTCTTTGCGAGCTACGCCGCTATCTCGGCGGTGCTACGCACTTTGCTTTGGCAATGCAAAAACGAGCATCAAGGATTTTGCCCAAAGGGCAATATTCCGACACTTGCCGCTGGAGAACAAGCTCTCCGACGGCTTCGTTTGGAATGCGAACCTTTTTGCGCAAAGCGCAAACAAGGTTTGAGTCTGATTGATGCTCCACCACAGAAACAAAAAAGGCACCCCAACGGGTGCCGTTTCTGTGGTGGAGCATCAAGGACTCGAACCTTGGACCGACCGGTTATGAGCCGGTAGCTCTAACCAACTGAGCTAATGCTCC
>CAZUJY010000187.1:0-1400 GCA_964620565.1 uncultured Ruminococcus sp. | reverse complement strand
CATCGCCATTATCGGTATTCAGAGCAAGGTGATCTCGGTGGTTATCAATCTTGTCGTAGGCATCGTCCTCGGCTGTCAGCCTATCATCAGCTACAATATGGGCGCCAAGAGATACGACAGAGTAAAGGAGCTCTATAAAAAGAGCCTTTTCTGCACTCTCATTATCGGACTTGTATCTACCGCTATCTTCGTTTTCGCACCCAGAGCGGTGGTTGCAATGTTCGGCGCGCCCACAAATATTCCCAACCCCGACGATTACTGGATCTTCGGTGAAAAGTGCTTCCGCGTTTCACTCTCGCTCATCACCTTTACCTGCGTAGTCAAGATGACCTCGATATTCTTCCAGGCGGTAGGTAAGCCGGTCCGTGCGGTTATCTCCTCGCTTATCCGTGATATAGTATGCTTCGTTCCGCTTATCATCATTTTCCCCGCAGCCTTCGGCGGCATTGAGGCTATTCTGTATGCCGCTCCCGTGGCAGACCTTATTGCTATGATCATAGCGGTATCGCTCACCGTTCCTTTCCTTAAGTCGCTTAAGTCCACACCTACCGAAAAGCAGACCGAAGCCGTTCTTAAGCCCTCGAAGAAGGGTGTTATCATCACCATTGCAAGAGAGCACGGCTCTGCGGGTAAGCAGATAGGTAAGATCCTTGCCGACAGACTGGGTATTCCTTTCTACTATAAGGAAATGACGGCCCTCGCAGCCCAGGAGAGCGGACTTGATAAGGAGTTTATCTCCGAGCTTAACACCAACTCTCCCGCCTACCTTCACAGCCTCTACCTCAGCACCAACGTTGTGCAGCAGGCGGTAGCGGCGCAGGAGAAGGTTATCAAAAAGATAGCGGAGCAGGGCAGCTGCGTTATCGTAGGCCGTGCCGCAGATTATATTCTCCGCGACAACGAGGACGTTATGCGTCTCTTTATCTATGCTCCCGAGGAGTATAAGATCTCACGCATTATGGAGATCTACGGCGACAGCTATGACGAGGCGAAAAAGCATGTTCGCCGTGCCGACGACGCCAGAGCGTCCTACTACAAAAATATCTCCGATCTCACCTGGGGCGACCGCCGCAACTACGAGCTTCTGATCGACAGCTCCGTCGGCATCCCTGCCTCGGTTGAAACTATTTTAACCTACCTGAAGCAAAATAATAAAGTTTAAAACAAAAAAAGCCGACCTCAAAAGTCGGCTTTTAAAATACACAAAACCGAAATATTCGAGCAACTATGCCCTTATTATATGCCTATCGGTATGTCTTACGACGATTTTTGGAATGGCGACGTTACAATGGCCAAGGCATACCGAAAGGCAAGTTATAAAACGCCTCTTTTTTATCGGCTTACATTTTTTCTGTTTCCGTATTCCACTTAATCTCTGTGCCGATGTGCCATTCTTCTTC
>CAZUJY010000186.1:0-1456 GCA_964620565.1 uncultured Ruminococcus sp. | reverse complement strand
CTGCATTAATTCCACCTCATCACCTGCTACGCAGGAGCTTCCCCTCAAGGGGAAGGCTAACTCTGCACTCTGAACTCTAAACTTTGCACTTTGCAATAAGAAAAAACGCCCCAAGCGCCTTTTAAAAAACGCTTGGGACGAAAAAATCCGTGTTACCACCCAAATTTACAGAGAAATCTCTGCCTCATTAACGCATATAACGGTGCTTACCGTCGGGGTCTAATAAGCAAAATTTGCCGTTCTTCCCGAGATACTCCCGACTACCTTCACGCATTCGCCCGATATGCTCACACCAACCGCATACTCTCTGACGGCGCTCCTGCGCTACTCCTCCGGGAGAGGTAGCCTATAAGACCACCCTATAATAAATGTATTTTAGCACAACTAAACTATTTTGTCAAGACGAAACTAAAATATTTAACGCCCAAAGCCTTATTAAATAAATACTTTAATTTATTTGACGCTTCGCTATTGATTTTAGAGAAATTATGTGCTAAAATTATATCGTGGGAATATGCCACGAATTAAAAATTAGTTATTTTACATAAAAAAGGAGATAAATGATGGAAGTCAGAGATGCTGCAAATGCAAAGGACGTGAAGTTTTACACCACCGACAGACTGAGAGAGGAGTTCCATATCACAGGCCTCTTCCCCGAGGATGATATCAAGATGGTGTATAGCCACATTGACAGAATTATCGTTATCGGTATGAAGCCTGTTCACAAGACCCTCACCCTCGAGGCAGGAAAGGAGCTTGCGGCTGATTACTTCCTTCAGAGAAGAGAGCTTGGCTGTATCAATATCGGCGGCGCAGGTGTTATCACCGTTGACGGCGCCGAGTATCACATGAATCCCCGTGACGGTATCTACATCGGCAGAGGCAATAAGGTGATCTCCTTCCGCAGCGACGATCCCGAGACTCCTGCGAAGTTCTATTGCACCTCCTGTCCCGCTCACACCGAGTATCCTATCGTAAAGATCGATATTACTAAGGCTCGTAAGGTTCCCTGCGGCAGCGTTGAGGACTGCAACAAGCGTGTTATCAATCAGTACATTCACCCCGAGGTTATGGCATCCTGCCAGCTTGCAATGGGTCTGACCCAGCTTGACGTCGGTTCTAA
Source organism: uncultured Ruminococcus sp. (assembly GCA_964620565.1). Classification (GTDB taxonomy): domain Bacteria; phylum Bacillota; class Clostridia; order Oscillospirales; family CAG-272; genus UBA1740. The sequence goes on along the minus strand of CAZUJY010000186.1, from coordinate 333 downwards.
CTGGAACACCATGCCCTCCCACACCCACGACAGACGTATGGAGGTTTATCTCTATCTCGATATGGGTGAGAATGACGCAGTATTCCACATGATGGGCGAGCCGAAGGAGACCCGTCATATCGTTATGCACAATGAGGAGGCGGTTATCTCTCCCTCCTGGTCTATCCACTCCGGCGTCGGCACAAAGAACTACTCGTTTATATGGGCGATGTGCGGCGAGAACCAGGAATTTACCGATATGGACCATATCTTAACAAAGGATCTTCGTTAATCAAACCTCACTTGCCGCAAGGCAAACTTCACTTCGGCTCTGCCGAAACTTCACTTGCCATA
>CAZUJY010000185.1:0-1484 GCA_964620565.1 uncultured Ruminococcus sp. | reverse complement strand
CGTAAATTCTCAAAGTAAATGCAACAGTAGCAAAGCCCTTGCATTTACTTTGAAAAATCGGTTGCAGTAAGTATGAGAAAATGTAAAAAGTAATCTAAAAATCAAGAAAAAAGCACAAAAAAAGCATGACGAAAAAGCCTGAGAGGTAAAATTCTCAGACTAAATGCAACAATGGTTGCGTTTACTATGAGAAGAAATTCGCTAACAATTTAGGAGATTGAATAACCTCATTTGCCGGAATAAAGGAAATCCCCAAGGCGGATGCCAAAACCTCCGAGTAGTAAAAAGAAAACATATCGTATGCGCTTTTTCCGTTAAATTGTTTTCTTTTTACTGCGTTAACGTGGGAGAAAATTAAGTTAACCGTTTCTTGGGTAAAGTTGTCAAATGAGGTTCCGGTTTTTACAATATCTCGGAAAAGAGTGTGGTTCTTCTCAATCTCCGCCTTTTCATGAGGCGAACACGGTTTGCAGAAGAACATATGCGATTCGGCGTTACCTTCGGTATCGTTTTCAAAAGCAGAAACAATACTGAACTCGCCGCCGTTGTCGGTAAGTAAAAGCGGTGCAATATCTCCGAAATTAAAGCCTAAAGACTTCAACTCCGCTTTTAGAACTTGGATCTGGTTTGCCGCTTCCGCTGCGGTTTTGTTTTCAAGCAGTAAACCAATCATGAAATCGCTGTTTACAAAGTGAATCGTCATAATGACCTTGCCCCCGATTCTGCCAATTACAGTATCAAGCTGTACCAAAGGAAGGTCGTTGTTATCTTCCACAAAAGCAAGAAAATCATCAAAAGTACGACCTTCGCGAGCCCATTTGGGCACATAATCGCTTTCTTTTGAGTTTCTCGGCTTGAATTTAACGGCTCTCGGGAGATCCATTGGTGTGATTGAGTAGTATCTCTTTTGTATATGGCGATATACAGTAGCAGTCGATATGGGCAAATTGTTGGATTGAATGATGTGGTAGATATGTTGCCCATTTTGTACTGCTTCTGAGATGATACGTTCTGTTTCGTAGAAGCTCTCTTTGTTCAGCGGTATACCTGTGCGAGATTCTACAAGCACTGTGTCATATTCAGCTTGTGCTTTCTTTGCAACGTACAACTGCCGTTTATACGGGCAATTACTACGGCTTTTCTTTTCGCATCCGTTACACACGAAAGGAGCTTTTAATAGCTTGGGGCATACTTCTTCCGTTCGTACAAATGAATTTGTGTATGGTTCCATGTGGATCTTTACTTCTCGGGAAATCGTTGTTTGGTTTTTGCCGATCCTTTCTCCGATTGCCTTAAAGGTCATTCCTTTGCTTAGGCACTCTTGAATTTCAATACGATCGTCTAGTGTCATATGCTTGTTTTTCTTTTCATTGTTTCTCATAGTCTGAGCCCTCCTTTTCTCAGACTAAATTCTACCACAAAATCCTTCTCATACTAAATGCAACTTCTAAATTGCACTGTTGCATTTACTTTGAGAATTTACT
>CAZUJY010000184.1:0-1511 GCA_964620565.1 uncultured Ruminococcus sp. | reverse complement strand
TACTGTCTCATTTACAATTTTTGTTCGGTTAAAGGTTTTTTCATATCCTTTTCGGATTTTTTCGTTCTCGTCAAATGTGACAGCCCCTTTTATGTATAATTTTCAATTAGAATACTATCTCAAGATCCTTTTCTTCCTGCTTATACTGACGTACGATGCAGTAGATACCGAACGCAACACCGAGTACCGCAAATGCGATCTGAACGGTCTTGCCGCCCGCAGGCATTACAACCGCCTGGAGAACGAGAGCAGCACCGATAGAGCCGCCGAAGGAGGTAGCTACCATGAACACGTGCTTGAAGAGCAGGATGAACAGGATTGCAAACATAGCGGCGAAGATACCGCCGATGATGTACTTAACAGCGTTGTTCTGAAGGAATCCGAGAGTGCTGAAGTGCTCAAGGAGAGCCTTGTAGATCACAGCGGTTCCAAGGAAGTAACCTGCAACTCCACCGAGGATGGAAATCATGAAGCTGTATGCACAACGGGTGAGGAACACCGCAACGAGTGCGCAAAGCACAGCAACAAGAACGTCAGCCTCAAGCTGCTCGGGAACAAATGCTGTAATATTTTCGGGAATCTTGGGTGCAAGGAACTTAAAGCCAACGTAAGCGAAAGCAAAGGCACCGCCTGCATAAAGCGCTCCCTTAAAGATCTTATATCCACGTACTGCAAGAAGAACAAGCACGCAAACAATACCTAACAGGCAAAGAACCTTGTTAGCCTCGTAGAATGTTAAAGCAGACTCGGGAAGTATGCCGAATATCTTGGATTTGATCAAACCAATGATATCAAGACTTCCGAGATCAGACACGCCGGGAACATTGCCGGCGAGATTTTTAATGTAATCTCCCATAGTCTTTCCTCGTAAAATATTTCTATACGTGAATATTATATCATATAAATATTTATATTTCAAGTCTATTATTAAAAAAAGTTAAAATTTTTGCCCTAATTTTTCAACAAAATTCGGCGTTTATTTTTGTGCAGAATTTTGTTCTTTAAGGGCGCATTTCTTCGGTAAAATTAAGCAAAACGTTACGCAAAATAACGAAAATAAACAATCCCCACCCTTTTGTCCGAAATAGCAAAATAAAACCGATTGCATAACACGCTTTTATTGGTTTCACAAAGCCGATTAAGAGAAAAAATCTACATTAATATAATAAGGAGTCTACTTAAAAAGCAGCTCATCTGCTTATACATATTATAAAACATTTCGCCGAGAACAGGCTTTACGAGGTAGAAACAAGAGCATTTTGTTGGATAAAATGCACAAAAACTGTGTTTTCGATTAGTAAAAAACAATCAAAAGCGAAAAAAATCAAAAAAATTGAAAAAAAAAGAAAAAAAGCCCTTGACTTTTCAAATCGGTTGTTGTATAATAGAAAAGCTTGTGACAAACGAGCAACTTGATCATTGAAAATTGAACAACATGAAATTAAGAAAACATTGCGTTTCGGGGGAGACTCCGAAACGGTGTAAGTTCTTGTCAAAACACATTGAGAAAA
>CAZUJY010000183.1:0-1540 GCA_964620565.1 uncultured Ruminococcus sp. | reverse complement strand
GCAATCTACAATATGCTATTTGCAATCGCAACGGACAAGCCCGTAGTTCCCCCGCAAGTTGAACTCGGATATTTTGACGAAGTACCGCCGAGATTCATTGACTTCCTGACCGAGCTTTTAAGGGCGATTATGGAAGAAAGTGACGAGGGGGACGAGGGGTTGGGGCTTGCAAGCTAAATAGCCTATGGGAGTGCCTAACGTACTATTCAGTATTGGCTACGCGCCGAACGATGAAACGCTGAACAGACTTAATATCAAGCCAAGATATATCTCGGAGCGTAGGTTTTATTCGTGCCGACAGAATAACGACTTTCTAAAGTACATAAACCGAGGCATTGACGAGGGAGACTTTCTCGGCTACGCAGGCAATCCCGAAAAAAGTAGTGGTCTGTTCAGCGAGGGCGGTTTACTAACAAAAAAGGAACTCAAAGAACTACGCTCAATGCTCCGTAGCACAGATAGCAATATATGGCACGCGGTTATCAGCTTTACCGAGGACTTCGGAGCAAAGTATATGACCTCGTATCAGGACGCTATGGAACTGCTCAAAGCGGAGTTACCCAAGTTTTTCAAGCAGATCGGCATAGCCGAGGACAATGTGGTGTGGTATGCGGGACTACACGAAAACACCGACAACCAACACATACACCTCGGATTCTTTGAAAAAGAGCCGAGATTTATCCAAAACAACGGCAAGAAAAGATACCGCTACGGAACTATCGGAAAGGAGGCTTTGGACTCGTTCCGTATCGGTGTAGAAGAACGGCTCACGGACGTAGGTTTTGACTTGAAACGCAGCCGAAGAAATTTGACCGAGGCGGCGAACAAGACATTGTTTCATCTTGAAGGTGTGAACGACTACGAACGCGAACTGAAGAAAAAGCTACTTGCCCTATACCGAGCGTTACCAATCGAGGGGCGCGTAAGCTACGGTAGTAAGAATATGGACGGACTTCGCCCACAAGTGAACGATATTGTGAACTTTATCATAAGGAGCAATTCGGGATTGAAACGGGATTATGAGGATTTTTGCTCTGACTTGGCTACGTTTGACGCTAACCGCAGGCGAATATGCGAAGATCAGAAAATCGAGGACATAGACAAGTATATGTTGAGCGAAAAATACCTGACCGACATTTACCGCAGGCTCGGAGATACGGTTATCAAAGCGGCACTTGCTATCAAGAAAAAAGGAGACAAGGAGGTAAAACGATGTAAAAAAGAACTATCGAAGAAACGCGCAGACAAGCGACACCGCCAATATCTGCTTGAACGCGCCGTACAGATCGGTGCGGAGGTAGATGACGAGGCAATACGGTGTTTTGAAGAATACCGCAGAAAATTGGCAGAAGCCGAATACAACAGACTTGTTGAGGAGGGAGAAATAGAAGCTGAATAATGAAAGGTTTTATAAAATGGCTCAAAGGACTGCCGAGGTGGTTTGCCGACTTGATACAGAGAAAGCGAAAAACCATAATCAAGTGGCTCATCATAATCGGCGTTACACTAACGGGGTGTTATTTCCTCGGATACAGTTTGA
>CAZUJY010000182.1:0-1597 GCA_964620565.1 uncultured Ruminococcus sp. | reverse complement strand
GGCCTTTGCAATAGCCACAATGTCGGTAACGTTAGGCGAGAGCTTTACAATAACAGGCTTCTTTGTAACCGCCTTTACCGCTCTTACAACCTCTGCCGCACCCTCGGGACTTGTGCCGAATGCCATACCGCCGCCGTGAACGTTGGGACAGCTGATATTTACTTCAAGCCAGCCCACCTGCTCCTCTTTATCAAGGAGAGCGCAGGTGTGGGTGTATTCTTCGATAGAAAAGCCCGAAACGTTTGCCATAACAGGCTTGTTGAAGCATTTCTTCAGTCTGGGAAGCTCCTCCGATATAACCCTTTCCACACCCGGATTCTGAAGACCCACTGCGTTAATCATACCGCAGGGTGTCTCGGCAATTCTGGGAGTGGGGTTGCCGAATCTGGGATCCCTTGTAGTTCCCTTAAAGGAGAAGGTACCAAGAACGTTTATGTCGTATATCTCTGCAAATTCATAGCCAAAGCCAAAGGTTCCCGAGGCGGGAATCACAGGATTGTCAAGCTCTATACCAAGAAGCTCTACCTTGGTGTTATAATTCTGCATTCCGCATTCTGCATTCTGCATTACCAAAGCACCTCCTCTTTCTTCATAACAGGACCTTCCTTACAGATCCTCTTATAGCCTGTAATAGTCTTGCAGGAGCAGCCCATACAAGCGCCAAAGCCACAGCCCATACGCTCCTCAAAGGACATCTGTCCCGAGGTAGTGGTGGCATTATAAACCGCCTTAAGCATAGGCTCGGGACCGCAGGTGTAGAAGTAGCTGTAATCCACACCCTCCATAGCGGTAGTGACAAAGCCCTTTACACCCACAGAGCCGTCTGCGGTGGCAACGATGACACTTGCGCCGAGAGCACGGAACTCGTCCTCATAGAACACCTCGTCAGCCTTATTGAAGCCGAGGATAACGGTAGGCTCCTTGCCCTCCTTGACAAGCTCCTTGCAGAGCATATAGAGAGGAGGAACACCAACGCCGCCGCCGAGAAGGAGAGGCTTATCGCCCGAGAGGGATGTGTCGTAGCCGTTGCCAAGGCCTGTGAGCAGATCAAGGCTCTCACCCGCCGCCATTTTACTCATCTGCTCGGTGCCACGGCCAACCACCTTATAAATAAGAGTCAGCGCGTCGCCCCGGCAATCGCATACCGAAATAGGTCTGCGCAGGTAAAGTCCGTCAAGCTTTATATTAACAAACTGACCGCATCTGATATCTTCTGTATTGCCTTTAAGGGTCATAATGTAAACATTGCTTGTCAAATTATCATTTTTTGTTATAGTAAAAACAGAATTTTTCATTATATATCCTTACGCATCTATTGTAGAAATAGTAAGAGTAGTCTCCTCAAGCACGTCGAGAAGCACACGAACGGTGTCAAGGGAGGTGAATACAGTCACGTTATTCTCGGTGGCATACTTTCTGATCTCAAAGCCGTCACGGGTAACGCCCGACGAGGATGCGTCGGAGGTGTTGATAACGTAAGCGATATGTCCCTGACGGATAGAATCTGCGATCTCCTCGGAGCCGTCGGACAGCTTCTTCAGTACGTGGGTGCGGATGCCGTTTTCCTTAAGGAATTTAGCCGTTCCCTCGGTTGCCT
>CAZUJY010000181.1:0-1617 GCA_964620565.1 uncultured Ruminococcus sp. | reverse complement strand
AATTTCAACCTTTTACCGTCTCATTTACAATTTTTGTTCGGTTAGGCAAGAGAGATAAGTGCCTAAAGCGCTGAAAATTCAGGCTTTAGAGCGAGATCGTTTTATTCTCTCTTGCCTAAAGGTTTTTTCATATCCTTTTCGGATTTTTTCGTTTTCGTCAAATGTGACAGCCCCTTTGTATGCTTAATTTGTAAGATCAACTACTTCCTTTTCGTAAAGGGGCTGGTATTTATCCTGATAGTAGTTCTCGTGAGTGATCTCAAAGCTTGTGTCGGGTGAGCAATTGATCACGGTGCAGCCACGCTGCGAGCCGATCTTGTGAATACCTGCGTATGCAAAGTAATCGATAGAGTAGCCGTAGGAGAGTGTAATACCCTTGTATTCAACAACAAGGTTGTTAAGGTGATCGTGACCGTAGAACATAGCCTGCGTGCTGTCAAGCTCCAGCATGGTCTCAAACATCTCCTCATTAATCTCCGAGCAGTAAACGTAGGGAGCCTCCTCGCCGATCTTACCGCTTATATACTTAAGCTCGTCGGTATCTGCCTCCTCAAGATAGAGATCTACCGCATCACGCACCTCCATAATGGGAATATGAACGAAGAGCAGGCTCTGCACGGTGGTAAAGTCCTCTGCGTTTGTAGGCGTAGGCTCGCCGGATATCTCCATATTCATCAACATCAATTGATTGTATTCGCTGTATTTTTCGATAACACCACGATACCATTCTATCTGATCCTCATGAATGTTATCATATATCCAGTTGATGCCGAGGGGATCCTCGTCGGTGTAGGCGTTGGTGTCCATCATTATCACGCTCTTAGTTATAAGACCGCTTGAATTTCTCACGTTGATCACATGGTTGCCCTCGCCGTAAATTCCACCGTCATCAGAGTCGAAGAGGCAGTATTCCATATCCTCGTCCTCGTACATCTCGGCTACCTTATCTCTCTTATGGTAGTCGTATGCCTCGGAATCGTGGTTGCCGAAGGTTACTGTCCAATATACGCCAAGGTTCTCCATAAGGCGCTTAAAATAGTTGTGTGCGTATGCGTTGTTGACGGTTCCTGACCAGGGCACTGCGAAGGAAATATCTCCTGTCGCTACTACAAGGTCGGGCTTTTCGGCAGTGATCATAGCCGCAACGGCATTGATAGCCATCTTGTCCTTCCGGACGGATAGCACACCGCCGCCGATATGCACGTCGGTAATGTGCATGATCTTAAAATCACCGTCAGTCACGAAGTACGCAACACCCTCCTCATCATATTGAGGTGTAAGCTGATCATCGTATTTAACAGCTTCAAAGCTGTCGATGTATTCGTTCATTGCTATCTTGTTAATCTCGTTTGCAATAGCAAATCCGCCGAATATAACCGCCAGAGCGATTATTATACCGAGAATAATTTTAAAAGCCTTATTCATTTTCTTCTCCTTTAATAAAAAATGAGAATTGCTGATTTTATTATAGCATAATATAATCAATATTGCAAGAAATAAAAACACTCCCACAGATGTCTGCGGAAGCCTATAAAAAACCAAAGCCCCGAAGGTTTCCCTTTGGGGTTATTTTGGGGTACATCTCGATTCGGACTGTGAAGAGTCCGGTGGACTCTT
>CAZUJY010000180.1:0-1754 GCA_964620565.1 uncultured Ruminococcus sp. | reverse complement strand
TGACACGTGAGATGCCGTCGATCTCGTCGCCAAAGAACTCGATGCGGATAGCGGTATCACGCTTTGAGGCGGGAAATACCTCTACCGTGTCGCCACGGATACGGAATTTATTACGGACAAAATTAACGTCGTTTCGCTCATAGCTGATGGATACAAGACGGCGGATAAGCTCGTCACGGGACATCTGCTGCCCTTCCCTTACGGAGACCAGCAGGCTCTGATACTCCATGGGGTCACCGAGAGTGTAGATGCAGGACACCGATGCCACGATAATTACGTCACGCCTCTCAAAAAGCGCGCTTGTGGCGCTGTGACGGAGCATATCTATCTCCTCGTTTACCATAGCGTCCTTCTCAATATAAACGTCCTTGCCCGGAATGTATGCCTCGGGCTGATAATAGTCGTAGTAGGACACAAAATACTCAACCGCATTCTCGGGGAAGAAGGCACGGAACTCGGTGCAAAGCTGTGCCGCAAGAGTCTTGTTGTGGGCAAGCACGAGAGTAGGTCTGTTAAGGTTGGCAATAACGTTTGCCATAGTAAAGGTCTTACCCGAGCCTGTAACACCGAGCAGGGTCTGGGATCGCTCGCCCGCCAATATTCCGTCGGTCAGCGCGCGTATAGCCTCAGGCTGATCGCCGGTAGGTAAAAAGTCGCTTTTCAGCTTGAATTTCTCGCCGCTCATAGCCTGCCTCCTCTCTTGTTTTGTGAAAAATGAATACTTTTACATATATATTTTACCACAAAACATTTTTAATGTAAAGAGAAAATGAAAATATGGTTGACAAAATGTGACTTTTGTTGTAGAATACTGATTGTAAAAAATCAAGGAGAATTATTATGTTAAAGAAGACAGAAAAAATTCTGCACTATATAGTAGAGGTAGTTGAGATCATCATTGCGATTATTACTCTTTGCGCTATGCTTTATTTGCTCTTTACCGAGGTGGCAAAGATATTTGTACCTGATTTTGCAGTAAACGAGCATCTTTCCGACAGCAAGCTCTTCCTTGAGAACATACTCAGTATAGTGATCGGACTTGAGTTCGTTTCCATGCTTGTTGACTTTACTCCCGCAAATATTCTGGAGGTCCTCGTCCTCGCAATCTCAAGACACGTTATTATCAACCACTCCGATCCTGTCAGCACCATCGTTTGCGTTGTCTGCATCGCAGCGCTGTTCGCAGTTAAGAGATACCTTATTCCCAAGGAGGACTTAAAGAAGGTTATCTCGGGCAATCTCAAGCACCAGGAAAAGGAATAAATGAAAAAAAGGCGCGGATGCCGCGGCTTCTTAAGGACGGTTTTCAAGAATTTATAACTACGAGCCGAAGCACTAACTTAATAACGAAAAGGGGCTGTCTCAAATGCAAATTTGAGGCAGCCTCTTTTTGGGGATAGTCAGATTTAGGCGAGAAGCGCCGCTTTGCGACCCGAAGGCACCTCATCCACCGCCGAAGGCGGTCCCCCTTCCCCAATAGGGAAGGCTAACTACGGCGAGAGGAAGCAAACGGCGGTAGAAAAAATCCATAATAACCGAAGAAATTCGCAGAATTTCAACCTTTTACTGTCTCATTTACAATTTTTGTTCGGTTAAAGGTTTTTTCATATCCTTTTCGGTTTTTTTCGTTCTCGTCAAATGTGACAGCCCCTATAAATTTATCTTCGTCCATCAAATCTTTAGCCTATCTTTAGCGGAGCGTGATATAATCCTCTCGTAAAATGGGAAAAGGAGGATTTCGGATGGCGTTTCAA
>CAZUJY010000179.1:0-1796 GCA_964620565.1 uncultured Ruminococcus sp. | reverse complement strand
ACTGCACCTCCTGTTAGCACAACACAATACCACAGAAAGAGGAGAAAGTCCAGCACTATTTTGAAAAAAATTATTTCTTTTTGAATAACTCAATTATGAAATCGCATATTTGGTCGAAGAGGCAGGGATCACCAGCCAACAATATAGTCGCCAGCAGAGAAACAACACCAACGATAAAAGTCCATTTTACAATTCGATAATTGTATCTACTTTCAATTATCTTGGCGTTTTCATCAAAATGAGAATACACAGATTCCATTAAAGCATACTTATCTTCGATGTTGTAAAGAATTCCTTTATAAAGATTTTCAAACGAATAGTAAGATGCTAATTCAGGACGCTTTTTGCCAAGTGGGTTAGTAAAAAATTGATTGTATTTCTCAAATTTATAAGCAATTTGATCTTCTGATGGTTTTTTAGAATTCAATTCGCGGAACAATCGACGATAAAAGTATAATTGCTTTTCTACATCCAATTTGATGCCTAAAAGCGAATTAAACCGGGCTTTGCGATATGCATTTCGATTGACTCTTCGCTGCGATTCATAAATCAATTGTGATGCTTGTTTAATTACCCCTTCCAACAAGAAGTAATCCGCAATCTTTTTGCAAATCGCTTCCTCTATGTAGAGAAAATCATACAAACCATTATCACTTTCAAATTGTTTTGCATCTGCTATTATTTTAGAACTGTTTAATGGTTTTTGATCATATGACAGGACAGAAGGAACAAAGTAAGTTTTGTGTTTTTCGCAATATTCGCTACTACCGTGATGTCTTGAAGGTAGTAACGCTAATATCTTTTCTTGCTTTTTTTCAAGAGTTTCCGATGCATATATCTCTATGCTCGGTGGAATGTTCTCCCATGTAAAAAAGAAAGAGTGGATGTATTTCGAGATTGATTCCCAAAACAGAGCTTTTAGTTCTAATATATAGTCCTCAATTACATAGCATTTGGCATCATCGCCTAAATCAAAGCACTGACACCCTGCAAAGCTTTTCTTCTTCCACCACTTATCGTTGGCTATAGAAACAACCTCTTTGTATACTTTTGCCTTTAATATTTTCTCTAATTCTTTGTTCGTATTTTCGTTAGTATGAAGCACATAGCGAATAATAAAGAATGATTCGGTCAAACCGATAGCTTCCATACGAAAATACTCAAAGCGGCTACCTAACGAAGTTGAATCTTTAATCTCAAAATGATCAAGATTGTACCAACTACCGGATACTCTTGTAGATGCCATCTTAACAAATGCATCGTTAATATCTTTTTGAGGCCGATTGAACATCGATGTGGTAGAATAAGCAGATTTGAAACTTAAGTATTTCTCCTTAAAATCCTCAAGATATTCTTTGGGTATCAGATCGTATATAACAAGCTCTTTTAAGGCGAGATCTTTTGAAGTTAGGCGAATACTCTCCGATAGACGTTTTTTCTCAAAGGATGCAGGTTTTCTGTTTCTACTTTCCCAATGATGCTCCAAACAACGATACCACGACTTCTTATTGCCAAGTCTTTCAAGATGGAAGAATTTTATTATTCTGTATTTAAAACGAAGAAATGTATCAAGTTTTCGATCGTTTTTTGATATTCTATTTCTCGAAAATTTGTTGTTGAACAAGAATTCCTTTCCTTGCATGGTTTCTAATATTTTCATTTATTCCCTCAAAAGCAATATTGTTTAAATCTAATTTCAAAATTTGATGTTAAAGCAAATCCCCTTCTATTTGCATATGTGCCAAATACGTTTTGAAAGCAAAATATTTGTTTGTCATCTCGCCTGCTTTATTATT
>CAZUJY010000178.1:0-1831 GCA_964620565.1 uncultured Ruminococcus sp. | reverse complement strand
TTGCAGAATTGAACATTGAATATTTTGCAAAGGGCGAGAACTCCAATAATTGGAGGATTGCACGTGACGGTTGTGTAGTTGTAATGACTAACCTTGACGTTGCGATGGACATTATCAATCTTGAATTTAAGTAATACAAAAAGCCTGCGACGCACTAAGTACGCACAGACTTGAATAAAAAACGGATGCAAAGCCTTTCAATAAAATGCACCCACAATTCTAAAATCCGCACCCATTTTGAAATGGTATCAAAATTTTAGATCACTCACATCAAGGGACACTTGCCGCACTGCGATCAAGTGTCTTTTTCCTTTTAGGTCAGATTCCAGGCTTCGATGTTTGCTACCGCAAACTAAATCTTGTTTCGCCTTTGGCGAATTTTTGATTAGGATAAATAAGTTCTTGAATTCAGTTGGGTTGTGTGATATAATAAACTCACTGATAAATAAGAATTTGCAGGTCAAGAGATGAACAAGAAATTATTAGCGATATTTTTTGCAATATTAGCGGCGGCGTTGTACGCAATCAATATTCCTTTATCAAAATTGCTGTTAAATTATATTGAGCCGACGATGATGGCATCCTATCTATATTTGGGTGCAGGAATTGGAATCGGTATCGTTTTTCTGATCACAAAGAACAAAGACAAAGAAATATATGAGAAGATCACAAAAAAGGATTTGCCAAATGTTTTAGGAATGATTATGTTAGATATAGCAGCGCCAATATTGCTTATGTTTGGGTTGCTTGATAGCGCATCGTCTAATGCCTCTCTCTTAAACAACTTTGAAATCGTCTGCACGTCCCTCATTGCCTTGTTGGTATTCAAGGAAGCGGTTTCTAAAAGAATGTGGCTTGCAATCTCACTCATTACAATATCAAGCTTTGTTCTGTCGTTTGAGGATATCTCCGCTTTCAAATTCTCATGGGGAGCAATACTCGTGCTATTGGCAACTCTCTGCTGGGGGCTTGAAAACAATTGCACCAAAAATTTGTCAAGCAAAAACACCTATCATATCGTATTCCTTAAAGGTATTTTTTCGGGGCTTGGTGCATTGATTGTGGCTGTATGTACTGGAGAAAAGTTTGCAATGATCGGATATTTTGCTTTGGCACTTCTGCTTGGTTTTGTCGCATACGGACTCAGCATATTCTTTTATATTAGGGCACAGGGCATCATAGGAGCCTCAAAAACAAGCGCATACTATGCGGTAGCCCCCTTTATCGGTACTTTCTTGTCGTTTGTGATTTTTAAGGAAAAACCGACTTGGGCGTATTTCCTTGGTCTTGCTATTATGATTTTGGGGACGGTTATAGTAGTGATTGATACATTGGCAAAAAAACACAATCATACACATAAACATACTGTAACGCATACGCACGACGGCTCAACTCATTCGCATACGATTGAACACGAACATTCACATAACCATTATTTATCAGATAAAAACCATCGACACCATCATAAAAAAAGTGAGATGTGGTAAAAAACAAATTCCGATTTGACGAGCTAAAATGGGTGCAAGGCATTTTACGGAAATACACCCATAATTCTAAAATATGCACCCATTTTGAAATGGTATCAAAATTTTAGATTACTCACAAATAAATTAAAAAAATCGCCAACTCGGAAATAATCCGTGATGGCGATTTTCGATTTTATCAATTTGCTAAAGTTGGAGTGGCTTTCTTGGATTTGCGCCAGACAAAGAACAGATACAACATATGAATTGCCGTGAAGACCAAAACAGGAATATAACTCTTCTCGATACCCAAAGCAAAGCCGACAACGATATCATACAAATGCAAAATCGCGGGAATTGCAAAGATT
>CAZUJY010000177.1:0-1831 GCA_964620565.1 uncultured Ruminococcus sp. | reverse complement strand
GAGAGGAGAGCTGCAATACCACGGTATTCGGCTATGCGGCGGTCGAGGAATTTCGAATACTCACCGCTGACGAAGATAGCCGCCAAAAGCAGCGCCCCTGCCCCAAAAAGCCGAAGCAGGCTCATAACTTATCCACCGTCAGAGTATATTTTCCGTCAGAGCAGGAGATACCCACCAGCAGAGAGAACACCGCCAGGTCGAAAAGCCCCTTAAGCGAGGGTCTTGAAAGCAGCTCTGCCTTACTGCCCGCATGGGCGGTGGCAACTATGGGAACACCGCATTTCACCACCTGAAGCAGAGCCTCGCCGTCCTCGGCGCCGATCTCGTCAATGATGATCAGCTGAGGCGAGAGGGTCCGTGTGGCGATCTCCACACCGAGACTGCGCTTATACCCCGATAGAATATCTACCTCACAGCCCGAAAAGTCGGATGGGTCAAACTCGCATCGCTCGTCCACCACGGCAACACGCAGAGGACGGTTTCCCCTGCCCACCCTTGCCGCAAGCGAGCGGAGAGCGGTGGTCTTTCCCACCCCGGGCGGCGAATAGATAAGCATTCCCTGCCCTATCCCGTAGCAAAACACCGAGTAAAGCTCCTCACCAAAGGCGCACTCCCCCGAGGGAATGCGAAAAAGAAGCGAGGACATATCTCCAACGCCCACCAGCCTGCCGCCGTCGTAAGCCGCCCTGCCGCAGATACCCACACGGATACCGCCCGACATACTGATATATCCCGAGGAGATACTGTCACGGTGAGCGTACATTGCCCCGTCGGTGAGCCGATCCACAAGGGTCGCCATCTCCTCGCTATCTATCTCGGCGAAAAGCCGAAGGCTTTCCCTACCTATAACTATACTGCAGACCCCCGAGCGACGTATCCTTATTTCTCTTATCGCCGAAAGACCGCCCCGTCTTCCCCTGGCCAATCGCTCTATCTCCGGGCGTATTTTTTCGGGCAGGAGGGCGAGAATACTGTCAATTTTTGTTCTTTCCTGTAAAACCGTCATACCTTTCCTCTCTTTTTTACAAAAAATGGTATTTTTCGGAAAAAAATACCAAAAACCTATTGACAAATGTGCTAAAATATGGTAAAATAAAGTCACAAATACGGGTAACAACCCGAGAAAAGGCGGTAAAAATAAAATGAAATCAACCGGAATCGTAAGAAACATCGACGAGCTTGGACGTATGGTAGTGCCCAAGGAGCTTCGCAAAAAGCTGGGAATCGCTAACACCGATCCCGTAGAGATCTACGTGGAGGAGGACAAGATCATTATCAAGAAGTACATTCCCGTTTGTCACTTCTGCGGCGGCAGCGAGGGACTTCGTGAGTTCAAGGAGAAGAACATCTGCTCGTCCTGTATTGATGCGCTGACCGACGGCAAATAAGCGATCCCCGAGTCTGTTAATCAAAATTTTAGAAATTTGAGGGGTATATACCCCTCTTTTTTCATTTAGCCGCCTCTTTTTTACAATTTATTCTTGATTTTCTCTTTAGGTTATGTTACAATATATGCGGCAAAGTTTGAAATAATAATAAAATCGAAAGGATTTTTAAGAAATGAAAATTGTAACCTTTGGCGAGCTTATGCTCAGACTCCAGCCCTACAACTACGAGAGATTCGTACAGTGCGACCACGTTGAGTTCACCTTCGGCGGCGGCGAGGCTAACGTTGCTGTTTCTCTTGCTAACTACGGTATGGACGCTTCCTTCGTTACCAAGCTTCCTGCGCACGCAATCGGTCAGGCAGCAGTTAACTCCCTCCGCAGATACGGTGTTGACACCACCAAGATCGTTCGCGGCGGCGACAGAGTAGGTATCTACTTCAACG
>CAZUJY010000176.1:0-1836 GCA_964620565.1 uncultured Ruminococcus sp. | reverse complement strand
GGTCACGAAGGAGAACCAAAAGGCATATTGTATGTTCGTCGGTCTTGGAACGCTTATTGTCGGTGTGGCTATAATTGCAGGTGCAGTTATACAAGCGTTAGGACATATAGCGGCAAGTGGATTGGTCATAGGTGTAGGCGTTCTGATTGGATTAGCTCTTATTCTATACGCACAGTTCAGATATAACAGAGGTCTGTTCTAAAAGTTATGCCCTCGTTCCGAATGGAGCGAGGACTAAGTCTTATTTGTCCTTAATGGTTCTTATATAGCATACGCTATAAGTTAGTAATAATGCGAGTGCAGAATATGTTATGTAGTTGATTATACACATACCGATCCAATCAAGTTGCGCAAAGATTATCGCAACAATGTATGCAGCTATTCCAGCGGTAACTCCTATGGCGAGAAGAATAGACTTTAATTTGCTTGTTTGTACGGCGTAATCCTTGAATATTTTATTTGCAACAAAAGCCATAACGATATAGACAATTATTTGCATAATGCCCGTTGTTGTGAGAATGGGCAAACCGACAATATGAAAAGATAAAATACAGACAGGCGCGAGAGCAGCCCAAGTACACCAATATCCTGCATATTTTTTAACGCAAAGGCAAATCAAGCTACATACAAGCATGGAAATCAAAATCGGTAACGGAATGTAAAATGTTTCAATATCGTCTGCCAAAGCAAACAACAAAATCGCTTCAATAAGTGTTGTAGTCAAAAGAATATATCCCACAATTTTCTGTGGCGTAAACGTTGATGACTTTTCTACAACCGTAACAGTTTTTTCTTCCTTCTCTTGTGGTATTCTGCCCGTTAGCTCGTCGAGGGTAACACCAAACACATCACACATTTTCATAAGCTTATCCAAATCGGGAATGGCGGCATCTGTTTCCCATTTAGAAACAGATTGACGAGATACGTCTAATAAATCAGCAAGATCACCTTGGGAAAGATTCTTGGCTGTTCGCTGTTCATATATGTTTTTTCCTAAACTCATATAAGTTTTCTCCTTTGTTTTGATGCTATAATTATATCATTTTATTGTGACTTTTTCAACCAATGCGCCTTGGAAATTTAGCAACTGACAGTTGCAACCTATAAAATCAAGAGCTATTACTACGTTTTGTGGCTCAAATACCACATTCCACATTTTTTGAAAAAAATATGTTACTCTAACATTGATTTTGACAAAGTTAATGTGATTTTCAAGTAACAAGTTTCAAAAATAATTGAAAAAGTTTGCGACCAACGCCTAAAAAAACGTACTTATAGGGTGAAAGCGCTTTTAGCTCATACGAAGGAGGTGAACAACATTGGATGATCTGAGTATCATAGAACTGTATTTTGCACGTGATGAGCAAGCAATCAAAGAAACCGATGCCAAATATGGCAGGCTATGTCATAGTATTGCTTACAACATCTTAAATAACAACGAGGACTCGGAGGAATGTGTGAACGACACCTACATAGGTGTATGGAATGCAATTCCCCCCACACGACCGAATAACTTTATGGCTTTTGTTTGTAGGATTACACGAAATTTATCTTTGAAGCGTATCGAAGCAATGACACGTCAGAAACGCTCACAAGCAACGATTGTTTCGCTTGATGAGCTTGCAGATATTTTGCCCGACGAAAATATTGCAGAGGGCTTTAGCGACGAAGATATAGGAAAAACTATCAGCGACTTTCTGCGAAAAGAAAAAGAGGATGTTCGGAATGTGTTTATTCGTAAATACTATTTCTTTGATTCAATCGGCGACATAGCGAAGCGCTATGGATTTACCGAGAGCAAGGTCAAGAATATGTTGTATCACACCCGAAACAAAC
>CAZUJY010000175.1:0-1863 GCA_964620565.1 uncultured Ruminococcus sp. | reverse complement strand
TGATCTCAAGGTGAAGCTCACCCATACCTGCGATGATGGTCTGACCGGTCTCGTCGTCGGTGTAGGTACGGAAGGTGGGGTCTTCCTCTGCAAGCTTTGCAAGAGCGATACCCATCTTCTCCTGACCCGCCTTGGTCTTAGGCTCAATAGCCTGACGGATAACGGGCTCGGGGAATACCATCGACTCAAGAATGATAGGATGCTTTTCATCACAGAAGGTGTCACCGGTGGTGGTGTTCTTTACACCAACAACAGCGGCGATATCACCTGCATAGCAAACGTCGATATCGGATCTCTCGTTTGCGTGCATCTGAAGGATACGGCCGAATCTCTCGTCTGCATCCTTGGTGGAGTTGTAAACCGCAGTTCCCTTAGCAACCGAGCCGGAGTAAACTCTGAAGAAGCAGAGTCTACCAACGAAGGGGTCGGTCATGATCTTGAAGGCAAGCGCGGAGAAGGGCTCATCGTCGCTTGCGTGACGGCAATCCTCCTCACCGCTGTCAGGGTTGATACCCTTGATAGCCTCAATGTCAGTGGGAGCGGGCATATACTCAATAATGTTGTCCAGAAGCTTCTGAACACCCTTGTTCTTATAAGATGTACCGCAGCAAACGGGAACGATCTTGTTATCAAGGGTTGCCTTACGGAGAGCTGCCTTCAGCTCGTCCACGGTAATCTCTTCCTCGTTGAAGAACTTGTCCATAAGAGCATCGTCGGTCTCGCAAATAGACTCAACCATATTAGCGCGGTACTCTTCAGCAAGCTCTCTCATATCCTCGGGAATCTCTTCAACTCTCATATCCTTACCAAGGTCGTCGTAATAAACGTCAGCCTTCATCTCCATAAGGTCGATAATTCCACGGAAGGAGGATTCCTTACCGATAGGAAGCTGCACGGGAACGCCGTTTGCACGCAGTCTGTCCTTAATCATCTTAACAACACGGTAGAAATCTGCACCCATGATGTCCATCTTGTTGATGTAACACATTCTGGGTACCTTATACTCGTTAGCCTGGTTCCAAACGGTCTCGGTCTGAGGCTCAACACCGCCCTTTGCGCAAAGAACGGTAACAGAACCGTCAAGTACACGAAGAGAACGCTGTACCTCTACGGTAAAATCAACGTGACCGGGGGTATCAATGATGTTGATACGGTACTTGTTGGCCTTAGCTGCAGCAACGTCGTTCTGGTACTTGGTGGGAACCCAGAAGCAAGTTGTAGCTGCGGAGGTAATGGTAATACCTCTCTCCTGCTCCTGTGCCATCCAGTCCATTGTTGCGGAACCGTCGTGGGTTTCACCTATACGGTGGGTCTTACCGGTATAAAAAAGGATTCTTTCGGTTGTAGTAGTCTTACCGGCGTCGATGTGAGCCATGATACCGATATTTCTAGTACGTTCAAGCGAATATTCTCTTGCCATTTACCTGTATTCTCCTTATTATATCGATTAGAATCTGTAGTGTGCAAAAGCCTTGTTTGCTTCTGCCATCTTGTGGGTGTCTTCCTTCTTCTTGAAAGAACCGCCCATGCCTGCCTTGGCGTCCATGATCTCGGCTGCAAGTCTTTCAGCCATGGTCTTTTCGCCACGCTTTCTGGAATAACCGATGATCCAACGAAGACCAAGGGTCTGTCTACGCTCGGGGCGTACCTCCATGGGTACCTGGTAGTTAGAACCACCAACACGGCGAGCCTTTACCTCGAGAACGGGCATAACGTTCTCAAGCGCTGCGGTGAATACGTCAAGTGCGTTTTCGCCGCTCTTTGCTTCGATCATTGCAAATGCGTCATATACAATTCTCTGAGCAACGCCCTTCTTACCGTCGTACATAATGTTATTGATGAGCTTGGTTACAAGCTTGGAAT
>CAZUJY010000174.1:0-1922 GCA_964620565.1 uncultured Ruminococcus sp. | reverse complement strand
GGCTTTCTCATCTTCACGGTCTATTCGGTGGCAAGATCGGTAATAGAGCTTCGCAAGCACCGTGAGAGCGAAAATCACCTCTATTTCACCGCCCGAAATCTGACGCTCTCCACCTCGCTTATGTCGGTCTTTAACCTGCAATACTCGGTTTTCTCCCTGCTTGGAGCCGACTATCTGCTGACGGGCAGGGCGATACTCCTATGCGGTCTTTCGGTCTTTTCCATTATTCTGTTCCTGTCGCTGAGGCTGATGCGCCGAGGCGTCAGAGAGTAACAAAATACGGCAAAAAACGTATACTGCTTATAGCGGTCGAATGAATTTTCGTCCGCAAAACAGATAAGGAAAATGACAAAAAATGGACAAAAACGAAAACGGATATCCCGGCGGCAGTGTTGGCGGTGTGACCGACAACAGCGGTATGGAAGGCTGTCAGATGGGCGGCTGCGGAAACGGCTGCGGAAACGGTTGCGGAAGCGGCAACGGCTGTGAAAACGGCTGCGGTAACGAAAACGGCAACAGCGTTGGCGGCACGCAGGGAAATCACACCTGCGGCGGTGACGGCAGCTGTCTTGACGAAATGCCCCTTGCCTACGTCTATGCGCCCAACCAGGTCTTTCGTATGCTCTATTCGGCTAACGATGCCCTGACACACGGCACGCTTTTCGAGGAGCTTTATAAGCCTATGGAGGTGTACGGCCGTGAATAGAACGAGAAACAATTTGCTTAATGAGGCTAATATAAACCGAAACGGTATGAATACGAATATAAACGGCAGAGGCTACACGAACGGCAACCGCACAGGCAGAAATCCCGGCGGCACACCCTTAAGGGGCAGTCTTGCCGATCAGATCCGTGCGCTCTGCTTTGTAAAGACCGAGCTTGAGCTTTACCTTGACACCCACCCCCGGTGTCGCACGGCTCTTGATTACTATTATCAGACGGTTGAGGAGCTTAAAAGGCTTACCGAGGAGTATGAAAACACCGTCGGACCCCTTACCGCAATGGGTAACGTAAGCACCGATCAGTGGCATTGGGTAGACGGCCCTTGGCCCTGGCAGCAGGCAGGCGACTTTATGAGAGAGGGGGACAGATAGTATGTGGATATATCAGAAGCAGCTTCAGCACCCCGTAAGGATCGAGCGACCCAACCCTCGTCTTGCGGGCATTATAATCACCGCCCTCGGCGGTCCGGACGGTGAAACAGGCGCGGCAATGCGCTATCTTAACCAGCGCTATACAATGCCCGACGGCAGGGTCGTCGGCATCCTGACCGACGTGGGAACCGAGGAAATGGGTCACCAGGAGATGGTAGCCAGCATCGTATATCAGCTGACCCGCAACCTTACTCCCGACGAGATCATCGCAGGCGGCTTTGACAAATATTACGTTGACCACGGCGCAGGCATTTTCCCTGCATCAGCATCGGGTATGCCCTTCAATGCGGCATCCATCGCCTCAAAGGAGGATGCGCTTGCATCCATTCACGAGGACTTGGCGGCCGATGCTGCAAGCACACAAGCGCAACCTTTATCAAAAAATCAACTTAATTTATTAAAATTTGATAAGGACAAGCTGTTCCGTCAAAAGACAAAAGGGTTGACAAAAAAAGCATATCATGATATAATGATGTAAATAAATAATAATAAAGGAACCAGCTGACTGCAGAGGACGTTGGTTCCTTTATGCTTTTTAGAGGAATTCTTTATGGTTAGAAAAAAGAAATTTGCGCTCTCAACCACGCAGATCATACTGCTCAGCTTTCTCGTGACTATTCTTGCGGGAAGCGCGCTTTTGGCGTTGCCGCTAAGCTCCGCTACGGGTGAAGCCGTGCCGTATCTTGATGCGCTGTTCACGGCGACCACCTCAGCCTGCGTGACGGGTCTCGTAACGCTTCCCACGGTATCTACGTGGAGCGTGTTCGG
>CAZUJY010000173.1:0-2012 GCA_964620565.1 uncultured Ruminococcus sp. | reverse complement strand
TTTGCGATCTGAGATTCAGCAAGCTCTACGGAGCCTGCGATCTCGGAAACCCAAACCTTAATAGTTTCTTTCTTGTTGACAGGTTCGTCAGTGTCGTCACCGCCGCCGCCAAGATTACAGGAAGCGAGACAAGCAAGGACCATAACAACAACGAGAACGAGAGATAAGATCTTACTCATTTTCATAAGAGTAAATCCTCCTTAAAATTATAATATTTTTACGCATCTTTGCGCATAGATGATTATAACATCTTTATACATTTTTGTCAATAATCATTCTGCCAAATAAACCAAAATCAGCAGGTTGCACAAATCGCCCTGACATTTTTTTATCAAAATGCCAAGGCGACTTTTCTCTACTTTAAATTAACTTTTAAATTCATCAAAGGCAGGCAATTTTTTGCCCTCGTAATCGAACAGACATTGGTTCGCCCACTCGTTAGAAGTGGATTTTCCCTCCTCGTGAATGTACGCCTGACTTGCCTCGCTTGCCCAGCAGATGCCCTCTCCCGGAAGCCACAGAGGCTCCCAATAGAACACACCCGCTATGCCGTTTTCACGGACGAGAGCAAGAAAATCCTTGATGTATTCAGCCTGTCCCTCGGGGGTGAGAGGATACCTGTCGGTAACACCGGGAACGACAGCTCGCTCGGCATCAATAACCAATCTTCTCTCCTCGCCACCTAAGGTATAGCCCTTATCGGTAAAGCCGTAGCCAAGCTCAACTACCATTATTTCCTTACCGAAACGCTTGCAGGCATTAAGGTTTTCCATAAGCTCCGCAGGAGTGCCGTGCCAATAAGGATAGTAGGATGCGCCGATAATATCATAGCTGATACCGTGATTTGCCATCTCGGTATAGAATTCCTGGTAAACCGCCTTGTCGTTGCTGCGCTCAAGGTGAAGGATTATTCTCGCCTCGGGACAGATCTCTCGACAGGCAGAGCAGCCCGCGCCGATAAGGCGGCAGAAATTGTCGTAATTTCCACGCTTGCCGTCTATCTCAAGCTTTCCGACGGGCCAGAGAATACCGTTTGTGATCTCGTTTCCAACCTGGATAAGAGCGGGAGCGACCCCCTCTCTTACGGCTGTCTGAAGACATTCCTTGGTGAAGGAGTATACCGCATCGACCATTTCATCAATGCCGTAATCTGCCCAGGCCTTAGGGATCATCTGCTTGCCGGGGTCTGCCCAGAAATCGCTGTAATGAAGATCCATAAGCAGCTTATAGCCCTTTTCCTTAGCAAGTCTGCCAAGTCTTACGTAGTTGTCAATATCGCAGTCGCCCGCAAGATAGGGCTTACCGTCAGGACTTTTAGGATCGTTCCAGATGCGGATACGCATATAGTCAACGCCATTGTGAACAAAGGCATCAAGGGGATCTATAACGGCGTCGCCGTCATAGTATTTCGCTCCGTGGAAAAGCTCCTCAAGGTAGGTGGAGACATCAATGCCTAAAATCATTGCTCTCCTCCCTTATGAGCCTCGAAGATCGGTGGCTCGTTGTCCTCACCGAAGCTTACAACACGCTTTTTCATAGCACGGTAGCGGTATCTCGCCATCTCGTTAAGACGAAGAACGTCCTCCTCACCGCCTGTAAATCCGCAGCGGAGACAATAGTATTCCTTTGCCTCACCGTCGAAGAACATATCAATATCTATATCCCTCATAAAGCAGGAGGGACAACGGAAATTCAATTTGCCTTTTGTAGACTGAGCCATGTTTTCACTCCTCCTTCGCTGATAGTCTTGCTGACCTCAAGGTGATATACGGGCGAGAAGGCAATTCCCTCCTCCACCGTAGCGCACACGCCCTCACCGCCCATGGAAATAGTTGTAAGAACGTCGGGGATTGTAACGTATGCGGCTGTTGCATCTTCCTTGGTTATCTTCTTGCCGTGGTAGGAGAACTGCATCTCCTCGCCGTCAACACCAAGGGTAACGCCTGTCATATCCGCCTGATACTCGGTAGTGCCGAAGCCACCTGTAAAGTACTCGGTGAACTTGACCTGCT
>CAZUJY010000172.1:0-2019 GCA_964620565.1 uncultured Ruminococcus sp. | reverse complement strand
GCATTAGCTTTTTGTTTAATGCAATAGTTGTAAATAACGGCTTTGATGCTCTCAAAATCGGTGAATTTGTAAGCGATCTGCCAAGACTCTTTAATTGTCTGCTCGATGCTTTAACGCTTATGATAACCGTCATCGTGGTTGCGGCTCCCGAGGGGTTGCCGATGATGATAACGGTCGTTCTGTCGGCAAATATGAAGAAGATGCTCTCGGATAATATTCTGGTCAAAAAGCTTGTCGGTATAGAAACGGCAGGGTCGATGAATATACTGTTTACCGACAAGACGGGAACGCTTACCGTGGGCAAGCCCGAGTGTGAAAGGTTTATCACTGTATCAGGCAGCTGCAGGGGGATGAAGGCGCTTCGGAGTATGAAAAAGATCCACGAATGTCTAACCGTTTGCGCAACCTACAACACCGACGTTATCAGGATAGGAGAGGAGATAACGGGCGGTAACGCAACAGATCGGGCGATATTTGACTTCTTTAAGGATGAGCCAACACCCACCTGTAAGATACTCACAAAGCAGGCGTTCAGCAGTGAGATAAAGAAGTCGTCTGTAACACTTAAAAATGGAATAACCGTAACAAAAGGTGCGGCAGAAATGATTCTATCAGCCTGCAAGTATGCAATAAATGAAAAAGGCGAGCGGGTTCGATTTGAGCTTGACCGTGTATATGACGAGTATATGTCGGCTGTTAACGAGGGACAGCGTGTAGTAGGAGTGGCAATAAACGACGGCGAAGGTAAGGATGAGATGATTTTCGTTGCGCTGATAGTAATGAAGGATAAAATAAGGCCCGGTGTGGTCGAGTCTGTGCGAGAGGTGACACGTGCGGGAATCCAGGTCGTTATGATTACAGGTGACGGAAAGGAGACTGCTACCGCCATTGCGGTTGAGTGCGGAATATATAACTCGGATGCCGGACATCTTGTAATGACAAGCGATCAGCTAGCCCGTATGAGTGACGCAGAGGTGAAGAATGTTCTGCCAAAGCTCAGAGTGGTATCTAGAGCGCTGCCGCAGGATAAGACTCGGCTTGTAAGGCTATCCCAGGAGCTTGATATGGTGGTGGGAATGACAGGCGACGGCATTAATGATGCTCCCTCCTTAAAGCTTGCCGACGTAGGCTTTTCTATGGGGAGCGGCACCGATATTGCAAAAAGCGCCTCTGATATAGTTATCCTTGATAACAGCTTTCTTGCTATTTCACGGACTATCCTTTACGGCAGAACCATATTCAAATCAATAAGAAAGTTCATCACCTTCCAGCTCACAATGAACCTTGCTGCCTGCGGAGTGTCGCTTGTGGGACAGTTTATCGGTGTTGAAACGCCTATTACAATAATTCAGATGCTCTGGGTCAATATTATTATGGATACCCTCGGCGGTCTTGCCTTTGCAGGTGAAGCTCCCCTTAGCTACTATATGCGTGAAAAGCCAAAGCGACGTGACGAGCCTATCTTGTCCCGTGAAATGTTGAACCAGATAATATTTACCGGCGCATATACTCTCGGACTGTCAATATTTTTCCTGTCATCAGAGAGGATCCGTCTGATGTACGGTTCGATAGATCCAAGCGCAAAATTTTACACGGCGTTTTATGCGCTGTTTATCTTTTCGGGAATATTCAACTGCCTTTCGGCAAGATGCTCAAGACTTTGGCTTCTGTCGAATATAGGTAAAAACAAGCCGTTTATACTTATAATGGCGCTCATTTCTTTGATTCAGGTATGTATGATCTATTTTGGCGGAGCGCTGTTCCGCTGTGTGCCTCTTGTATGGCAGGAGCTGAGCTTTGTAATTCTTTTAGCTCTTACTGTTATTCCGTTTGAGATGATAAGACGGCTCGTTTATAAATTAAAATAAAGAATGCTCGGCGGGAATTTGACCTGCCGAGCTTAAAAAAATACTTATTTCCTATTGACAAAAGTAATTAAAGATGGTAGAATAATTAAGTGATTGTATGCTGGAGTGGCGCAGTGGTAGCGCAATTGATTCGTAATCAATAGGCCGTGGG
>CAZUJY010000171.1:0-2022 GCA_964620565.1 uncultured Ruminococcus sp. | reverse complement strand
TAAATCTGACTATCCCCAAAAAGGGGCTGCCTCAAATTTGCATTTGAGACAGCCCCCTAAATTTTGTTTTATTACGAAAGTGATTCGAATTTGTATCCAACGCCCCATACGGTCTTAAGTATCCATTTGTCAGAAACACCCTCAAGCTTCTCACGAAGTCTTTTAACGTGTACGTCAACGGTTCTGGAGTCACCGAGATAATCGAAGCCCCAAACCTTGTCAAGAAGCTGGTCTCTTGTGAAAACTCTGTTATAGTTTGATGCGAGGAAGTAGAGAAGCTCAAGCTCCTTAGGAGGAATATCGATAGCCTTTCCGTTAAGCTTAAGCTCGTATTTCTGAAGACTGATCTCCATATTTTCAAACTTAACTACCTCATCGTCATTTCCTCGGGAATGAGCATTGTAGCGGCGGAGAACTGCCTTGATTCTCGCAGAAAGCTCCTTCATATCAAAGGGCTTAACGATAAAGTCGTCCGCACCAAGCTCAAGACCGAGAACCTTGTCAAATACCTCGCCCTTAGCGGTGATCATAATAACAGGCTTAGCGGAGATCTCACGGATCTCACGGCAAACCTGCCAGCCGTCCTTCTTGGGCATCATAATATCGAGAAGCACAAGGTCGGGCTCGAAGGCCTTGAAATAGTTAATACCTTCCATACCGTCGTATGCGGTCTTAACCTTGTATCCTTCATTCTCAAAATAAAGTCTCAACATGTCGCAAATATTAGGGTCATCGTCAACTACAAGAAGCTTAGTATCCATTTTAGTCATCCTTCCTTTTTTATATATGGGTTTCGAATTGTTAACTTTGTTAAAAAACTTAAAATCTTTACAATTACATTATACAGCATTATTTTGCCGGAATCAAGAACTTTTTATGAATTTTTAAATAATTTTTTGTTTCGGACTTATATAAAATGAAATTTCGCCAAAATACTTGCAAAACGGGGAAGTTTATAGTATAATCTATGTGTTATATTTTAGATTAAGGAAGTAGAAATAATGAAACTTGGTATCGTAGGTCTTCCCAACGTAGGAAAGAGTACGCTTTTTAATGCTTTAACCAATGCAGGCGCTGAGTCTGCTAACTATCCCTTCTGCACGATCGACCCTAACGTAGGCGTTGTTGCGGTTCCCGATAGCCGACTTGATAAGCTTGCAGAAATGTATAATCCCGCCAAGTACACTCCCGCAATTATCGAGTTCGTTGATATTGCAGGTCTTGTAAAGGGCGCATCCAAGGGCGAGGGTCTTGGAAACAAGTTCCTCGGTAACATCAGAGAGGTTGATGCGGTAGTTCACGTTGTTCGTTGCTTTGAAAACGGTGACATCGTTCACGTTGACGGCAGTGTTGATCCTCTTCGTGACGTTGAGACTATTAATCTCGAGCTTATCCTTTCCGACCTTGAGGTTGTTGAAAGAGCTATCGACAGAACCACAAAGGCTGCAAAGGCTGATAAAAAGCTTCTTGAGAAACTTGAGCTTCTCGAGCGTGTAAAGGCAACTCTTGAGGCAGGCAAGTGCGCACGCACCGTTGAGCTTTCCGAGGAGGATCACGCCTGGATCGACGAATCCCGTCTCTTAACCCTTAAGCCCACTATTTACGCCGCAAATATCTCCGAGGACGAGGTTAACGGCGATTATGAGAATAACAATCACTATAAGGCTCTTAAGGCACACGCAGAGAGCGAGGGCAGTGAGATCATTGCGGTAAGCGCACAGATCGAGGCTGAGCTTGCAGCACTTGACGGCGAGGAGAAGGAGATGTTTCTTGCGGACCTTGGTATTGAGGAGAGCGGTCTTGATAAGCTTATTAAGTCCAGCTATTCGCTTCTCGGTCTTATTTCCTTCCTTACAGCAGGACCCAAGGAGGTTCGTGCCTGGACGATCAAGAAGGGAACAAAGGCTCCCGGTGCCGCAGGTAAGATCCACACCGACTTTGAGCGTGGCTTTATTCGTGCCGAGGTTGTTGCATTTGACGATCTTGTTCGTGAGGGCGACAGAAACAAGGTTAAGGAAAAGG
>CAZUJY010000170.1:0-2037 GCA_964620565.1 uncultured Ruminococcus sp. | reverse complement strand
TTGAATTTGTAGAGGGAAATAGCCGTGCACGAGCTTTGTATGAAAAAATGGGATTTAGAATTACAGGTGTCAAGCCCAATGCAATTCGCTTGAAAGATGGGACGCTACTAAATGAGTATTCTATGATTCGAGAAATCAAGCGATAAATTCCAATTTATCGGGTGGGTTAAAATCATTTTAAATACCAATAAAATCAGGGTGGGATTTCGTGTCCCACCTTTTTGATTTGATTTTTTAGTTACCTAATAATTAACTAAATAAGTGAATTTACATGTTAAAATTCACACAAAAATGTCGGATTTGATGTTTAAATGGTATTTTTTGAGAAATTTTCTCAAATATATTGACGAAATCTATTTTTCGTGTTATAATATAACAACTAATATAGGAGGCAATGGTTATGTTAGTTCTTTTTAGATTTAAAAATTTCGGTCCGTTTAGAGAAGAAACTACCTTAGACATGAGAGCTGTAAAAGCTTACAAGGAACATCCATATAACTTGATTTCGGAAACGAAAGAAAATGATTTCTTAAAAGTAGTGTCTATATTTGGTGCTAATGCGAGTGGAAAAAGTAATTTCATTGATGCTTATTCTACGTTCCAAAGAATCGCTAGATTTTCTTTTCAAGAAAACAATAAAGATACAAAAGAAACTTTTCTTTCGAAGTGCTATAATCCCTTCATGTTAGATGCTGAGTCTAGATATGACGATACCGAGTTCGAAGCAGTATATCATTTAGATGGATTTGAATATAAATATGGTTTTACTTATAATAGCCATAGAATTACTTCCGAGTGGCTTTATAGCACTAACTTATCTACAAATAGGCAAAGCATTATTGTAGAAAGAAGTGAAAAAAACTTTACTATTGGAAGTTCTATTAAAAGCACTTGTGAAAAATATAAAGATGATATCGATGCTGATGTTTTATCGTTATCATTCTTTAGCAGCTTGAAATTGAGGAGCAAGGTTTTTGAAAATGTTTTATATTGCGTTTTGGATTTTCTTCCTTTGAAATTTGATTGTAGTGGAGAGTTTGATGCTATTGTAGATTTCTTATTTAGTAAAACATTTGAAAAAAGTGACAAGACTATTTTGCTTGAGTTTTTAAATGCTATTGATATTGGAATTGTAGATATTTATGCTGAAAACAAAGATGGAAAACATAATATCTATACCTATCATTATGATAAACAGGGTAAAAAAGTTAAATTTATTTTAGACCAAGAATCTGCAGGAACAAGAAAAGCGATTGCTATTTTTGGATTAGTAAAATTGGCGATTGACCATGGAAAGGGATTGATGATTGATGAGCTACACAATCAACTTCACCCTTTGTTGCAAAAATACATCATTGATTTGATTTATAAAAGTAATACTAAAGCACAATTAATTTATACAACACACGATACGACATTGTTAGATAAACAATATGTACGTAGAGATCAGGTTTGGTTTGCCGATAAAAATGAATATGGAGAGTCTACTTTATATTCGTTATCAGATTATAAGATTAGAAATGATAAATCATTTACCAAGGATTATTTGAGCGGTGTATATGATGCTATTCCTAATCTCAAAAAGTTTAGCCGTTGGGAGGATACTGATGGGAACTGATGATTTGTTTAAAAAGAGGCGTGCCAAACTTCAAGAAAGAAAAGCAGAGTCTAAAACACCAAAGCCTAATTCTTTTTTAATTGTCACTGAGGGGACTAAAACAGAGCCGTTTTATTTTAACGGATTAGCTAATTATATAAACGAGCTATATCAATCTAGTAGTATACAATTGGAACAACCAACTATAGAAACTTGTGGTGAAGGCAAAAACACTGTAAGTTTGGTTAATGAAGCTTCTAGAATTGTCGCACGTTCTCCAATAATATATGAGCAAGTGTGGGTTGTTTTTGATAAGGATGATTTTAAACAATTTGATGAAGCAATAGCGTTGGCTGAGGATAAAGATTTTCATGTTGGATGGAGTAATCAATCTTTTGAATATTGGATATATCTTCATTTTAATTATTCGGATTCAGCGT
>CAZUJY010000169.1:0-2050 GCA_964620565.1 uncultured Ruminococcus sp. | reverse complement strand
GCAATTGATTCGTAATCAATAGGCCGTGGGTTCAAATCCCATCTCCAGCTCCAAATCCGTAGGAGAGGCGATCCGCCTCTCCTTTTTATTAAAGTAAAGGGAGAATATATGGATCTTTGTAATATTTCGGTTATAAAGTCGGTCATGGCTGATGCAGGTATAAGCTTTCATAAGGAATTCGGTCAGAATTTCCTTACAAATAGAATAATCCCCGAGGATATAGCCGACAACTGCGCTGACACAAGTGACAGAATGATCCTTGAGATCGGTCCCGGCATCGGTTGTCTTACTCAGGAGCTTGCTATGAGATACAGTAAGGTGGTTGCGGTTGAGATCGACCGTGGACTTATTCCTGTGCTTAGCAAGACCCTTGCGGAGTTTGATAATATTACAGTTATCAACGAGGATATTTTAAAGGTAGATCTTCACGCATTGATAGAGCAGCACGCCGAGGGAAAGCCTGTTTCGGTCTGCGCAAATCTGCCTTACTATATCACTACACCGATTCTTATGCACCTGCTTGAATCGGGAATCAAATTTTCCACCATTACGGTTATGGTGCAGAATGAGGTGGCGGCAAGACTTTCCGCAAAGCCCGGAAGCTCGGATTACGGCGCAATAACCGCAATTCTTGGCTACTACGGAAGCGTTCGTAAGTTGTTCAAGGTGTCCGCAGGCTGCTTTATCCCTGCGCCTAAGGTGGATAGCGCGGTAGTCAGAATTGACCTCTACGATAAGTGTCCATACGATATAAAGGATGAGCGCCTTTTCCGAAACTGTATTAAGGCGGCATTTGAGATGCGTCGCAAGACTCTTGAAAACGCCCTGACTGCAAAGCTTGGCGGTTTTACCAAGGATCAGGTTGCCGAGGCTATCGGAAGATGCGGCTTTGATCCCAAGATCCGTGGCGAGCGACTCTCCACCGAGGATTTTACCATACTTTCAAATCATCTTTTTGACATCAAGACCGAACAGGCGTAAAATTATACCGAACAAACAAAAATCAACAAATTCTCCTTTCCTTATGCTAGAATGAATACAGCAGGGGAAAGGAGATTTTTTTAGGTGAGAAAAAATGAAATTCAAACTTTTAATTGACAAAGAGTGTGAGGAGGAAATAATCGCAAAAGTACACTCTGCCTCGGAATTAACTGCGAAAATTGAAAATCTTGTAATGGAATATTGCGGTGATGATGAGCTCGCCGTTCATGGAGATTATGAGCTTTTAAGGCTTAAATTTACTGATATCGAGTGCATCACGCTCATAGACAGAAAGCTTATTGTGGTTGATTTCAGAGGCAAAAAATTCAGGGCATCAGGTACTCTTTCTGACATTGAAGGTCATCTTCCAAGCTACTTTATCCGCATTAATAAGTCAACGCTCGCAAACGAAAGGAAAATATCCTGCTTTAAAACTACCTTTGACGGCGGCGTGGACGCATTGTTCAAATGCGGATACAAAGAGTACGTTTCAAGAAGATGCTTCGCAGAAATAAAAAGGAGGTATAAGGTATGAAAAACAAAAGAGAATATTTGAAGAGCTTTGGTCTGAGAGGCCTTGTTGCAATGGGATTCGGACCCGTTGTGCTTGCGATCGTTTATACCATACTTGGTCTTTGCGGTGTGGTTACAGACGTAAATGTTTATGAAATGACGCTGGGGATTGCTACTATAACAGCCTTGGCATTTCTTTGCGGCGGTATCACCGTTGTATATCAGATAGAGGAGCTGGCTATATCTAAGGCAATCACCATTCACGGCATCTGTCTTTATATCGCTTACGCTATCGTTTACCTTGTTAACGGCTGGCTTGAGGAGGGGGTAATTCCGTTTCTCATATTCACCGGAATCTTTGCTGTTGGCTATATGCTTGTCTGGGTGGTAATCTATTTTATTACAAAGCGTAATGCAGAAAAACTGAATTCGGGACTTAAAAACAAGGCAGAGTAAGTTTACAATAAAAAAAGAGGGGCTGTCTCAAATGCAAATTTGAGGCAGCCTCTTTTTGGGGATAGTCATATTTAGGCGAGAAGCGTCGCTTTGCGACCCG
>CAZUJY010000168.1:0-2083 GCA_964620565.1 uncultured Ruminococcus sp. | reverse complement strand
GGAAGAGGCCCATAGATTTGCGGTAAAATCCTCCCAAAAGGGTAAAATAAAAACGATGACACATTCCACTCTTGAGAGGATAGAGGGCATCGGTCCCGCTAAGGCAAGAGCATTGCTTGCGGCTATGCCGCTTGGTAAGATCAGAACCGCAACGGTGGATGAGCTGCTGGCGGTTCGTGGCATCGGAAGGGCGGATGCCGTTAGAATAGCAGAGTACTTCAAAGAAAAAAGAGGTAAAAAGAAATGATGAGAATAATCACCGGAAGTGCAAAGGGCAAGAAGCTTGTGAGCCTTGAGGGCGACGCAACCAGACCCACCTCCGAGAGAATAAAGGAGGCTGTATTTTCCTCCATTCAGTTCGACATTGAGGGTAGACGTGTGCTTGATCTTTTTGCAGGCTCGGGTCAGATGGGGCTTGAGGCTCTCTCCCGCGGAGCAGAAAGAGTGACATTTATCGACCTTTCCCGTGAGGCGATGGATATTGTTAAACAGAACGCACGTACCACCGGCTTTTTCGACATGAGTCACTTCCTTGTAAGCGATTGGCGTAACTATATCAGAAAGGCGTCGGGCAGGGAGCGGTACGACCTTGTTTTTGTTGATCCCCCCTATGCTATGAAGTGCTGCGCCGATGCGGCAAGCTATCTTGCTGAAAAGGAGCTTGTTATTCCCGGCGCAATCGTTGTGCTTGAGTCGGGCGAGGAAGAGATCGATCTTGCAGATCCCAGACTTTTGGGATACAGAGCGATAAAGTCCACTCACTATGGCAAAAAGACCTTCGTTAACATCCTGTTCTACGAGGGCAGGGAGGCAGAATAATGAGCGTTATTCTTCCCGGCAGCTACGATCCCGTTACCAAGGGACATCTAGACATTATCCGCCGTGCCGCCGAAAAATACGACGAGGTTTACGTAGTCGTTTTCACCAATCCAAAGAAGGAGTATATGTTCTCCGTGGAGGACAGAGTGCGTATGCTTATGCTGGCAACCGACGATCTTGACAACGTGCTCGTCAGCTATTCAAACGGCCTTGTTATCGACTATATGACCGACCACGAGATCTCTAAGATCATCAAGGGATATCGCACCGAGG
The DNA here is from genome assembly GCA_964620565.1 of uncultured Ruminococcus sp. Lineage (GTDB taxonomy): Bacteria > Bacillota > Clostridia > Oscillospirales > CAG-272 > UBA1740. Next base: position 991 of record CAZUJY010000168.1, on the reverse strand, counting down.
AGGATCTTAAATGGGAGAGGGAGCAGGCGCAGTGGAACTATGAGCACGGCAGATACGAGACCGAGCTTTGGAAGTGCCGTGACGGCCTTGAGGGCATCAGCTCCACCGCCGCAAGAGAGGCGCTTATGGAAAACGAGCCCCTTGATATGCTTCCCGAAAAGGTGGTTGAGTATATAGAGAACACGGCAAATGAAAAAATAAAGAAAAGCGAAGAAAAAATCAGGAAGACACTTAACGCTACGGGTGCTGCTCCAAAGTTGGTAATCAATCAGTTTTCCCGTATGCCGTGCAGGCTTGGTGTGCCCGAGGCGGTCACAGCTGTAAATTATGGAGGCGAGGGAAAAGGATTAACTATTTATTTTACCGGTAATTATGTAGAAAGCGGAGAGGTTACCTTTGATAATGTTACTTTTATTCACTGCTATAGAAATGGAAAACTAACAGAAAAGCAAATTTCTCTTGAAAAGACAATGCTTTCTGACGGTAGCTTGGCATATTGCTATAAGGATGACGATTTTGTTATTTCTCCGTACAAGGCGTCCACCATGAAGGAAAGTCAGGAATGCTTTGGAATCAGATTTAAACCAAATGGCAACACGAGAAAGTTTTTAGATATAACAGTAGTGATTGCTCCTAACGAAAATTTCGTTGACGGACAGTGCTGCTGGTATGTTTGGGCGCGCTATCCCTCTAAGCGTCAGTTTGTTGAAGAAAGCAACAGAGAAAGCTTTGATCATTTACCTAAGGAAATTGCGGAAAAATTTATAATTAATCCTGAGGATTTTGATTTGGATTAAATAATCCATAGTAAAAAAACAAACAATAAAATGGCTGTCCCTATTCGCATTGAGGACAGCCTAAATTTTTTTAAAAAAACTATTGACTTTTCTAAAACGCTATGATATAATAGCAAAGCGAGGTTTGACTAGAGTCGTTTTTGGCGGATTAGCTCAGTTGGCTAGAGCGTCCGGTTCATACCCGGCAGGTCGTT
>CAZUJY010000167.1:0-2087 GCA_964620565.1 uncultured Ruminococcus sp. | reverse complement strand
CTAAATCTGACTATCCCCAAAAAGAGGCTGCCTCAAATGCAAATTTGAGACAGCCTCTTTCGCTTATTTATTGCCTCTGATCCTTCTGACTATCATCATTACGATCTGCCAGAGGATGATCACAAGATAGATGGGAATTGAGGAGGTACAGTAGCCGCTGAAGTCCAGCAGAACGTCGTCAAAGCTGCAGTATCTACCCTGGGTGAAGTAGGGAAGCTGAAGTATCTCGGTAATTCCCGCAACCGCAAAGCCGGCAACCAGATTTACTGCAAACGCCAGAAGCTTACCCTTAAGATCCTTCTTAAAGATTATGTAATAGGTAAATGAGCCGAGGAATCCAAGCACAAGGAATGCTCCGAAATGTCCGATAGACTTTCTTATAATGTAATAGAAGTTCTCGATGGTATCCTTCAGGGTGATCCTCTCAATATTAAGCAGGAAGGATACCTCCGTCACCTCGCCGTCATAGGAGGTCGATACCGTGATGGTGGTGCTTCCGCCCGACAGAGCCTCGATAACACCGTCAGCGCCGATCCTTGCAACGCTCTCGTCGGAGGAGCTGTATGTGATGTCAAAGATTGTCGCATTCTCGTCAAGGGTAGCAATAACCTTACCCGACTCACCCTGCTTAAGAGCGTAAGCGTTGCCGTCGCCGTCGCCATCCTTCCTTATACCGTCAAATTCAAGGTAAATATTCTTCGATAGCACTTCCTTTACGGTGATGCTAATACTGTCCTCAATAGTATCTCCGCATTTTGCGGTTATGGTAACGCTTCCTGCGGCAATGCAGGTCACAACACCCTTCTGGGAAACGGTGGCGATCTTCTCATTAGAGCTGTACCACTCGATCTTTCCGTCCGCATCGGCAGGGTAGAGCGCCGCCGAAAGCTTAAGCGTAGAGCCGATATATCCCACACTCTCATCGGCCTTGACAGTCAGCGACTCGGCGGGGATGATAGGATCCTCGGATTTTGGCAGAACGGTGATCTCCACGCTTGCGGTAAGAGTAGGATCGGCAACAGAGGTAACCGTAATGGTTGCAGTGCCCTCCTTCTTTGCGGTGAGAGATCCGGATTTGCTTACAGAAAGCACCGATTTATCCGAGGACTCCCAGGTAACCGACTTGTCGGAGGTGTTCTTGGGAGTAAACTCTACCTCAAGCATATGCTTTTCCTCAACGTGAAGCTCGGTGGGAATATTGTCGATCTCTATCTTCTCGGGTGCGATCTCGGACACGGTAACCGTGATCTTATCGGCAATATCGTCATTCTCAATAGAGGAAACTGTAATTGTAGCGGTACCCACACCCTCGGCAACAAATTTGCCGCTTGGATAAACCGAAAGCACGTCCCCGTCGGAGGAGGAATAGCTTAAGAAGGGATTTGTCGCATCAGAGGGATATACCTTACAGTCAACCGTACCCGATTGACCGATATAGAGGATAATATCCTCATCGTATTCATTTTTACCGACGGTAAGAGAAAGGATCTTTATGTCCTCAACCGAAACTACGTCTACCTCGGGCTTTTGAATACCGGTTGCTATCTCATCGAACTTATCTCCGACCGAGTTGCTGATGTCGGAGGACTCGCTTCCGGGAGTCAGCGCCTGCAGAATAAGAATTACAATTAAACCGATATATCCGATAATTATTCCGGCTTTCACTAGGAATTTAAAAACGTTTTTTGGTTTACTCATACGTTTTTCCTCCCTGAAAATAAATAATACTAATTATAACATACAGAGGGCAAAATGACAATGTTTTTTTACAAAAAAATGCCAATAAATCTCTAAAAACAGACAAAAAGTAAACATTCGTATCGCTAAAAAGACTAAAAAAACCCAAAATTCGCTATTGACTTTTATATAGATTTAAGGTATAATAAAAACACCCATGGGGCCGTAAGGGTTTCGACGGGGATTTTGAGGTATGATAAGCGTGGCGGGCAGGATAATCCCGTTAAAATGTCCAACCTTAAAAATAAACGACAACAAAACTGTTGCTCTTGCAGCGTAAGCTGTGATGCGGCGCTAATGCCGCCCGTACCGTGGATGAGGACTACGGCTTCCACCGTGCGTCAAATCAG
>CAZUJY010000166.1:0-2146 GCA_964620565.1 uncultured Ruminococcus sp. | reverse complement strand
CCGCTACCGGTCTTACCGAGGGTAAGCACTGCTCCGTATGTAACGAAGTTCTTGTTGCTCAGACAGTCGTTGATGCTCTCGGTCACTCCTGCGACGAGTGGACGGCGATCGCAGCTCCCGGATGCGAGACCACAGGAACCGAACAGGGCTACTGCGAGTCTTGTGATCAGCTTGTAACAAGAGATGTTGCCGCAAAGGGGCACACTCCCGGCGATGCTGCAACCTGTACTACAGCTCAGACATGTACCGTTTGTGGTGAGATCATGGCGAATGTTACTAACCACACCGCAGGCGAAACTAAGGTAGAAAACAACGTTGCTGCTTCCTGCGGAGCTACAGGCTCTTACGATGAGGTTGTTTACTGTACTGTTTGTGGCGAAGAGATCAGTCGTGAGACTATCATAGTTACTGCTCTTAATCACAACTATATTAAGGGTGCAACGACTGCTCCTACTTGTACCGCAGAAGGTTATACAACCTATACATGTTCTTGTGGTGAGTCCTATAAGAGTGACTATACCGCAGCAAAGGGTCATGAGTATAATAACACTGAAAAATGTACCGTTTGTGGTGCTACTGCCAAATCTGTTATAGTCTATTTCGAGAATAACTGGAATTGGACAGAGGTTCGCTTCTATTATTGGATAAACAGCAGCACAAATAATGGTTGGCCCGGTGCAGAAATGAAAGTGGTTGGTCAAAATTCCAACGGTAAAGATATTTATTTGGCCGAGGTTCCTGCTAATGCTATTGGCATTATCTTCAGTGGTATTAAGGATGATGGTAGTGGCTACAGAGATCAGACTCCTAATATCACAAGCTGGACACAGTGTACCACCTACTACATGGTATGGGATAATGGAAACGCAGTAGGCATCTACGACAGCTTCCATCAGTATAACACGAAGACAGTTGATTCTACCTGTACCCAGCAGGGTTACACAGCTCAAACCTGTCCTCATTGTGGATATTCTAAAGATATTGGATACACTAACAAGAAGCCTCACACTTCCGGCGGTCCTGCAACCTGCACCGATCCTGAGATTTGTACTATTTGTAATGAGGTTCTCGCTCCCGCAACTGGTCATACCGCAGGTTCGACCGTTGTAGAAGAAGGAACTGCTCCCGGTTGCGAAACCGCAGGAATTAATTATAATGTAGTTTACTGTACCGTTTGTGAAGAAGAGATCAGCCGTAAAATCGTCAAGGTTGATGCTACCGGTCACAATTACACCGACATTGAAGTAGTTGATCCTACTTGTACCGAGCAGGGTTACACTCTTTATACCTGTACTTGCGGTCACTCCTATAAGGATACCTACACCGCAGCTACCGGTCACAGTTACGACGAGGGCGTTGTAACTGCTCCTACCTGTACCGAAAATGGTTATACAACCTATACTTGCTCTTGCGGACACAGCTATTCCGATAGCGAAGTTGCCGCAAAGGGTCATACTCCCGGTGCTGAGGCTACTTGTACCGATCCTCAGAAGTGTACTGTTTGTCAGACCGTTCTCACTTCTGCAAAGGGTCACTCCTACAACTCCGTTGTAACCGATCCTACTTGTACCGAAGATGGTTACACAACTCATACATGTTCTGTTTGTGGTGATTCCTATAAGAATAGCACTATTGCTGCAAAGGGTCACGCTTGGGACAATGCTTGCGACACCGAGTGTAACAACAATTGTGGCGAAACAAGAGAAATCACTCACGCTTACGTTGCTGTTGTAACCGATCCTACTTGTGAGGATAAGGGTTACACAACCTACACTTGTTCCGTTTGTGGCGACACTTACAACGATGAGGAGGTTGCTGCACTTGGTCATACTTGGGTAAACGCAGATTGCACTACTCCCAAGACTTGTTCCGTTTGTGGCGAAACCGAAGGCGAAGCACTTGGACATACTTGGGTAGACGCAGATTGCACTACTCCCAAGACTTGTTCCGTTTGCGATGCTACCGAAGGCGAGGCTCTTGGACACACTTGGAAGGCTGCAACCTGCACTACTCCCAAGACTTGTTCCGTATGTAAGGCTACCGAAGGCGAGGCTCTTGGACATAAGTATAACGCAGTTGTAACTGCTCCTACTTGTACCGATAAGGGTTACACAACTCATACATGTTCTGTTTGTGGTGATTCCTA
>CAZUJY010000165.1:0-2194 GCA_964620565.1 uncultured Ruminococcus sp. | reverse complement strand
AAAGCGTTACTATCGGCGACTCGGTGACGAGTATTGGTAATTATGCATTCCGTGATTGCACCTTGCTTGAAAGCGTTACTATCGGCGACTCGGTGACCAGTATTGGTGAGTATGCATTCTATAATTGCACCTCGCTTACAGATGTGTATGGAGATATAGCTGGTTGGTGTAGTATAACATTTGAAAACTCTTCTTCCAATCCTTTATGCTACGGAGCAAATTTATATATGAACAATGAGTTAGTTACAGATTTAATAATTCCCAACTCCGTGACGAGTATTGGTAATTATGCATTCTATAATTGCAAATCGCTTAAAAGCGTTACTATCCCCGACTCGGTGACCAGTATTGGTGGGGGTGCATTCTCTGGTTGCACCCGGCTTAAATATAATGGATACGGTAATGCTCTTTATCTAGGAAACGAAAATAATCCATACCATGCATTAATAAAACCAGAGAGTACAAGTGTTAGAAGTTGTGAAATCCATAGTAACACAAAGCTAATTGCAGATTCTGCATTCTCTTATTGCACTTCGCTTACAAGCGTTACTATCGGCGACTCGGTGACCAGTATTGGTGAGTATGCATTCTCTGGTTGCACCTCGCTTACAGATGTGTATTATAATGGAGATATAGCTGGTTGGTGTAGTATAACATTTGAAAACTCTTCTTCCAATCCTTTATGCTACGGAGCAAATTTATATATGAACAATGAGTTAGTTACAGATTTAACAATTCCCAACTCCGTGACGAGTATTGGTAATTATGCATTCTCCGGTTGCACCTCGCTTACAAGTATTACTATCCCCGACTCGGTGACGAGTATTGGTGAGTATGCATTCTATAATTGCAAATCGCTTACAAGTATTACTATCCCCGACTCGGTGACAAGTATTGGTGAATGGGCATTCGAATTTTGCACCTCGCTTAAAAGCGTTAACTTTAGCGGTACAGTTGCGCAGTGGAATGCAATGAGTAAAGGCAATAATTGGAACAAGAGCACCGGCACATACACCATCTATTGTACAGACGGTAAAATTACAAAGAGCGGTACGGTGACGTATTATTAAAACATAGCAAATATATTTTGAGCGGCTGTTATGCAGCCGCTCTTTTCTTGTGAGGACGAGCAATTGTCCTCGTTACAACTCGATTACCTTCGAGGAAAAACAGTTAATAACTGTTTTCTACCACTCCCAGGCCGCTACGCTACGCCCTACGAATACCTCTCCGTCACCTTCGGTGCCACCTCTCCTATAAGGCGAGGCTAATTTTGCACTCTGAACTTTGTGGGTGATGGGGATTTGCTTTTTACCTCTTGCAAATTAGTTTTGTTTATGGTATAATAAAACGGTTATGGATAAAAAATACAGTAAACATATAGAAAGAGGTTTCAAAATGGCTAAAAGCGTTCAGGACATTCTGGCACTTATTAAGGAAAAAGGTATTAAGATGGTCGACTTTAAGATGGTCGACATTAACGGTCAGTACCGTCACGTGACTATTCCTGCGGACAACTTCTCCGAGGATGTTATGACGAGCGGTATCGGATTTGACGCATCCAACTACGGTTATGCGGTGGTTGAGAAGAGCGATATGGTATTTATTCCCGATCCCGACACGGCTCTTATCGATCCCTTCTGCGATATTCCTACCCTGTCTATGACGGGTAATGCGATGATCATTGATTATCCCAAGAACCGTCCCCTTCCCCAGTATCCCCGTAACATCATCAAGGCGGCTGTTGACTATATGAAGGATAGCGGCGTGGCGGACGAGATGAAGATCCTGCCCGAGTTTGAGTTCTATCTCTTCGACGATATTGGCTGGGAGGTAAGCGGCAGCTCTATCGGCGTTTCTCTCGACGCAAAGCAGTCCTATTGGAACAGCGCGGTTGAGGGCCGTGGCGTTATCGTTCCCAAGCAGAAGAACTACCACATTGCAAAGCCCTTTGATATTTCCTACGAGTGCAGAAGCGAGATGTGTCTGCACATGCTGGATGCGGGTATTGAGATCAACTACCATCATCCCGAGGTTGCGGCAAGCGGTCAGTTCGAGATCGAGCCCCAGCTCGGCGAGGTGGTTCACATGGCGGATGCGACTATGATGATCAAGTACATTATTCACAACACCGCACTTAAGTACGGCAAGAGCGCAACCTTTATGCCCAAGCCCATTTACGGCGAGGCAGGCA
>CAZUJY010000164.1:0-2207 GCA_964620565.1 uncultured Ruminococcus sp. | reverse complement strand
CCGAGGTGAAATGCACGGTTTGCGGCGATGTAACCACACCTGCCGGACAGCATACTCCAAATGATGACGACGGTAGCTGCTTGACCGCCATTACTTGCAAGAACTGCTCCGAAGTATTGACGGCGGCAAGAAACGAACACGAAGCAAACGAAGATGACGGTGATTGCACCACGGCAATTACTTGTAAGCATTGCACGACCGTATTGACCGAAGCAAAAGCTGCTCACGAAGCTGGCGAGGACGATGGAGATTGCACAACCGATATTATCTGCAAATCTTGCGAACAGGTAGCGGTTGCAGGCAAAGCGGCACACGACTTTAGCGAAATAGTTTATGACGATTATTATCACTATGACAAATGCTCAAACTGCGACGCTCTTAAAAATGAAGATGGAGAAAAGCACGTGCTTGACGATGATTACGCTTGTGAATGCGGCGTAACGTTCACGGTGAAAAAAGAAAGCGGGGAAGCCGACCTCATCGAAAAGTATTATAACGCAGAGGGTAATCTTGTCTATGAGCTCGCGTATTTAGGCAACGAAGTGTGGAGCGTCATCGAGTATTACTACAACGGAAACGGAAAATGCATAAAAGAAATCTACACCGATTCCGATGGCTACAACTCCGTCATCGTCTACGAATACGACGGAAACGACAACTGTATTAAAGAAACCTACACCGATTCCGATGGCTACAACTCCGTCATCGTCTACGAATACGACGGAAACGGAAAATGCATAAAAGAAACCTATACCGATTCCGAAGACTTCAGCTACACCTTTGACTACGGATACGACGGAAACGGCAACAAGATTAAAGCAACCTACACCAATTCCGACGGTAGCGAATACGAGTGCGTCTACAAATACGACGACAACAGCAACCGTATTGAAGCGACCCAGACCTATTCCAATGGCTATTGGTTCGCCTATACCTACGAATACGACGGAAACGGAAACAAGATTAAACAGACCCAAACCGATTCCGATGACAATTGGTGGGTCTATGACTACGAATACGACAATAACGGAAACAAAATAAAAGAGACCTGCACCAATTCCGACGGTTACAGTGAAGTCTACGAATACGACGAAAACGGCAACAAGATTAAAGCAACCTACACCTATCCCAATGGCGACAAGTCCGTCTTCGAATACGACGAGAACGGAAACGAGATTAAAGAAACCTACACCTATTCCGATGGCTACGGGTTCGTCAATAACTACGAATACGACGAGAACGGCAACTGTATTAAAATGACCTGTACCTATTCCGATGGCTACGGGTTCGTCAATAACTACGAATACGACGACAACGGAAACTGTATCAAAGAAACCTACACCGATTCCGATGGCTACAACTCCGTCATCGTCTACGAATACGACGGAAACGGAAAATGCATAAAAGAAACCTACACCAATTCCGATGGTTACAGTGAAGTCTACGAATACGAATACGACGACAACGGCAACCTTATTAAAGAAACCTACACCGATTCCGACGGTACCGAATACGAGTGCGTCTACGAATACGACGACAACAGCAACTGTATTGAAGCGACCCAAACCTATTCCAATGGCTATTGGTTCGCCTATACCTACGAATACGACGGAAACGGAAACAAGATTAAAGAAGCCTACGCCAATTCCAATGGCGACTGGTTCGTCTATACCTACGAATACAACGGAAACGGAAACAAAATAAAAGAGACCTACACCAAATCCGATGGCTCCGTCCGCATCTACGAATACGACGAGAACGGAAATGAGATTAAAGGAACCTACACCTATTCCAATGGCTCCGTCCGCATCTACGAATACGACGGAAACGACAACTGTATTAAAGAAACCTACACCGATTCCGATGGCTACAACTCCGTCATCGTCTACGAATACGACGGAAACGGAAAATGCATAAAAGAAACCTGTACCTATTCCGATGGCTACGGGTTCGTCAATAACTACGAATACGACGGAAACGGCAACCTTATTAAAAAAACCTACACCAATTCCGACGGTTACAGTGAAGTCTACGAATACGAATACGACGACAACGGCAACCTTATTAAAGAAACCTACACCGATTCCGATGGCAACACAACCGTAACCGAATTTAATTAAAACGGAGAGAATCTATGAAAAAAGCACTGATCACTATTTGTTGTATGGCGATATGCCTTACTCTTACTTTCACGGGATGCTCTATTC
>CAZUJY010000163.1:0-2239 GCA_964620565.1 uncultured Ruminococcus sp. | reverse complement strand
CGGGCATTTTCAAGCGCGCCCTGAACCACACCGTCCTCACCGAAGTCGCCGTGAAGCAGGGGGATGGCGCAATCTATGGCATAGAATTTTTGCTTTTCGATGCAGTAAAGACCGCCCGAGGTGGCAAAAACTCTGCCGAATTCTGTGTTCCAATCACCGTTTTTGTCAATAAAGGTTGACAAAATGTCGTATTTTTCACTCAAAACGGGCAGAATGTGCTCCTTACCACGCCTTGAAACCTCGCTCTCATGACCCCGACCGCCCCACAGCAGAGCGACCGATAGTCTTTTCTCTTTTTCCATAGCATATACCTCCGAGGGTAGTATATGCCAAAATCTAAAATTCGAAATTCGAAATTCGAAATCGTTTTTAAAACCTTGTTTTACGGCTAGCCACCAATAACCTAAAGCGAACACGCCTAAAGCCATATAAATCAGTGCTTTTCGTAAAATTCTCGTTTGCAAAGTCCACACTTTGCTTCACTCAAATTACGCAAAAATCATCAGATTTCTATTGGATTTAGGTCTATAGATTTTGAGAGAGCGTATTTTTTGTAAGAAAAGCCGAAATGACGTAGTAATATGCGGATATTACAAGAATTTTTACCGCAGTATTATGCGAAATTTGTCTTTTCAAAACGGGTTCGTTTTATTCTCTCTTGCCTAACCGGTAATTCAGCACTGTCATCCTGAGCGGTATTCAGTTTTCTCGAAGACTGTACCAAAGGAGCGAAGGATCTCCTTTTCGGAGCCTTTTGCCCTTTGGACTTTGGTAAAGGTCATCCTCATCCACCGCTATTGAGGTTCCCCTTCCGGGCAGAGAAGGCTAATTTCGGATTTCGAATTCCGAATTTCGAATTTTTTACGCCTTATGGCGTAAAACGGCAACTCTGTCCTGTCCGCCGTAGTCCTTAAGGATCTGACAGCTCATTCCGCATTCCTCTGCGATAGAGCGAAGCAGCTCCGCCTGATCGTAGCCGATCTCGTAGGCGATAAAGCCTCCGGGCGCGATCTTCTCCTTATAGATAGGGGTCAGATGACGGTAGAAATCTCCGCCGTCTACGCCGCCTACAAATGCCGCTCTCGGCTCGGCAAATATCTCGCCCTCAAGACCCTCATAAGCCCCCTCGCTTACGTAGGGAGGGTTCGACAGCACCGCAAAAACAGCCTCGTCTATCACCTCGGTCATAAGGTCGGCTCGGCGCAGATGGATCCTGTCCATGACGCCGTTTTTAATTGCGTTTTCTGTCGCCACAGCCAGCGCTCCGCCGTCAATATCCACGGCGATAGCAGTGGTGTTTTTTGTATTTTTCAGAGTGGATATAGCCACGCATCCGCTGCCCGTACAGAGATCGAGAAAACAGGCGCCGCAGGGCAGATTATTCACTGCGTAGTCCACCAGAATTTCGGTATCGGGGCGGGGTATCAGGCAGTCGGGTGTTACCTTATAGCTCTCACGGTAAAAGTCCACAGAGCCGATAATATACTGCAGCGGCTCACGTGCCGCACGGCGCTCTATTGCGCCTATCAGCTCGGGTGCGTCGCACTCGGGATTACCGAGCAAAAGCTCGCCCTTGGCGAAGCCTCCGAAGTGACGGAAAAGCTCGCCTGCGTCATATTTTGCCGACTCGATTCCCGCCTCTGAAAGCAGCCGCACAGCCTCCTTATAGGTCATTTTCTTCCTCTTTTACGGCAGGCTCCTCGCTCTCCACTGCAGGCTCTTCGTCATTCTGCATTTCTTCCACCTCATCCGTCGTCGCCGACGACACCTTCCCCTCAAGGGGAAGGCTTACTTTCCATCCCTTCGCCTCGTAGAACTCGGCAAACTCGGGATAATCGTCACGCAGAGCGCACTTCAGCGAGGTTATAGCAACCTCCAGCATATCCTCGGTAGGCTCCTTGGTGGTGATCCTCTGCATCCAAAGACCGGGTGCGGAGAGGGCTCTGGTAAGCCAGTTGGGGTGCTTACCCGCAAGGCGGATGAACTCATAGCCTACGCCCATAAGGATAGGCAGGATAGCAATTCTGAGCAGGGGGTAGATAAATCCCGGCCACTCCTCGGGAATAACCGTCTTAAGAACGAAGCCTGCAAATATACCGAGCAGGATCATAAAGAACATAAAGGATGTACCGCATCTTGGGTGGAAGCGGGTATGCTTTTTCGCATTCTCGGGAGTAAGCTCCTCGCCCGCCTCAAAGCAGGCGATAGACTTATGCTCTGCGCCGTGGTACATAAAGGT
>CAZUJY010000162.1:0-2272 GCA_964620565.1 uncultured Ruminococcus sp. | reverse complement strand
GTCATTATGGTTGGCGGCTATACAGTAAAGACAGGCGGTACGATCACACCGGGCAACACCATGGCGGCAATCACTTACCTCGCCCAGATCCTCCACGGCATCACCTTTATGGCCAATATCTTCCAGACATTCAGCCGCGCCAAGGCTTCCGCAGACCGGATCAACGAGGTGCTGCATAGCCCCGACATCATTAGGGATGGAGCCGGTGCGCAGGAAACCCAGATCAGGGGCTCCATCGAATTCCGAAATGTCAGCTTTGCCTATCCGGGAAGTGATGATCATCGTGTGTTGGAGAATATTTCCTTTCAAGTACAGCCAGGCGAAACCTTCGCCATTATTGGTGCAACCGGCAGCGGCAAGAGCTCTCTTGTGCATCTGATTCCCCGTTTCTACGATGTCACAGACGGTGACGTTCTGGTGGATGGCATCAATGTAAAGGATTTTGAACTGACGGCACTGCGGGATAAAATCGCCATTGTTTTGCAGAAGGCGGAGCTGTATTCCCGCAGCATTGAAGAAAATATCCGCTGGTCCAGAAAAGATACCGATCCATGGGAAGTAAAAAAGGCGGCGCAGATCGCCTGTGCAGATGAATTTATCTGCAGCAAAAGTTACGGCTATCATACACCGGTAACAGAAGGTGGTCACTCCCTGTCCGGCGGTCAGAAGCAGCGTATTTCCATCGCAAGAGCCATCCTCAAAGAGCATGAGATCCTGATCCTCGATGATTCCACCAGCGCACTGGACCTGAAAACAGAGGCATCCTTGTATCAGGCATTGCAGGAGGAATGTCCCAATGTGACTAAGATCATGATTGCTCAGCGGATATCCTCTGTTCAGGGCGCAGACCGTATTCTGGTACTGGACAATGGCGGTGTTTCTGCCATCGGCACCCATGCCGAGCTGCTGGAACAATCTAAAATCTACCGGGATATCTACAACTCCCAGATGAAGGAAGGGAGCGAGACAAAATGAATAAGATACAAACCCTCCCTAAGGGCTTTGAAAGGGTTCCCGAAAAGGACACGAATGTATACAAACCAGATGCCCCCAAGCAAAACGCGCCCACCACAGTGAATTTCCGGGGAAGACCCGGCGGCGGTCCCGGCAGAGGCATGGGGCAAACGGTGGAGCACGCAGAAAATGTCGGCGGAACGCTGACCCGGCTGCTGCAGTATTTCAAAAAAGCCAAAAAACTGCTGATCATGCTGCTGATCTCCGTGGTCTGTGTTACAGTGGCAGGCCTGCTGGCGCCTTCCCTGCAAGGCAGTGCCATCGATGCAATTAAGGACAACGCATGGGAGACACTGTCCTCCTGCGTGATCACATTGCTGGCGGTGTATCTGATCAATGTGCTGTTTACCCTCGCCCAGTCCCTGCTGGCGGCAAGACTCAGCCAAAGCATCGTCAAGCAGATGCGCCACGACCTGTTCAAAAAGATCGATCATCTGTCCATCAAGTATTTGGATACCCATTCCAACGGCGATGTAATGAGCCGTATGACCAACGATGTGGAAAATGTGTCCAACACGATTTCTCAAAGCCTGGGTTCCCTGGTATCGGGTATCCTCACCATTATTGGTACTGTGGCAATCATGTTCGCCTACTGCTGGCAGCTTACGCTGATTACCATGGTCACAGTGATTTTGACCGTGATTGTCACAAAAAAGATGTCCAAGGCCATGCGCAAGGTATACCGCAAGCGGTCCGCTATTTTGGGTCAGCTAAACGGTCATTCTGAGGAAATGATCACAGGTTACAAGTCCATCGTGGCCTACAATAAGCAGGAGGATGTGATCGAAGAATTTTGTAACACATCTGACGAGCTGCGAAAGGTCAGCATTAAGGCGGAAATCCTGGGCGGCTCCATGGGACCGATCATGAACTGCATTTCCAATATCAGCTTCGTGATCGTGGCAGCCTTTGGCGGTTACTTTGCCTACACCGGCCTCATCACCATCGGTACAGTCTCTGCCTTTATCATCTACGCCAAGCAGTTCTCCCGGCCTATCAATGAAATTGCCCAGCTCTACGGCACCATTCAGACCGCAGTAGCCGGTGCAGAGCGTGTGTTTGCACTGCTGGATGAGCCGGATGAGGACAACAGTGGAAATCAGGAACTGGAAAACATCACCGGCAGGATATCCTTCCGGAATGTGGACTTCTCCTATGTGCCGGGCAAGCAGGTACTATACGACTTTGATCTAGATGTGGAGCCGGGAGAAAAAATCGCATTGGTCGGCTCTACCGGCAGCGGTAAGACCACAGTGGT
>CAZUJY010000161.1:0-2393 GCA_964620565.1 uncultured Ruminococcus sp. | reverse complement strand
GTATACCGCTCGTAGCCATTATTTCCTCGTCGGACAAGGCGTTGACAAGGCTGGATTTACCCACTCCCGATGAGCCGAGGAATACCACCGTTTTACCGGGCGCCAGGTATCTTTTTAGCTCCTCCATTCCGTACCCGCTCTGCGAGCTGACTGCGTGAACAGGAGCGCCCATGGCATACAGCTCTGCCGTTGCCAGCTGACTGCTGAAATCATCGATCAGATCGGCCTTTGTCAAAACAACAATCGGCATAGCTCCCGATTGCCAGGCAAGTGTCAGGTATCTCTCAAGCCTTTTGGGGTTAAAATCGTGATTAAGCGACTGCATAATGAAAACGTAATCAAAATTCGCCGCCACCGCCTGCTCAGCTTTATTGGGATTAGGGTCCTTTCTCATAAAATATGTGCGTCTTTGCAGAGTTTTCACTATCAAGCTGTCGCCCGAGGGATTGTAGCTTATGATAACGAAATCACCGGCGGTAGGGAAGTCCTCGAGATCAACGAAGTATTCCTTCGTCTTAAGCCTGCCGTAGCACTCGCCCTTTTCGCAAATAAGCTTATATCTTTCCTTATGCACTGCAATTACTCTTGCAGGCATACCTTCATAATTCTGATAGCTCTGGCTATCAAATCCGTATTTTTCTAAATACATTGTTAATGTCCTCCATACGTCGTATAGTTTACTTAAAAATTCACTTTACAACCGAAAAAGGGCATAAAAATAACACACCCTGAGTGTGTTGGCACAAATATCAGGATTTCAAAACGGCATGACAATAAAGAGGTATCCCTACCTCCAATGCTTTGCCATCGCCCTATTCGGTTTAGCTTGCGATTACCTCTCTAACAATCATCTTATTTTCTCCTTTCTCATCTGCTTTTTGCAGGTTATTTTACTTAATTATATCACACACATTTTTAATTTGCAAGAGTTTTTTACAAGCGAAAAAACAAAACCTTACTCGGATAGATATATATTGAAAAAACAACAAATATATGGTATAATAATCTCAAAGAAAAAAGTTTAACAGGGGATAAAAACGTTTATGCGGCTTTTGCCAAAAGCATTGCGATAAAATAGCCCCCGAACACTATTGGAGTTGCTATATGATTAAAAAATTCTTGGCAATTTTGCTTGCGTTTGTATTATGCAGTTTGTGTGTTGCGTGTGATAACACCAATCTATCCGGAGGCAACACCGACCATAATGAAACATCGCAATATATCTTTCCAACCAAAGAAAATATAGTTGACGATAGGCAGTATTATACCGGCATTGACGAGGTTCGATTCCCGGATCAACTCTGGAATACTCCGATTTACGAAAGAGCGCCTAAATACGATAGGCAGGACCAAGGAGTGCAGGCATATTTCCTGCAAAGCGTTGATTATAACGGCGCTCCAACCTATGTCTTTGCTTTCGTAGGTATACCTGCCACGGCAACGGAGAGTAATCCCGTTCCCGGTGTTGTGCTTGTTCACGGTGGCGGTGGTACCGCTTTCTACGACTGGGTTAAAATGTGGAATGATAAGGGGTATGCCGCTATTGCAATTGATACCGAGGGCAGAATTCCAACCGCAAGCGCAAGCTTGACCTCAGCTTCAAGCGTTTCCTTTGAAAGCACAAAGCATCACGGTCCAATCAACACAGATTATAGCGATTACGCAAAGCCTGCCAATGAACAATTTCTCTATCACGCTATAGCAGGAACTATCGTAGCCAACTCATTTTTGTCATCCTTCGAGCAGGTCGATAGCACTAAAATAGGACTCACAGGCATTTCTTGGGGTGGAGTAATATCAACGAATGCAGCCGCTTATGATGATAGATTCGCCTTCGCTGTTCCTGTATACGGCGCGGTTGCAATGACCGGTACGTCGGGAATTTTCGGTACACTTTATGATACTTATCCGAGGTGTTCTTCCTTGTGGGACAACGTTGAGATGCTGCGAGACTGCCGTACACCTATGCTTTTTGTTAACTGGGAGGGCGATCCGTTCTTTACGGTTGATGCTACGAAAATGTGTGCAAATACCGCAATAAACGGAAGAATGGTATTGATTCCGGAGCTTAATCACAGTCATATGCAAGGGGCAACGGTTCAGGAAATATTTACTTTTGCGGATGCTGTATTGCAAAGAGATAACTGAATCTTTTACCAAATGTAATTTATAATGTACGAACCCGACTTGTATCAAGACAAGCACACGCCACGGTGCCAATAGGTTGACTTTTGATGAAAAAATGGTATAATTAGCTCACCGATAAGAATTTGAGGAACAGGAGTTAATATGAAATCAAAGACATTAAATATTTTAGTATCATCAATTTTTGTTTTGTTTTTTGGTGCTAAGTTTAGTTTTTTATATTGTGTTGTATGTGACCAAGCAAGATT
>CAZUJY010000160.1:0-2420 GCA_964620565.1 uncultured Ruminococcus sp. | reverse complement strand
GATATGCAATTCCTACGGAATTGATGATATACACGCCTCTCGGCGTGATGAGGGGTGTGGGGGTTCAAATCCTAATAGTAAAATTCAAAAAATATCTTTTTCGTAGCCTTTATACAAAGGAAAAAGACCATCATTCGATGGTCTTTTTTTCTTACACCTTCGGGAAAAAGCTGCCCTTTTCAAGCTTATTTCCAATCAAAGTACTGATAAAACCAATAGCAAAGGCAATAATGCCCACAACCTCCATTATCTCCATATATCTGAATATCTCGTAGCTTACCTCGGTATAATTGCCGTGGTTCGACAAATAATAATGTCCCTCTTGATATAGCTCGTAATATTTCCGGGCATTACCGGAGGCGCTGCCGCCTAAAATCAAAGCGGAATCCATAAACACCGCAAAAATCAGCATCGCAAAGGATGAAATAATACCGAAGGGGCTTCTCCTGATAAATGCATAAACGAGGGAGCATATATTCCCCAGGTTTATTGCGATAACAATTGCATAACCAAGATACATCATAAAATCATTAAAATCCATACGCAAAGCCTCCCCGTTAATTTCTACCTTAATTATACCATTTTAGCCAAACAGTGTCAATAGATACTGTTAACAAAAATAAAACTTTCGGGCGAGTCTTGATTTTTTGACAAAAATGTGCTACACTATATAAAAATCCACCGAAAATGGAGCATTATATGAATCTGCAAGAATCGGGTCAGATGTACCTTGAAACAATTTTAATACTCACCGAAGGAAATCCCCACGTAAGATCTATCGACGTGTGCGAGCATATGGGATTTTCCAAGCCCAGCGTGAGCCGTGCTATCGGTATTCTTAAAAACGGCGGATATATCACCGTTGATAAGGACGGCTATATCACCCTGACCAACTCGGGTCGTGAGGTGGCGCAGAAGATCTACGACCGTCACAGAGTGCTTACCGAGTTCCTTACATCTCTCGGTGTTGACAAGGAGATCGCCTCTGCCGATGCCTGCAAGATCGAGCATCACATAAGCGACGAGTCCCTTGAGGCTATCAAGCGAGTAATACAAAAATAAGATTTTTTGATATAAAAAACGGCTTATTTGCAAAGTTTTATTTGCATTTCAGCCGTTTTTTCTTTATTTTTTGTCATTTTTAAAAGCTTTTTATTTTTAGTTTTGTGATTTTTCCTGCCATTTTACCCCATCCGCTCTTTCAAAAAAAGAATATATTTCCTCCACTTTTTTATCTAAAATCCCTTTACAAACCCTTATGGATTTGATATAATGAAATGTATTAATTTTTTCGTCAGTTACGAAAGGAGATCAAAAAAATGAGTCGTATGATAGGCACCGTATCAAGAGGCGTCAGAGCGCCCATTATCAGAAGCGGTGATAATCTTGCAGAAATCGTTACCTCCTCGGTTCTCGAGGCGGCGGCATCCGAGGGCTATGAGATCCGTAACAGAGATATTATTGCCATGACCGAGGCTATCGTTGCCCGTGCGCAGGGTAACTACGCTACCGTTGACGACATTGCGGCAGACGTTAAGGCGAAGTTCGGCGGTGAGACCGTAGGCGTTATCTTCCCTATCCTCAGCCGTAACCGTTTCGCTATCTGCCTTAAGGGTATCGCAAGAGGAGCAAAGAAGATCGTGCTTATGCTCTCCTACCCCGCTGACGAGGTTGGAAACCACCTTATCAGCATCGACCTTATGGACGAGAAGGGCGTGGATCCCTACCGTGACGTGCTTGACGTTAAGAAGTACCGTGAGCTTTTCGGCTACGAGAAGCATCGCTTTACCGGTGTTGACTACGTTGAATACTACGAAAAGCTGATTCGTGACGAGGGCGCTGACTGTGAGATCATCTTCGCAAACAACCCCCGTGCGATCCTCGACTATACAAAGAACGTGCTGAACTGCGACATCCACACAAGAGCACGTACCAAGCGTATTCTCAAGGCCGCAGGCGCAGAGATAGTATACGGCATGGACGAGATCCTTACCGCATCGGTAAACGGCTCGGGCTATAACGAGAGCTACGGACTTCTCGGCTCCAACAAGGCTACCGAGGAGCAGGTAAAGCTCTTCCCCCGTGACTGTCAGACTCTGGTGGAGGACATTCAGGACAGAGTGCTGAAGGCGACCGGCAAGCTGGTTGAGGTAATGGTCTACGGCGACGGCGCATTCAAGGATCCCGTAGGTAAGATCTGGGAGCTTGCAGACCCTGTCGTTTCTCCCGCATACACCTCAGGCCTTGAGGGCACCCCCAACGAGCTTAAGCTTAAGTATCTTGCGGACAACGATTTCGCTAACCTCTCCGGCGAGGAGCTGAAGGCGGCCATCAAGTCGGAGATTGAGAAGAAGGACGCAAACCTTGTGGGCAATATGGCATCCGAGGGCACCACCCCCCGTCAGCTCACCGACCTTATC
>CAZUJY010000159.1:0-2469 GCA_964620565.1 uncultured Ruminococcus sp. | reverse complement strand
AGAGAGGCTGATGAGAGAAGCTATGACAGGATCTATGCGCCCCTTCCTTCGAAGGAGGGGGTTGGACTTGCTCTCTACAACCGAATGATACGTGCGGCTGCACATACTGTAATAAATTTAAGGCAGGGAAAAAATGGCTAAAAAGAAAGTTATTGACAATCCTATGGAAAATGAGGCTGCAGCAACACTACAGCCCATAACCGAGACTCTTGAAAAGAACTATATGCCATACGCTATGAGCGTTATTGTATCTCGTGCTCTTCCTGAGATAGATGGATTTAAGCCTGCGCATAGAAAGCTTCTTTATACCATGTATGACATGGGACTTCTTACAAAGCAGAAGACCAAGAGCGCAAATATCGTTGGACAGACCATGCGACTTAATCCTCACGGTGATGCCTCCATATATGAAACCATGGTTCGTCTTACCAAGGGACACGAGGCGCTGCTTCATCCCTTTATCGACTCGAAGGGATCCTTCGGTAAGCACTATTCGAGAGATATGGCTTATGCGGCCTCCAGATATACCGAGGCTAAGCTTGATGAGTTCTGCCACGAATTATTCTCCGGAATTGATAAAGATGCGGTAGATTTCATTCCTAACTACGATAATACCATGGAGGAGCCTGCGCTGCTTCCCACCACCTTCCCGAACATTCTCGTTTCGCCGAACCTGGGTATTGCGGTAGGTATGGCTTGCTCTATCTGCTCCTTTAACCTTAACGAGATCTGTGACGGAACGATAGCGCTCCTTAAGAACCCAAATACCACCATAGACCGTATGCTTGATATTGTAAAGGCTCCCGATTTTCCCGGCGGAGCGCAGATCCTTTACGACAGAGATCAGATGCGTAAGATCTATGAGACGGGTTACGGTAGCTTTAAGATGCGTGCAAAATACGAGTACGTAAAGAAGAACAACTGCATCGACGTTCTTGAGATCCCTTATTCTTCATCCATCGAGGCAATAATGAAGAAGGCTACCGATATGATCAAGACCGGCAAGCTCCGTGAGGTTGCCGACGTTCGAGATGCAATCGACCTTAACGGCTTTAAGCTTACCTTTGATCTTAAGAAAGACGCAAATCCCGAGCTGGTTATGAAGAAGCTCTTTGCTGTAACCGAGCTTGAGAACAACTTTGACTGTAACTTCAATATTCTTGTTGACGGAACTCCTATGCAGCTTGGCATCAGAGAGATTCTTAACGAGTGGATCAAGTTCAGAGTTAAGTGCGTTACCCGTGAGCTTACATACGAGCTTGGTAAGAAGGAGCATAAGCTTGAGCTGCTTCGAGGTCTTGCGGCTATTCTGCTTGACATTGATAAGGCTATCAGGATCATCAGAAATACCGAGCGTGAGGAGGACGTTGTTCCCAACCTAGCCGCCGGATTTAATCTTACAAAGATCCAGGCTGAGTATATTGCCGAGATTAAGCTGCGTAATCTTAACCGTCAGTATATTATCAACAGAGTTGAGGAGATCAGCCAGCTTGAAACGCAGATCGCTGATATTAAGGAAACTCTTCGTGATGAGATCAAGCTTAAGGGAACTATTATCTCTAAGCTTCAGGAGATCAAGAAGAAATACGGCAAGCCCAGAAAGACCGAGATTGTTGTCAAGGAGGCGAGCGCTCCCGGACCTAAGGAGGACATCTTCTTTGAGAACTATAATTGTCGTCTTGTGCTTACCAAGGGAGGATACTTCAAGAAGCTGTCGGTTCAGGCGGCACGTGCTGCCGAGGAGCATAAGGTTAAGGAGGGTGACTTCATTATTTATCAGGAGGACACCGATAACCGTGGCGATATTCTCTTCTTCACCGATAAGGCGCAGATCTACCGTGCCAGAGTAGCAGATTTTGATCTTTCCAAGGCAAGTCAGATGGGCGATTACGTACCTACAAAGCTTGGTATGGAGGACGACGAGCATGTAATAGCCTGCAAGATGATCTATGAGCTTAATCCTGATCACCATATGGTATACATATTTGAAAACGGAAAGGGCCTTCGTGTAAATCTTGGCGCTTACGAGGCAAAAACTCGTCGCCGTAAGATTGCCAGCGCATATTCCTCGGAATCACCTCTTGCAGGTGCGGTTTACGAGGGAGACAAGCCTGTTAATCTCTTTATCCGCAGTGATGCGGGCAGGGGAATGCTTATCAAGAGCAGTCTTGTTCCCGTAAAGGCCACCAGAACGGCTGCCGGCGTGCAAATTATGAAGCTTCCGAAGAAGGGAGTAAAGGTCGATCTTGTGACCGACAGAATCGACGACATAGGTCAGGATGCTCTTAAGTGTAAGAAGCTTGCGCTTCCTTCCAACGGATCGCTCCTTGACCAGCTTACATTTAATTTCTAAAGAAAAAAGGGGCTGTCACATTTGACGAGAACGAAAAAATCCGAAAAGGATATGAAAAAACCTTTAACCGAACAAAAATTGCAAATGAGACAGTAAAAGGTTGAAATTCTGCGAAT
>CAZUJY010000158.1:0-2484 GCA_964620565.1 uncultured Ruminococcus sp. | reverse complement strand
AGTTATAATGAAATTGGAAATATAACAGAGGCAAAGGAATATCCTTATACTACCGCAGATACTCCCACCGGCACACCTACGGTTGAGTCCTATACCTATGATAGCACTCAGAAGGACAGGCTCACAAGCTTCGGCGGTAATGATATTACCTATAACACCCTCGGCGGTGTTGCAAGCTATGACGGATGGAATTACACTTGGAGTAAAGGAAAGCTCAGTTCTATAAGAAAGGAGCTCGGCAGCTCTTCAAGAGCCGTCACTTTACCCGTAATTCCGAGCTTTAGTTCCAGCAAGACCTATTCCTTTACCTACAACGGTCTTGGACAGAGGGTGGGAAGTCATTACGCCTACTTCATAGCCGACGACGCCATTACCCCTGTTGGACAGGATGAGGTTATAGGATACAGCAGAGCTTACTCATACGACAGCTCCGGCAGGCTGATTTCCGAGTCAATCACTGAGGAGCATTACGGCGGCGAAACCGCATCATCGGAGATCGTATTCCTCTACGATGAAAGCTCTATGGTGGGTATGCAGTACACTTCATCGATTTACGGAACAAGTATTTATTACTATCTGCGCAATCTGCAGGGTGACGTTATTGGTATCTACGATACAAGCGGCAACAAGGTTGTTGAGTATCTTTACGACGCATGGGGTAATTGCACCATTAAGAGCACTACTACCAATTATACTGTTGCTCACGTAAATCCCATCCGTTATAGAGGTTACTATTACGACGAGGGCACGAAGCTCTACTACCTTAACTCCCGTTACTATGACCCCGAATGGCGTAGGTTTATTTCTCCTGCTTCCACTAAATTATTAGATTTCAAGGTTATCAACGGACTAAATCTATATGGTCTTGCAAGTAACAATCCAATTAATCGCTCAATTAATTATAATTCAACCGGACGAGTTTCTAAAGCCATTTCATTAGCTTCCTCCCCCGGATCTTCTCAATCAAGCAAATTTCACTTATTTGGATACGAATTACGAACATCAGCTGGTTGGGAAACCACGCCATATATTCTTATAGGTCCTATTGGAAAAATCGGTTATTCTTCATATACAACCCATACAGAGGGACGTTCGGGAATGTTTTATTTATTTACTGGAAGTACATCAAATATAATGAATATGTTGGGAACAACTTATTATGCCGGCATCGGAATAAATGCTTTTGATGTTATTGGCGCAGAGGTACAATTAGAATTTTTAGGAGTTGGAGTTCAAGCAAGCATAGGCGATTTCAGCTTAAATATCAACGCAAATATAGCTGGAGAAACTTCTATAACGCTTGGCTGGGATACTGACTTAGGTAATGGTATTACTAGAACTGATGGATTTACTATTGGAATTAATACTGGACTTTTAGTTACTGTAGCAATTGGAGTTTATATGTTCTTTGCTACAGGCGATCTAAGCAAGATACCCCTTCCAGATTCACCACCCCGCTTGCCAGTACCAAATTATTAACAGAATGGAGTTCAACCATGAAAAATAACAATTGTTTTGGTAATATTGTTTTTGGGGTGACATTATTATCTCCAATAATATCGTTTTCTTTAGCTAGTTTAATTGGAGAAGCGGATGCTTTTGGAGTAGCGGGAATAATAAGATACTCCTGGATAATGTGGATATTCATCCCAGTTGGAGTTTTATCCCTTGTAATAGGAGTTAAATTTAGAAAAAGCAATCCAATGTACAAAAAAAATATTATTATTTCTTTTATATGTTTACCATTGCTTTTGTTATTTGGATCGTATAGATTTGTTTTTAATAATGTTTCATACGATGTTGAAGATGTATATGCTGTTGAAACGAAAGCTAAAATAGATATTCCAGAAAAAATAAAGGTTGCAACAAACACATTTGATTCATACAGTTTGAGTTATGTGAGAATTATCAATAAGGAAGAAGCAACTTCTTTTAAAAATGAAATTTTGACAAATCAACTATGGGAAAATCAATTAAATACAGAAATTAAAAAACTTTTACCAGAAAATGTCCAATATGAACTTTTAAGTTTCGATTATTTTTTATTTTATAATTTGACCACTGACAGTTATAATATTCCTCCTTTATATGGCGATTTTGAATTTGTTTTTATTTCATATGATTATGAAAGTCAAAGATTAATATTAATCAATGATTTGAAATGATTTGAAAATAAGCCATATAACAAAAAAGCATAAATAAAACTACTTAAAATATTAAAAGCAACCCCCTGCGAGCCTACCTTCGGGTAGGCTCGTTTTTTTGTTTGTGGCTGTTATATACAATATGCACAAATTCGGAGAGGTGCGAGAGTGCGAAAGTCTGGAATGGGATATACTTACAAAAGGGATTTGATGCCACTCCTTCACGCAAAAACAACTTTACTTATTCAAACGGCATGCTTTCTTCTGTAATTCACGGCGATCTTAATTACGACTTTATTTACGCATCAGGAGATCTTGTAGGTGTAAAAAAGTTTAACAA
>CAZUJY010000157.1:0-2487 GCA_964620565.1 uncultured Ruminococcus sp. | reverse complement strand
TCTGACTATCCCCAAAAAGAGGCTGCCTCAAATGCAAATTTGAGACAGCCTCTTTTATTAAGTTAAACATT
Organism: uncultured Ruminococcus sp.; assembly: GCA_964620565.1. GTDB lineage: Bacteria > Bacillota > Clostridia > Oscillospirales > CAG-272 > UBA1740. The sequence continues at coordinate 2,416 of CAZUJY010000157.1, read as the reverse complement.
AACGAAGGAACATATTGATCTTGATGAAGGTTGCCTCGTCAACATAGGAGGTAAGTCCTGCGTAAACGAGGATCTCCTCGGTAGTCATCTCGGGATCTACGTCGGTGTAGGTGAAGAGCTTGAGGTAGGATTCCTTCGCGGAATCAAGACCGTCGGTCATTGCGTTAACGTAAATCTGGAGTGAGTTTACACCTGAAACTGCGTAAGAAATGTAGTAGCAGGGAGAGGAAATAGTAACGTATCTCCAGTATTCGTCAACACGGTATGCCTCATCAATGCCGAGATACTCGGAGAGACCTGCATAAACGTCGTCATACTCGTCTGCGGTGATCTGACCGTCTGCCATTATCTCCTCGTGGCCGGGACCCTCGTAGTGGTTGAGGTAAATAGCCTGCTCGAAGCAGTCAACCTGTGTAGCGAGCATAATGGTCTGAATGGAGGAGAGAAGGTGATAGGTCTCTACAAGCTCAAGAGCGTTGCCCTCGATGTAGTTCTTTGCATACTGGATGTAGAGCATCTCCTGGCCCTGAGAGTGAGTCTCAAGCAGGTCGAAGGACTGGGTGTACTGGTCGTCGTTATAAACCTCGTTCATATAGTGACCGAACTCGTGAGCGATAGTGGTAGAGGAATCATATCCCTTACCGAAGTAAGCGATAGGAAGATCAACGCCACGAATATAGGTAACGTATGCGCCCTCGTATGTTCCTCTGAACATATTTCCGTCGGTTACAAGGTCGTTAAGCTCGTCGGAGAAGGAGATCTGCTTGTCGGGGTTAGAGGTGAACGCCATATTCATATCGTCAATATAGTCGTTGAAGAGCTTGTTGCCTAAAGCGTCGTTGAAGAAACTGTTGCTTACAATGCTGTAATAGGTTTCTATGTCAGCTTCATCAAGTGAACCGCCGGTAATGCTACCCCACTTAGAGTAAGTCGAATTGTAAACGGGAGCGATATATTCTCTAACGTACTCAACAAACTGAGCAGAATCTTGGTATGTATAATCTCTGTCGTATACGTTTTCATATGCATACTCAAGATAGTTGTCATAGCCAAGGATCTCTGCAATACGGATGTTATTGGCAACGAATTCAGCGTAAAGCTCGGCAACTTTAGTGCTGATTGCAGGGTTGCTGATGCTGTTGAACTCAAGCTCAATAGCGTCGTTTCTGTTCTTAAGAGCAGTGTACTCCTCGTTAGCGTATGCGTTGCTGTCAAAGAGGAAAGCCTTGATCTCCTCCTCGGTTGCGCCCTCGAAGAAGAAGTCACGGAACATAGAGTCATACCAGGGCTGAGAGAGCGAGTAGAACTTCGCTACAAGGTCGGTGTAGTAGGTCTGCATATCGTTGTAGCGCTGTTCAAGCTCCGTATCTCTGTGGTTGCAGTAATAGAGGGTCATAGCGATAGAGTACTGTCCCTGCGCCTCAAAAATAAGGTCGCTGTAATCCTCGTAAAGCTTTTCTGCTTCCTTATAAGCGTCGTAGAGCGCGCCCTCGGTAGTAAGACCGTGAAGAGTAGGATCATACTTGTCAGCAGACTCGAGAATTGCAGAAAGCTGATTGTGCTTTTCCTCAAGGAGAGCCTTGTCATCATCGCCGAAGGTGAATCTGAGAAGCTCGTCGTACTTGCCGCTTGTTTCAATATCGCCGGTGTGAGTACATCCGGTTCTGGTGCAGAAGATGATTCTGGAGTTCTCGATAAGCTCGCTCATATCGTGGCCGAGCGCAGGGATCTCTTCGTTTTCTTCCTTGCTGCAGCGTGTGCATCTGTTCTTGATTACGCCGGGCTTTGTGCAGTTGGGAGGGGTAGTGCCAACGTACTGAATATCGTGACCGAGCTTAGGAATAACCTCTTCCTTGATCTCGCCACAGCTACACTTGTACTTCTTATAGCCGTCTTTACCGCAGAAGGCCTTCTTGCTTTCAAATTCCACAAATTCGTGAACGTGATCGTCGCCGCCGTCATCTGGCTCGACGCCGAGAATTCCGTTTATGGTATCTTTAAGCTCGTCAGGGAGGTAATCACAAGCCACAAGGCTGATTGCCATTACCAACAAAATAAACAGCGTTAATAATTTTTTCATTGTCTTTCTCCTTTATTAAAATATGAAAATATTTTAGCACATAGCGCCTGTAATTGCAATAGGAAAAAACTAATTTTTGCAACTTTTTAAAAACAAAATTCATTTTACCGCATAATAATTCAAAACAGGGCGGAAAAGTACACAAAATATGAAGCCTCGCTTTGTGCAAGTTGTCAAAAATCAAATAATAAACATTTGTCCATGCAATTTTTGGATGCAGACATAGAAAAGTGGCTGTCACATTTGACGAGAACGAAAAAACGAAAAGGATATGAAAAAAACTTTAACCGAACAAAAATTGTAAATGAGACAGTAAAAGGTTGAAATTCTGCGAAT
>CAZUJY010000156.1:0-2493 GCA_964620565.1 uncultured Ruminococcus sp. | reverse complement strand
ACTACTTCGGCTGGTACGGTGGCGATACCTCTATGAACGGCCCCTGGTTCGATAAGTTCCACGCTATGCATCCCTCTATTCCGATCGGCTGCTCCGAGTACGGCTGTGAGGCGCTTAACTGGCACACCTCCGATCCCCGTCAGGGCGACTATACCGAGGAATATCAGGCATACTACCACGAGGAGCTTATCAAGCAGCTCTACTCCAGAAAGTATATGTGGGCTACTCACGTATGGAATATGTTCGACTTCGGCGCTGACGCAAGAGCTGAGGGCGGAGAGAACGGACAGAACCACAAGGGTCTTATGACCATGGACCGTAAGTACAAGAAGGACTCCTTCTACGCTTACAAGGCATGGCTCCGTGATCCTGCAGAGGCTCCCGTGCTTCATATCGCATCCAAGAGATATATCGACAGAGTTGAGGATGTAACCAAGATTACCGTATATTCCAACCTTCCCGAGGTTGAGCTCTTCGTTAACGGCGAGTCTGTCGGTAAGCAGACCTCCGACAACCACTTCTTCTACTTCAACGTTAACAACGTTGGTGAGAGCAAGATCGTTGCCAAGGCAGGCGATATTACCGACGAGAGCATCATCAGAAAGGTTGACACCTTCAACGAGGAATACCGCCTTGTAGAAAAGGGTGTAATCCTTAACTGGTTTGATATTGAAGAGATCCCCGGCCGCCTTTCTCTTAACTCCAAGATGGGTCAGGTTATCAGCACTTTCCGTGGTAAGATGATCTTCATGAAGCTTATGGGCAAAATGATGGGCGGTAAGAAAAAGAAGGGTGAGAAGAAGGAAAAGCCTAAGGCGATGGGCTTTGAGATCAATTCCGATATGATGGCTATGATGAACGGCTTCACCGTGCTTCGTCTGCTTACTATGGCGGGCGGTATGATGAACGTAGAGTTCACCAAGGAAGAGCTTCTTGCGCTTAACAAAAAGCTTAACCGCATCAGAGAGCCCAAGGAAAAGAAGTAAAAAACATATGGCGAGACCGAAAAAGTCTCACGATATTTATACAAACCTCTTTGAATAACAATTGAAAGGAATAAATCACTATGCAAATGACATTCCGTTGGTACGGCGAAGGCAACGACCGTATCAAGCTGTCTGACATCAAGCAGATTCCCGGTGTTGAGGGTATCGTTTGGGCGCTTCACGGCAAGATGCCCGGCGAGATCTGGACCGAGGAGGAGATCGGCGCCGTTATGGATCAGCTCCACGCATACGGCTTCAACGGAGACGTTGTTGAGTCTGTAAACGTTCACGACGACATCAAGATCGGTCTTCCCACAAGAGATCAGTACATCGAGAACTACAAGCAGTGCATCCGCAACCTTTCCAAGTTCGGTGTAAAGGTTATCTGCTATAACTTTATGCCTATCTTCGACTGGACCAGAAGTAACCTGTTCCATGAGGTTGGCGACGGCTCTACCGCTCTCTTCTATGAGAAGGGTATGATCCAGGATGACTACAACGCAATGGCAAAGTACATTCTCGACTTTACCGAGAAGTACAATATGTCCTTCCCCGGCTGGGAGCCTGAAAGAATGGCAAAGCTTGACCAGCTCTTCAAGGATTACGCAGACGTTGACCACGAGAAGCTTTGGGCTAATCTTAAGTACTTCCTCGAGGCAATTATGCCCACCTGCCGTGAGTGCGATATCAAGATGGCTATTCACATGGACGATCCGCCCTGGGATATCTTCGGTCTGCCCCGTCTTCTTGTTGACGGTCCCAGCATCGACAGATTCCTCTCTATGGTTGACGACCCCTACAACTGTCTGACACTCTGCTCCGGTAGCCTTAACGCTAATCCCGACAACAACGTTGCCGAGATCGTTAGAAAGCACTGCGACAGAATTGCATTTGCTCACATCAGAAACGTTAAGCACTTCCCCAACGGTGACTTCTCCGAGGCGAGCCACAGAGATTGTGACGGCGACACAGGTATCCTTGAGATCCTTAAGGCTTATCACGACTGCGGCTTCAACGGTTATATCCGTCCCGACCACGGCAGACACCTTTGGGATGAAAAGCCCGGCAACGTACGTCCCGGCTACGGCCTCTACGACCGTGCGCTCGGCATTATGTATATGCTCGGTGTTTGGGATATGCTTGATAAGCTTGATGAGAAATAATATTTGGAGGTAAATTACAATGATCAATCTTCCCCTTAACGTAGATTTTTCCGGTAAGGTAGTAGTTGTAACAGGCGCAGGCGGCGTTCTTTGCGGCGATATGGCAAGAGCTTATGCTCAGGCAGGCGCAAAGGTTGCTGCTCTCGATCTCAACGAGGATGCAGTAAAGAAGCTCGCTGAGGAGCTTTCCGCTGAGGGCTTTACCTGTATCGGATATAAGGCAAACGTGCTTGACCCCGTAGCTCTCGAAGAGGTACATCAGGCAGTTCTCCGTGATCTCGGTCCCTGCGACATCCTTATCAACGGCGCAGGCGGTAACAACCCCAGAGCTACCACAGACAACG
>CAZUJY010000155.1:0-2594 GCA_964620565.1 uncultured Ruminococcus sp. | reverse complement strand
TTCGACCAAAAAACAGCCGAAAACAAGCCATTTTGACTTGTTTTCGGCTGTTTTTCTATATATTTTTCACAAAATCGGTTGTTTTCAGTTGACCACATGTTTGACCACTTGCGGAGATTTTTGCACTATTCTCGGCGATAAAAAGTGCAAAATTTGCACCTTCGTTTTCACGCAAAGGTGCAAATTCTCTTAATGGCCGTACTCTTTGAGTATTTTATCAATTTCCGCAAATTCTTTTGGTGTACTTGCTTCCCAAGCGGAATCATTACAATGCCTACAGTACATAGCTTTTCTATCTCTCATTCTGTGGCAATACGGACATTCCACAACATCGTCCTTTCCTGTCTCTTTTGAAGTCCTGTGGCAACACTTAGAACAATATATCGTATCATCTTCATCCCAAAGTGTGTTTTCGTCTGTGTTTCCACAATTAGCACATTTTTTAATCGGCTCGCCGTTTTCATCCGATGGTAAAGCGTCGTATCCCGTAGAGGTTGTATCCTCATCACCAGATGCGGCTACAGCAACGCAAACTGCTCCAACCACAGCCGCTGCCACGCCTACAACCTTGCCCGCGGTTATAAGCCATTCTTTTGCTTTTTCGCGACGCCTTTGTCTACAATCAGCACACAAGGTGGCATCGGGATCGGAAATTATCCTCCCACAATCAGAGCAAATGCCTTTTACATTTTCAAAGGTTGTATCATTCTCATATCCGCAATTTCTGCAAATGTGCTTTACGGCATTACGATCAAACCCTTCTTGATTATTTAGGTATGTCTGACATTCATCACAAAACCAAAATACATAATTATCTTCAAATTCGTCAGCCGACAGCTTGTATCCACAATCTTCGCAAGTCCATACTGTCGATTTCTTATCTATTGTCATCTTGCCTTTTTGACAAGCCGGGCAGATGATCCATTTTTTGATTTTACGTATGTATGCATAAGTGAGACGATCTATTATGCTTTTATTGTTCTTCTTTCCCATTGCTCTCTCCTTTATGCGGCTAATCCTTTTGTGTACGAATCAACGATTGTTTGATTAGGCAGTAATTCAATACCTAGTGCAAGCGCCTCTGCCTCCTTTTCGGCCGAATGATGTCTTCCACCTGACATATTCCTAATATGCCAATCAACGTTATAGGGGTTTTGAGGAGCAGTATATATTCGAGTGGTCTTGGAACTTTCTAAAATAACGTTATCATCCTGTAATGTATTGATTTCTAAAGAAACAGATTTTATTTTGCTTTTAGTAGTCTTTAAAAACTCCAAAACTGTGTCCTTGTTTTTCATTCCAAGGATGAGACCCGTAATCGCTGCAATACTAACACCAGCCACTATCAGTTCTGTTTTGTGACTTTTTAACCAATCCCAAATCTTATGTTCTCTCTCATTTTCAAGAATTCTTTCCTCCACTAGGCATTAATCCCCCTTTGATGTTCTTAAATTTTCTATCATCTTTTGAAATGCTTCTATCTGAATTTGCTCTGCTTTAATTTGAATATCAAGTTGCTTTATGCTCTCTCGTTTGCTTTCAATAGCTGCGGTTCGCATTTCTATCTCAGATTGCAAAAAAATTATGATATCAGCCTCGGATATGCGCGCCTTCTTTAATTGTTCCACATCTATAACTTTTTGAGCGATTAGTCCCCCTACCATCATAGTTGAAAAAACAGCCGTCGTTGCTATTGATGCATATTTAGGCGAGGATTTTAAAAAGGCTTGTAACGCAGATTCATACACAATATGCCCACCTTTTTTCGATTCGATAGTCGCTTCAAGTTTTTTATCGCGAATCCACCTGCGTACCGTTTCAGGGTTAGTGTTAAGCATATCCGCAATTTCTTTCACGCTATAAGTCTTCATTATCTTCACCACCTTTTCAACAAGGATTATAGCATATAAGCAGCCGTTTGTCAATACTTTTGTAGCATTATTTTTGTTTAATACTACATTTTTGCCCTTGAAATATAAAAGGTGAGACCTGTTAAAGCCCAATGTCATTAAGTTAAGAAAAGAACCAAGTTCAGAAATGAGCTTGGCTCTTTTTTTGAAAAAAGTTTAAGAAATTTTAGAAAAAGGCTTGACAAAAAATCAAAAGTGTGCGGTCGATTTTATTAGCCCGCTAATAAAATCGACCCTTGTTAATAGAGATAAATTCCACTATTGATAAGGAGAAAAAGCAATGGCTTACACACCCAAGACAATTAAAAGAGCGCTAAAAAGAAGTATCAACGAAATATCCGAACACCCAAAGGTATTCTCAAGAAATCCCGAGAAGGATTTTACGAGAGTAAGAAAACTCCCCTTTAAGCAGGTTATAAAATCTGTTTTATCTATGACAGGAAAATCTCTTAGCGGTGAATTGATGGAATATTTCAATTTGAATCCTTCGATGCCCACGGTTTCAGCTTTTGTTCAGCAAAGAAACAAGGTGAATTACCGCGCTTTTGAAAACCTGTTCCACACCTTTACAAATGCCGTTGATGAACAAGTTTTATTCAAGGGTTACCGTTTGCTTGCTGTTGACGGTTCAGACCTTCATACTCCCACCAACAAGAATGAAACAGATTCGTTCTATGAGGGAAC
>CAZUJY010000154.1:0-2627 GCA_964620565.1 uncultured Ruminococcus sp. | reverse complement strand
TCTGCGTTCTTTCATCAGACCTTCGGCTCCTTCTTCCAAGAATATGCGTTCCCACTTCTTTAAAAAGCAAAAGTTCCGTTCCCCCAAATGAGGAAAATACTTTCTCATTGTCTCTGAATACCCCAATTTGTGTTCACGCATATCCATTATAACACGGATTTTGAATTCTGGCGAGTATTTTTTGTTTTTTCTTCCTGTTTTGCCCATAAAAAATATGCACCTCCAAAAGTGTCTAACTTTTGGGGTGCATATCAATTCGGCACCGCTTTTTAATATACAGCTATACCAGCTCAATTACACGGCAGTATGTGTAAAGCGAGCCGAGGCAGAAGAGGGACTTGCCCGCAGAACCTGCGTAATCCTTTGCCAAGGCAATAGCCTCTTCGATGGAATCGCAGGGGATAGAAGCTACTCCCCTTGCAGAAATAACATCCGCATATTCCTTTGCCGGGAGGGCGCGGGGATTATCGGGAGTGATGGTGAACACACGCTCTGCCACGGTCGAAAGGCTCTCGGCTATTGCCTTGTAGTCCTTGTCACGAAGCACGCCGCTTACGATCACTACCTTTTCGCTACCAAAATACTCCTTTATGCTCTCCACGGCGGCGCAAATTCCCTGAGGATTGTGGGCTCCGTCGAAAATTATCAAGGGATCTCTGCCTATTATTTCAAATCTTGCGGGCCACCTGGCTTCAAGCAGTCCTTGGCGCAGATCCTCCTCGGAAACCTTAAGACCTATCCCCAAGAGATTGTCGATAGCGTCAAGAACAATAGCCGCATTTTTTGGCTGATAGCTGCCCAAAAGCGACAGCTTAACGTCGTATCTGCTTCTATAATCAAAGCAGCTTCCATCAAGGCTCATGGAGTTAATTTTGAGAGATGAATAGTCCGTCTTGCAAAGTATGCTTTGCATTTCCGCACATTTTTTGACAATTATAGCCTCGGCTGCGCTATCCTCGCCGCCAAAAAGTGCGACGGATTTTTCTTTAATAATACCCGCCTTTTCGCCTGCGATCTGTCCAATCGTGTCGCCGAGAAAGGCGGTGTGATCTATGGCGATCCCCGTTATAATAGAGAGCAGGGGAGCGTCAATAATATTGGTTGCATCAAGCCTGCCGCCCATTCCCACCTCGAGAATCACAACCTGGCATCTCTCCTCGAGAAAATACTCGAAGGCGATAGCGGTTATCAGCTCGAATTCGGTGGGGCTGTCATCCATATTTTCAGCCACAGCCTTCACTCTTTCGGTAATGCGGGCGAGCGTTTCATTGGGGATATTTTTGGAGTTCACCCTCATTCGCTCGTTAAATTCTCTCACGTAAGGGGAGGTATAAAGCCCCACCCTGTATCCCGCCTTGCAGAGAACCGAATTCAGCATCGCGCAAACCGAGCCCTTGCCGTTAGTTCCCGCCACGTGGATAAAGCGCAGTTTTTTTTGCGGATTGCCAAGGCCCTCGCAAAGCTCTCTTATCCTGTCAAGACCGGGCTTGCAGAAGAAATTGCTGACGCCGTGAATATATTTTATTGCTTCCTCGTAGGTCATCATTCGCCTTTGCCAAGCTCCTTTATCTGCATTTTTATTCCCTTGTTTCTCATAAGAAGGTACACCACAGCGCCGTCCAGCGAGCCGACTATCAGGTAGTTAAGCGCTCTCCAGAGCATAAGGACAAAGAAGGGCATATCGTAGTAGACCGCAAGACCGAAGGTTTTTATGACCACCGAGCCCAAAAGATGAGCCGCCGCCACGGTTATCGCCGTTATCCAATGCTCCGAAAGGTTGATCTTTTTTAGAATCAAAGGCACAATTCCCGAAACAGCTCCGATAACTGCGGCACCGATAGTAACCAGGGGATTTATGGGATATACCACCATAAGGCAGCCGATAAGATCGGCAACGACACCAACTATCGCTCCTGCCACAGGGCCAAATGCAATTCCTGCGAAGATTATAGGCATATTCTCAAGGCTGAAGCGCATAACGTCGCCGCCACGTATAGCGAGATACTTTCCGCAAATAATGCTTATAGCGGCGAGCATCGCCAGAATGACGGTTATCTTTAAATTTTTCTTTCCTTTAGTCATAAAAAAATACCTCCTTGGCACAGATTTACATCCGGTACCCAGAAGGCAGAGCGCCCATAGGGCGCAAATATCCTATTCAGGCAACAGTGGGATGCGGAAGGCACACCGCTTCGGAAAAAATCCTCATTCGTCAAGGTGGCAACTCCCCGTCCACCTGGCACTTAGCCAACAGTAACTCAAAACGTGTTTGTTTTAGGTTGCTTTTTGCTACGCATGCCGTCCTACTCTGTTATGTATGACAGTAGTATAGCACATTTTTCCCGCATTTTCAATAGAAAAAAGTAAAAAGTACACAAATATTATTGACCGGTTTTTCTTAAAATAAAAAAAGTGACGAAATTGATAAAAAATTGGCAAACCTATTGCATATTGGCAAAAAATGTGCTACAATGTAAAATGGTATGAAAGGGAACTTTCATAAAAAAATAAGATTATAATTAAATTTTTTATATTTTGGAGGATTTTCAAAATGGCAAACGTAAAGGTTGCAATTAACGGCTTCGGCCGTATCGGACGTCTTGCTTTCAGACAGATGTTCGGCGCTG
>CAZUJY010000153.1:0-2732 GCA_964620565.1 uncultured Ruminococcus sp. | reverse complement strand
GTACCATAGGACGGATATCTGCGGGAAGAACGGGAATGGTCTCAAGGATCATCCACTCGGGGCTATTGCGTCTGTTGGGGTTGTTACAGCCCTTGCAAACCTCAAGGTTGCCACGGTACTCACAGTTTTCACATGCAGTTCCGCTCTTTCTGAAGGACTCAACGATCTCAAGGCGCTTGATGATCTTTACCTTCTTGGGACCGGAAGACTTCTTAAGCTCCTCACGAAGCTCCATGGAAAGCTGGTCAAGGTCGATCTCCGCAAGGAGCTCCTTGATAGCCTCAGCACCCATTCCGGCTCTGAAGCCGAACTCGTCCAGACCCTTTTCCATCGCACTCTTGTATTCCGCATCGGTGAGAAGCTGCTTCTTCTCAAAGCCGGTGTTCTTACCGGGATCGATAACAATGTATCTTGCGAAATAAAGAACTCTTTCAAGATGTCTTGTGGACAGCTCAAGCATAGCACCCATTCTGGAAGGAAGGGCCTTGAAATACCAGATGTGGGAAACGGGAGCTGCAAGCTCAATGTTACCCATACGCTCACGTCTTACCTTCTTGGTAGTAACCTCAACGCCGCACTTCTCACAGATCTTGCCCTTAAAGCGAACTCTCTTGTACTTACCGCAAAGACATTCCCAGTCCTTAGTCGGGCCAAAGATACGCTCGCAGAAAAGACCGTCACGCTCTGCCTTGAGAGTACGGTAGTTGATGGTCTCTGCCTTGGTTACCTCGCCGTGGGACCACGAGCGGATAAGCTCAGGGGACGCAAGACCTATTTTTATAGAATCAAACGTATTCTTATCCATAGTTTGAATTGTACCTTTCTGTTTCAAGTTCGGAGGCGGAGAGGGACTTTGCCCTCTCGCCTGCCTGCATTATTTATTCCTCGTCGTAATCGTAGCTTTCGTCATCAAGGTCGTCGCCCTCGCCATCGTAGATCTCGTCATCGTCGTCTACGTAATCGTCGTCAAAGTCCTCGTCCTCATCAGACTCGGTCTTTTCATTCTGGGCGTCAACGCTTCTCTCAACCTCTTCAATGTTGTTGAAGGTGGGAGCATCGTCGTCTACTACACCGGAGATATCAACCTCCTCGCCGTTTTCATCAAGAACACGGATGTTAAGGCAGAGAGCCTGAAGCTCTTTAACCATAACTCTGAAGGACTCGGGGATACCGGGAGTAGGAATATTCTGACCCTTAACGATAGCCTCATAGGTCTTGGTACGTCCCGCAATATCGTCGGATTTTACAGTAAGTATCTCCTGAAGGGTGTATGCTGCGCCGTATGCCTCAAGAGCCCAAACCTCCATCTCGCCGAATCTCTGGCCACCGAACTGAGCCTTACCGCCCAGAGGCTGCTGAGTAACGATAGAGTAGGAACCGATAGAACGTGCGTGGATCTTATCATCAACCAGGTGGTGAAGCTTAAGATAGTACATGATACCAACGGTTACGGGGTTATCGAAGGGATCACCGGTACGTCCGTCGTAAAGAGTAACCTTACCGTCGATAACCTTAAGCGTTTCGCTCTTCATAAGGCTGCGAAGCTTCTCGTCATCGTCAACGATTGACTGATCAACACGCTGAAGATCCATCTTACCGTCCTCACGGATAACCTCCATGAATACCGCCTTACCACGTACGCTCTCACCGGGACGAATGTCACGGGTGTACTTAGCCTGACGGAGGAGCTCGATAATGTCGGTCTCCTTAGCACCGTCGAATACGGGTGTCATAATCTTAATGCCGAGCTTACGGCATGCAATACCAAGATGCACCTCAAGCACCTGACCGATGTTCATACGGGAAGGTACGCCGAGGGGGTTAAGAACGATATCAAGGGGAGTACCGTCTGCAAGGAAGGGCATATCCTCGGGAGGAAGTATGCGGGAAACGACACCCTTGTTACCGTGACGGCCCGCCATCTTGTCACCCACAGAGATCTTTCTCTTCTGGGCAACGTAAACGTGAACCACCTTGTTTACGCCGGGAGCAAGCTCGTCGGAGTTGGTGCGGTCGTAGATCTTTACGTCAACAACAACGCCGTACTCACCGTGACGCATCTTAAGAGAGGAATCCTTAACCTCACGTGCCTTCTCACCGAAGATCGCACGAAGAAGTCTTTCCTCAGGGGTAAGCTCGGTCTCGCCCTTGGGCGTTACCATACCAACGAGAATGTCGCCGGGACGAACCTCGGTACCGATTCTGATGATACCGTCTGCGTCAAGGTTCTTGAGAGCGTCGTCGCCAACGTTGGGAACCTCACGGGTGATCTCCTGCGCACCAAGCTTGGTATCACGAGCTTCCTTAGTGAACTTTTCAATATGGATAGAGGTATACATATCCTCACGAACCAGCTTCTCGTTAAGAAGAACTGCGTCCTCGTAGTTGTAACCCTCCCATGTCATAAAGCCGATAAGAGCATTCTTACCGAGAGAGATCTCGCCGCCCTGGGTAGCGGGACCGTCCGCAATAACCTGGCCTGCCTCTACTCTGTCGCCCTCGTTTACGATAGGACGCTGGTTTACGCAGGTGCCCTGGTTAGAGCGCTTGAACTTGATCAAGTGATAGGTATCTCTTGCGCCGCTGTCGGAGAGAATTACGATCTCCGCACCGCTTGCACGCTCAACGATACCGCCCTCCTTAGCAACGACTACCGCGCCGGAGTCAACCGCCGCCTTGTACTCCATACCGGTAGCAACGATGGGCGAATCAGTAACCATAAGAGGCACTGC
>CAZUJY010000152.1:0-2841 GCA_964620565.1 uncultured Ruminococcus sp. | reverse complement strand
CCTTAACCTCTGCAACGAGAAGTACATTTTCAAGAAGATCCTCAATACCCATACCTGTATGGGCAGAAACAGGAACTGTGATAATGTCGCCGCCCCAAGCCTCGGGAACAAGCTCGTACTGGGTAAGCTGATTAAGAACGTTGTCGGGATTAGCGGTGGGCTTATCCATCTTGTTGATCGCTACGATAATATCAATGCCGGCAGCCTTTGCGTGGTTGATAGCCTCAACGGTCTGAGGCATTACGCCATCGTCGGCCGCTACAACGAGGATCGCAATATCGGTGGACTTAGCGCCTCTCATACGCATTGCGGTAAATGCCTCGTGGCCGGGGGTGTCAAGGAAGGTAATATCCTTGCCGTTCGCCTTTACTCTGTACGCACCGATGGCCTGGGTGATACCGCCTGCCTCGCCACGTGTTACGTTGGTGTGTCTGATTGCGTCAAGGATAGAGGTCTTACCGTGGTCAACGTGACCCATTACGCAGACAACGGGAGCTCTCTCGATAAGATCCTCCTCTGTATCCTCTGCCTCGGTAAAGAGCTTCTCCTCAATGGTAACAACTACCTCCTTGGTAACCTTAACGCCAAACTCGTCGGCGATAAGCTCCGCTGTGCCGTAGTCGATAACGTCGTTGAGGCCCTTCATCTCGCCCATAAACATAAGCTTCTTGATAACCTCAGCGGCGGTCTTCTTCATTCTGGATGCAAGCTCGGAGACGGTGATCTCCTCGGGAACGGTGATCTCAAGCTGCTTGTTTCTGGCACGCTCCGCCTCCATTCTCTTGATCTTCTCCTGAGCCGCTCTCTCCTTATCCTTTGCGCTCTTCTGATTCTGACCTCTGTTATCCTGCTTCTTAAGCTTCTGCTTCTGCGCCTTGGAGTCGCCTCCGTTAAGAATGGAATAGTAGTGGTCGTTGTATCTGTCGTCGTACTTGGAAAGGTCAACGTCGCTGGTTCTGGTATCAACGACACGGGTCTTTGCCGCATTGCTGTTAGTCTCAACGCCGCCGATATTTACGCCGCCCTTTACGCTGGACTTATCAAAGGTGGGAGTGATGGTCTTGAACTGCTGCTTCTGCGCCTTCTTCTCCTCCTTCTTCTTGGGCTGCTGTGCAGGAGTAGAGGTAGTCTTCTGCGCCTCCATCTTCTGCTGCTTCTCAAGAGCCGCCTTCTGCGCAGGGAGAACGGTGTTCTTCTGAACGTCTACTCTGCCGATCGGAACGGGAATATTCATAGGCTTCTGCTGTACCTGAGGCTTCTGCTGAGGCTGTGCGCTCTGCTGAGGCTTCTGGGCAGGCTTCTGCTCGTTCTTCTGCTCGTTCTTCTGCCAGGTGGAGTTGGGATTACGGAAGCCCTGAGCTGCTCTGTTCATATTCTCAGCCTTCTTTGCGAAGGGATTCTCCTGGGGAGCTGCGCTGTACTTGTTGAAGCCGCCCTTGTTATCTCTGCCGCCTCTTGCATCGCGGTTGTCCTTGCGATCTCTGTTATCCTGGGGACGAGCGCCCTGATTCTGCGCAGGCTGATTTCTGCGCTCGGGCTGTGCGTTCTGCTGAGGCTTCTGCTGGGGTCTCTGAGCGGGAGCGGATGCCTTGGGCTCGTTCTTGGGCTCTGCCTTAGGGGCGGGAGTCTTCTCGGGCTCTGCCTTAGGAGCAGGAGCAATCTTTACGGGCTCTGCCTTGGGGGCGGGAGCCTTCTCCTGCTTTTGCTCGGAGCTTGCGATCCTGGAGCGTCCCTCTCTGTAAGCGTCAAGATCCTTTATCTGATTTTTCTCGGTGAGGTGAGAGAGGAAGAGCTCGAACTCATCCTTATCGATGCTGCCACCGGTCTTCTTATCCACACCAAGCTCCTTAAAGGTATCAAGAACGTCCTTAGACTTTATATCGAAATCCTTAGAAATCTGTGTAATTTTAATGGGTAAATTGATCATAGGAGTCACCGTTTCCCGGGTGGGAAACTTCCTTTCTTTTTAGTTCACGACGTCGTCAGCGCCGCAAGGCCCATTTGCCTTCTTTATCTCCTCTGCAAAGCGGTCGTCACAAATGGCAACGGTGGCAGGGGCGTAGAGCTTACCGAGAAGTCGACCTAGCTCGCTTGAATCTATGTTAACGATAACCGTTTCTATACCGTAAAACTCTGCCTTGGTCAGAAGCTTTTTCTTAGTCCCCTGAGAGGCGTCGTGCGCTATGGCGACAAGCCTTGGCTTATCCTTGCCCTGCTTTGCCATGCTCACGCATACCGATTCGGTACCGATTATCAGTCTACCGGCTCTCATTGCGAAGCCGAGCATTCCGGTAAGACGTGTATTTGTTTTCTTATCCAACCGTCAGTTCCTCTTCCATTTTCTCATACAGCTCCTCGGAGATGGCACATTCAAGAGAGCTTTCGATCCTCCTTGACCTTCTCGCCTTCTTAAAGCAGGAGAGATTCCTGCAAAGATAAGCGCCTCTGCCATTCTTCTTACCCGTCAGGTCAAGCGTAACCTCGCCCTCGGGTGTGCGAAGAACTCTGATGAGAGTATTCTTCGGGAAATGCTCGCCGCATCCCGTACATCTTCTGGTCGGTATTTTACGAACAGACAAGTCAGCCATAGCCTTATGCCTTTATGTCGATCTTGCAGCCTGTAAGACGGGCAACGAGCTTTGCGTTCTGACCCTCCTTACCAATGGCAAGCGAAAGCTGCTCGGGAGCAACGGTAACACGGCAGGTGCGCTCATCCTCAAGGTAAACGTCAAGGACCTTAGCAGGAGAGAGAGCCTCTGCAACGTACTCGCAAACGTCGTCGCTGTATCTGATGATGTCAACCTTCTCGCCTGCAAGCTCTGCAAGGATAGCATTGATTCT
>CAZUJY010000151.1:0-2891 GCA_964620565.1 uncultured Ruminococcus sp. | reverse complement strand
ACGAGAACTCCTACACCAGCCAGATGGTACGTACTATTAAGTACTTCGCAGAGCTCGCTTAATTGATGCGTAAGATAAGGCGCAAATAACTTCACAGACCAAAAAGACTCGCAGAAATGCGAGTCTTTTTTAATGCCAAGCAATTCCATCGCAGTATTCGTATACAGCTTCAAGAATTCCTTGCATTTCTGTTTTGTTATTTACACCGTCTCTTACGCAAGGAGAAATATTATCTAAACAAAGTAGCACAGAACAAAAGGCTCGCAGAAATGCGAGTTTTTTTGCTTTCTTGACAAATTTTGCAATTTGTGGTAATATATCCTTAGACTTTTTTATTTAAAGGTATCAGAAAATGAATAGCGAAAAGAAAAATATCAACATAAAGGAGCTTCTTAAAAACTCGGTTCCTATTATCATATTCCTGCTCTTGATGGTTGCTCTCACAATAGTATTCTGGCCCTACGTTGAAAGGCTGGGAACAGAGGAGGGCAGAGAAAGCTTTAAAAATTGGGTACAGAATCTGGGCTTTGGCGGTTGGCTTATCACTCTGGGAATACAGCTGCTGCAGATATTTGTTGCATTCATCCCCGGCGAGCCGGTGGAGATAATGCTTGGCGTTGTCTGGGGACCCTGGCTTGGAACCTTCACCTGTCTGCTCGGTATATTTATCGGTACGCTTACTATATTCCTTCTCGTGCGCAAGCTTGGAATGAAGTTCGTAAAAAAGGTAGTCGGCACCGACGACCTGACAAAATACAAATTCCTCTCGGATAAAAATAAGGTGGAATTGACCGTATTTATCCTCTTCTTTATTCCCGGAACACCAAAGGATGCGCTGACCTACCTAGCGCCCATAGCTCCCATTCATCCCTTGAAGTACATTCTTATCGCCACCTTCGCACGAATTCCGTCCATCATAACATCGACGATCCTTGGCGACAGTATTATAGAGGGCAATTATCTTACGGCGATAACAGTATTTGTTATTACTGCGCTGATCTCGATTTTCGGAATCATCTTCGGCAACAAATATGTGGAAAGAAGGCAGAAGAAAAGAGAGGAAAAGGAGGCAAATTCCTCCGAAAATGCCTCGGATTCTTAAAATTGTACAAAATATACTATTTTGAATTTTAAAATTGTGCAATGCTACAAATCGGAGGATTTGGATTAAAATCCCTTGACAATCTGAGAGAAATATGCTACAATTATAATACCGAAAGGGAGTAGAACGTTGCCATGCAGCAACGGCGCACATCGTCAAGACGGTAGCTGCAGATGCTCTGGTGTGTGCGATCAATATGATTAATCAAGACTTTCAGTGTGTTCGCCACGCTGGAAGTCTTTTTGCATATTCGACCTATTACCTTCGTAAACTAAATAAAAATATATAAATTCAGGAGGAAAAACTATGCATCCCGTATTAATCGCATTTTTAATCGTTTTAGCTATCGGCGTACTTATTTTAGCCACAGGCTATCTTAAGGCCCCCCCCGACACAGCCTACATTATTTCCGGTCTCGGAAAGAAGCGTATACTTATCGGTAAGGCAGGCTGGAGAATGCCCTTCTTTACCCGTCTTGATAAGCTTTCGCTTGGCGTAATGCAGGTTGACGTAAAGACCAGCGAGGCAGTTCCCACCAACGAGTTCATTAACGTAACCGTTGACGGTGTTGCCAACATCAAGATCTCATCCGACCCCGAGCTTCTGAAAAGAGCAGCTGAGGCGCTTCTCGGCAAAACACGTGGCGAGATGGTTACCCTTGTGACCCAGGTTCTTGAGGGTAACATGCGTGAGATCGTAGGTTCTGTTGGTCTTAAAGAGATGGTTCAGGACCGTCAGGGCGTTGCGAAGAAGATCACCGAGAACGTTGTTCCCGATATGGAGAAGCTTGGTATTGAGGTAGTAAACTTCAACATCCAGAACTTCAAGGATGGCGCAGGCACTATCGAAAATATGGGTATTGACAACGTTGAGCAGATTAGAAAGAATGCTCAGATCGCAAAGGCAAACGCTCAGAGAGATATTGCTATCGCAACCTCTCAGGCTCAGCAGGAGGCTAACGCCGTAAAGGTTGAGGCAGAGAAGATGATCGCCGAGCAGGATGCCGCTCTTGCAGTTCAGCAGGCGGAGATGAAGGTTCGTGCCGACACAAAGCGTGCAGAGGCAGACGCAGCCTACTCCATTCAGCAGGAGGAGCAGCGTAAGACCATCGAGATTGCAAGAACCAACGCCGACATTGCCCGTCGTGAAAAGGAGGCGGAGCTTAAGGAGAAGGAGATCGCAATCAAGGAGCGTGAGCTTGACGCAGAGATCAAGAAGCAGGCAGATGCTCTTAAGTACCAGTCCGAAAGACGTGCGGAGGCAGACCTTATCAAGCGTCAGCGCGAGGCAGACGCACTTGCATACGAGGCTATCAAGGAGGCCGAGGCAAAGAAGGCCGAGGCAGACGCACTCCGTTATGCAATGGAGCAGGAGGCAGAGGGTATTCGTGCCAAGGGTCTTGCAGAGGCTGAGGCTATTGAGAAGAAGGCAGAGGCGCAGAAGAAGATGGGTGAGGCATCCGTCCTCGAAATGTACCTGACCGCTCTTCCCGAAGTTGTTAAGAACGCAGCCGCTCCCCTTGCCCAGACTGACCGTATCGTTATGTACGGCGACGGCAATTCCACAAAGCTTGTGGGCGACGTTATGAACTCCACAAGCCAGATCATGGAGGGTATGAAGGAGTCCACAGGCATCGACCTTGGCTCTCTTCTTGCAGGCTTCGTAGGCGGCAAGGCTGCCCAGCAGAATAACGCTGAATAATCAAAACCAAACAAAACAAAGAAAACCCGACCGAAAGGCAGGTTCTCATAAGGATATTAAGTTAAATCCAAGAGAAAATGCCGATTGA
>CAZUJY010000150.1:0-3072 GCA_964620565.1 uncultured Ruminococcus sp. | reverse complement strand
CCCGGCTACGAACCGGTAGGTCGAAGGTTCGAATCCTCCAGGGCGCGCCATAGAAAAAACACCCCAACAAAATGGGGTGTTTTTTCTATCCTGTGTCGCACCCTGTTCGGACTCGACCTTGCACTTCTTCAGAAGTGCGAAGGTTCGCATATCCCACGCAGCCGTGAGGAGCTTGCTCATCTAAGGCAAGTGAGGATATCTTCGTCTTTGACGAATACCCTCCAGGGCGCTTTAATTATTATCTCGTCTTTTCACCGGGCGAATACCCTTCGAGGCGTTTGACATCCCTTGTGGATGTCATTCCTTTTTTCTTTTTTATCCAAATGTTTTTTGTTGACTTATTTTTCTTTGTATGGTATAATGTATTCGTAAAAATATTGTTTAGGAGAAAAAATGAAGTTTACATTTGTTCCCGAATATAAATTTGACACCTTTGATCAGGTAACGGTGGAGTTTCTTCGGTCAATCGGGGTTTCAGGTGTGCTGCTTGATATTGACAACACCCTTGAGCCCTATGAGCATCCCACCCCCGGCAATCACGTTATTAAGTGGCTCGACTTACTTCGTGAGGCGGGAATCGGTACTGCGATCGTTTCAAATAACAATCAGGCAAGGCTGGATACCTTTAATAAGGATATAGGTATGCCCGGATTTGCAAAGGCAGGGAAGCCCTTCCCGAAAAATCTCCATCGTGCTATGGAGATTCTAGGCACAAATAAGGAAAATACAATTTTCATCGGCGATCAGATACTCACCGACGTCTGGGCGGCACACAATGCTGGTATCAGAGCTATACTCCTTCCTCCCATCAACGACAGACGTGATATACTGACAAGATTCAAGCGTGTGCTTGAAAAGCCTATACAGAGAAAATACGACAGAATTCACAGAAAGGACAGAGAATAATGGCAGCGTATTTTGGCCCCGGCGGCAACAGTGATGCCTTTCGTCTTGCAGGACTTAAATCGACCGTAGATGCGCCCGCATGGGTAAAGTCCATCGGTCTTGACGCATACGAATACGAGGCAGGCAACGGCCTTTCCGCATCCCCGAGCATTCTTTCTGCAATAGGCAGGGAAGCGGAGAAGAATAATATAAAAATGTCCTTCCACACACCCTACTTTATCTCGCTTTCGGGTATTGTGGAGGAAAAGCGACTTAACAGCATTAATTACATCAGACAGAGCCTTGATGCAGCAAAGCTTCTCGGCGCAGGAACTATCGTGGTTCACTCCGGGTCGGCGGCGAAGATCAGCCGTGACGAGGCAATGCGACTCGCGGGAGATACGCTTGTCAAGACACTTGCATCGGTTGATACATACGGCATCAAGATCGGTCTTGAAACGATGGGTAAGATCAATCAGCTTGGCACACTTGACGAGGTGCTTGAGCTTTGCCGAATTGATTCCGCATTTGTTCCCGTGGTGGACTTCGGACATCTTAACGCAAGAGATTTGGGCGGTGTTTTTGTGACTGCCGACGATTATCTTCGTGTTTTTGATAAAATTGATCACGCACTTGGAGCGGAGGTTGCTGCAAATCTTCACTGTCACTTCTCTAAAATAGAGTGGACAGGCAGTGGCGAGAAGAAGCATTTGACCTTTGCAGATGAGATCTACGGCCCGAATTTCGAGCCTCTTGCGGAGACTATTTACAAGCACGGACTTTCTCCCACGATCATTTGCGAATCGGCGGGAACACAGTCTGATGATGCGCTTGCAATGAAAAAATATTATATGGAGCTTACAAAATGAGAGTTACAAAGCTGAGAAACAAAATGACCGAGCTTTCGCTCGACGCTGTTATCGTTCTCGACGAGCTTAACCAGCATTATCTTTCGGAGTTCGCATTTACCGACGGACTTCTTTTCATCACGAAAAAGAGCGCATATCTTATCACAGACTTCAGATACTATGAAATGGCGCTTAATAAGGCTAATAAGACCTTTGAGGTCGTAATGCCCGAGAGTCGCAAGGAGCTTATCTCGAAGGTAATCTCCGACGAGGGCATTAAGTCCATCGGATTTGAGGGCGGCAGCGTATCCTACGAAACCTACAGAAGATACTGTGACGAGTATCCCTCCTGCAACTTCGTGAATATCGGCGACGCTATCGAGGTTATCAGACAGATCAAGTCGGCTGACGAGATCGAGAAGATGCAGAGAGCGCAGGATATTACCGACGGAGCGCTTGCACACCTTCTTAAGATGATAACACCCAATATGACCGAGCTTGACGTTGCGGTTGAGCTTGAGTACGCTATGAGAAAGGGCGGGGCGGATTCCTTTGCCTTCGAGACCATTGCCGTATCGGGTGACGCATCCGCGCTTCCTCACGGAACCCCAAGAAACGTTAAGCTGAAATCAGGCTTTCTTACCATGGACTTTGGCGCAAGATACGACGGTTATTGCTCTGATATGACAAGAACTATTTGCATTGGCAGGGCAGACGAGGAGATAAAGAAGCTTTATAACACCGTTCTCCGTGCCCAGACCGAAGCCCTAAACTATCTTCGTGAGGGGGCAGACTGCGGTGAGGCTGATAAGATCGCAAGAGATATTATCGACGCTTGCCCCGAATACAAGGGCGCCTTTGGACACTCTCTCGGTCACTCGGTTGGTCTGTTTATCCATGAGAGCCCAAGACTGTATTCCCGTGGCTTTGGCAGAAAGCTCAACGCAGGCGAGATAGTTACCGTTGAGCCCGGTATTTATTTATTTGGCAAATACGGCTGCAGAATCGAGGATATGGCGGCAATTACCAAGGATGGAATCCATAATTTCACCCACTCTCCCAAGGAACTTATAGAAATTTTGTAAAAAATTGAAAAAAATTCAAAATAACTATTGCAAATTATCTTATTTTAGTGTAAAATAGTTGCGTATAGTGTGAGCATTTGTGCCTTTGTTGCATCATTTGGTTGTGGCGGACCTTAAATGCCCCTAGTAAAAATAACAAAATTCGCCAAGAAAAGGAAAACATACTATGTTAACAGCAGGTGATTTTAAGAATGGCGTTACCTTCGAGATGGAAGGTAAGGTATATCAGGTAATCGAGTTCCAGCACGTTAAGC
>CAZUJY010000149.1:0-3165 GCA_964620565.1 uncultured Ruminococcus sp. | reverse complement strand
CGGTGGATGAGGTGCCTTCGGGTCGCAAAGCGACGCTTCTCGCCTAAATCTGACTGTCTCCAAAAAAAGGCTGCCTCAAATTTGCATTTGAGACAGCCCCTATTATTCATCAAGGTACAACGGGTGTTGTAAGAAGATTTACAATATATGCGAAGGACTGAGTCAGAGGCTGATCTCTCCAAGCAGGAATGAGATAATACTCGCCTTCCTTTGACCAGTCAGCGCCTTCAAAATCGTAGTACTCAAGATACTTCTCATCGGTAGCCTTAAGCTTAATAACGTCTTCGCCGCCATTCATAATACAAATACCGTCAAGAACCTCCTCGGAGTCCTCATCGAACTCAATAAGCCCCTCGTTTATAAAGAACTGCATAGGAGATTCACTAATAGAGTCGTTGATCGCTCCACCAATATCCTCAATTCTGGTTGTGGGCTCAACGATAGCGAAGATACCTGTTCTGTCTTCCTCTTCAACAATATCACCGATCTCAAGCTCGGAGAATACGTCACCGATTCCCTTGCTGTCAGGATCAGTGGGATCAGGCGAAAGACTACAGTCGGCGATCTTACCCATAAATCCGCTTACAGGAATATCATAAGCTTCGGTTTCGGGGTTATATTCACACCAATCACCGTCGCTGTTCTGCTGATAATCAAGAATAACACCGATCTGTGCTTTGTTGATAGCCGTATCCACATCATCCAAAGGAGAGCCTGCAAGTACAGCTAAAATACCTGTAACAGGGGTGCCTTCCTCGTCCACCCAAAGATCGTTTTCCTCATCAACACGGGTGTATCCGAAGAACTGACCAACGGTTGCCTCCTCAAGAGCAGTATCAATATCGTTAACGTAAGAATCAGAAAGATAACCGATAATTCCGTCAACCCTTACAAGATTGTTATCCTCATCTCTCTGATACCAGAAGCCGTCCTCTGCCTGCTCATAGCCAAAGATCTCACCAACCTTAAGATTTTCGATCTTATCGTCAATATCATTAACAGTACAATCAATAAATGCGGATAAAATACCGGTAGCAGGCTTATCAGTTCCCTTTTCGTACCAAACGTCCTTACCTGTTACTTCATCATAAACCGAGTAGTATCCAAGAGCATCGCCGATATGTACGCTGCCTATAATTTCCTGAACGTCAACCTTACCGCTTACAAAATCGCCAAGCGAAATGAAAGCAAGCGTTTCATTAATACCTGTAACATACTCATCCTTAGTAGGATTATACCATCTTGCAGCCTCCTTACCGTCTGCGGGATTTGCAGGCTCGGCGCTGTCAAGCTGATGACACTCGAAGCTCTGAACGTAACCGATATATACGGTCGAAAGCAGTTTCTTAACTCCCTCCTCGCTGAAGAGAGATTTGATAGGCATATTACGAGCCTCGTCATTAAGGAATTTTTCTGCCGAAGCAGGAATCTTTAGGTCATATCTATTCTGTAATAAATCAATGGTAACCTTATCTCCCATTGCCGTTACCGTCTTCATCTCATTATAGAACTCAAAGGCTGTAAGGTTAAGAAGATCAACCTCGGCTTCGCTTCCCATAAAGAGCTCGTCGGGAATTTCTGCTATACCATGCTTCTCAAGATCCCTTACTCTGAAGGAATCAAGTGCAATAACAGCGCCTCCTACAAGCATACCGCCGCAGCAAGAGAAGCCGAGACAGAACGCAAGTATCAAAGCAATAAATTTTGATACGCCGTACATAATAAATATCCTTTCAATATGTAAAAATATACAACTATATTATACCACCAAATTTACAATTTTGCAACATTTATTTTAATATATTTTATTATCATTTTAAAAACTCAAAAATCTCAAAATTCGAATTTTAATTTGTGGCAAAAAGCAAAAAGAATGCGGCCGACTTGCGACCGCATTCTGAAAATCATAAAATTAGTTCTGCTCTCTCTTTGCCTCGGCAATAACCTTCTCAGCAATAGAACCGGGAACCTCATCGTATCTGATGAAGTCGAAGTCGAATCTGCCACGTCCCTGAGTAGCTGCACGAAGAGAAATAACGTAGTCTGTCATCTCGGAGAAAGGAACCTCTGCGAGAACAACCTGAGTACCCTCTTCAGCAGGATCAATACCCATTACTCTACCACGGCGCTTGTTAAGGTCGCCCATAACGTCACCTACGTAGTTATCGGGAACGTAAACCTTAAGCTCGCCAACGGGCTCGAGGAGAACGGGATTTGCCTGAGGAAGACCGTCACGGTATGCAATACCAGCAGCAAGCTTGAAGGAGATCTCGTTAGAGTCAACGTCATGGTAAGAGCCGTCATACAGATTAGCTGCAAGATGAACTACGGGATAGCCTGCAAGAACACCCTTCTGCATTGCATCTCTAAGTCCCTGCTCTACTGCGGGGAAGAAGTTCTTGGGAACTGCGCCACCGAATACGCTCTCGGTGAAGGTAAGACCCTCTGCCTCTCCGGGAGAGAATGTGATCTTAACGTGACCGTACTGACCGGAACCACCGGACTGCTTCTTATGCTTACCTTCAACGTCAACCTTCTTCTTAATAGTCTCACGGTAAGCGATCTTGGGCTTAATAAGCTCAACGTTTGCTCCGAAGCGGTTCTTAAGTTTGGATACAACGATATCAAGGTGAATATCACCAAGACCGGAGATAGTAAGCTGCTTTGTCTCGGAGTTGTTTACATACTTAAGGGATCTGTCCTCCTCAAGAAGTCTTGCAATACCGGTAGAGATTCTATCCTCATCACCCTTTGCCATAGGTTTAATAGCCATAGAGTAGTAGGGCTTAGGATATGCGATAGGCGCATACTTGATCTCAGAAGCAGCACTGGTAAGCGTATCGTTGGTATTTACAGAAGAAAGCTTTGCAACAACGCCGATGTCACCGCATGCAAGCTCTTCAACGTCGATCTGCTTCTTACCTCTGAGCATAAATACCTTGTTGAACTTCTCGCTTGCGCCGCTGGTGGTGTTCTTAAGAACCATATCCTTCTTAAGAGTACCGTTCATAACCTTGAAGAAGGACATCTTACCAACGAAGGGATCGGCAACGGTCTTGAATACGAAGAGCGATGTATCAGCAGAATCGGGATCGATTGCGATCTCGGAAACGTTACCCTCTTCATCAACGATATGCTCAACCTTACGCGCAGTAGGTCTGGGGA
>CAZUJY010000148.1:0-3189 GCA_964620565.1 uncultured Ruminococcus sp. | reverse complement strand
AAACCGTCACCTTTGATATGGGCGCGGATACGAACACTTGGTTTAGGGTAAACGGTAGCTTTCCCACGGGTATGGCGGTAGCGGATAACGAGGTTACAAATTGGTTTGGCAAGTCGCTTTATTTTGACTATGCTCACGATATTTGTAATTGGTTTATAATTGCGCGTGCCGGCGATATCTACTTCAAAAATATGAGTACGTCGGAAATTGCTACGTATTTCTCGAATATCACCAGCCCTAAACATTGCAACCGTTACGCTCACCCTTACGGGTAAATACAACACCTATACCTATTCGTCGCAGATCGTCTGCACGGGATATACGAACAACACGCCCGTGAACGCTCTTACGCTCGATATGGATAGCTACGTTTTTTCATAAGGAGGATATAAAAATATGACGAAAACAAGAAATAAGATTATTGCTCTCGTTCTGGCTCTCGCTACGGTGTTTACGCTTTGCTTTACGCTCGTAGCCTGCACAGACGATAACACCCCCGACACAACAACCGAAGCAGCACAGACCGAAACCGTGAATACACTTGCGGCAACCGATTTCAAGACCGAGCTTGTAAGCACAAGCGGTATCAAGCTCCTTTCGGCTACACCTTTGGCGGCGTCCTCGACTTCCTCGTATGTTCAGCAGACCTTGACCGCTACCGTATTGCCCGCAACGGCATCAAATAAGGCGGTAGATTGGTCGGTAGCTTGGGCTGACAGCTCCAACACGGCAACTGTTACCGATTATGTCACCGTAACCCCTGCGTCCAACGGCAGCACGACTGCAACCGTTACCTGTAAAAAGGCGTTTACGGGCAATATCATCGTAACGGTTACTACCCGTGAAAGCGGTTATACGGCAGAGTGTATCGTGTCCTTTGTAGGCAAGCCTACGGATATTACCGTTTCGTCCTCGCTCACGGCACAGTCAGACGGTTATCACGTCGGCATCGGCAACGCCTACACCTTCAATATCGGGCTTACTAATCCCTTTAATTCGGTAGGAGCAGATTACCAGAATATCACCGTTGAAGTAAACGGCGTAGGCTCGGTAGTTCTCGCCAGCAAGGAATATTACGTTTCAAGCGGTAACACGACTTGGTACGAAGGAACAACGGTAACGCTCGATTCGTTGAAGGATAAGTTTATCACCGCAAACTACTCAAACGGCGTTCTTACCGTTAATACGCTCAAAACGATTGAAAGCTATTACGAAAGTATGGAGCGTATCGACAGCGGCAGAACACGCTATTACACAAATGCGTTTAAGGAATACGCCTCTGACTGCTATTTCACCGTTAAGATCACCGAAACAAACTCCGGGCTTACCGAAACTATCAAGATTCGTTTTGATGATACCGTAGTTACCAGCGTATCCGTGAACAGCGCAGAAATGTCATTTTAAGGAGGTGATTTTATGACAGGAGCAAAGGTAGGTAAAATCATTGCTTACGTGCTTATTGTTTTAGTCCTTATTGCCGGCATCGGTATGGTTGCTTATTTTACAGGCGGCTTTACGGGTGAGTTCAAAACCTTCTACGTTGAGGTTGACGGCAAGCAGATTATGACAAATGCAAGCGGCTACAAAATGACCGCCAACGAGCCTATGACGGTCAATGTCAAATACACTATGTCGGACGAGGTAAGCGGCTATTCCGTAAAGGTCGTTCCAAACGCGCTTGAGGGCAAGGATTTTGACTTCAAGCTGGACGAGGACGTTTATTCCTATCAGGCGGAAAAAGACCTTACGGACGGCTTTATTATCGAACACGGCGAAACCTCCTTCACAATCAAGCCCAAAGGCGGCATTACGGAGATCTTACAGGCTATCTATCCCGACAACGTGGTAGAAGATTGCCGGGACTACGCTTATGAAAATATGTTTACCCTTGTGGTTACGTCGTATGACGGAGAATCCAGCGTAACGATCAATTTTTCCGTGACCGAGGATATATCGGGCATCGAGCTTGACAAGGAGGTGATCATCTTTTGATTTCCGCAAGAGTAGCTAAAAAACTGCTGCTCTGCGTGGTCGCTATGGCGATGGTGTTGTCTATGGTGTTTCCCATATTCAGCACCGTCGCTTACGCGGCATCTGACAGGGCTATCAGTTACGACAGTACAAACGTACTTGACGATCTAAACTCGTCAACGGTGAACGGGCAGCCCTTTGACATTACGGATTACCCGTTCAATGAGAACAAGGATATACAGGTCATAAACTTCGTGGAATACTGCTATTCCTACAAGGCGAATTTGCGGGATAACTACGGGCTTTACGTGTATATCTACAATCCCAAAGGGCTTAACCTCTCTACCAGCGAAAAGCAAAACAAAATACAAATGGCTGTCAGCTACGACACCGAGGGAAACCCTACGAATTATGAAAAGTTCTCGCTTGAATTTTGCTCTAAAACCGAAAGCGGCGACTATAAAAATCTGTTTTATAAGTTCAAGGTTATCGACCGTGACGTAAACGGCACGACCTTCTCCGACAGAGTAAACAGCAACGCCCGCCGCTATGACGTTTCGGGCATGGAGCTGACGACCTACGGCGCATCCTCGGCAACCGATTACGGTGTGTGCGGAACGTACATATTCACGGGATTTGCCGAAGGATACGGCCCGGACGAAAATGCGAAAAGCACGCTTACCTGTGACGTGGAATATCTCGAAACGATAGAGCTTTCCGTTAAGCATACCTTCTATCGCTCGGAAACCTCGGCACTTGGCGCAGGACACCAAAATCAGCTTGACACCGTGTATTTTTCCGTTCCGAAACGCTTTATAGACACCTACGGCAGATTGCAGCGTATCAAAGCGGAGTGGTACGAGTACAAGACGAAAGAAATTCTTGTCACGAGTAACAGCGATTTTTACAATGCGGCTAAGGACTATATCGGCGTAGAGCTTGGCGACGAGCCTAACGATTACGGTCAGTACGAATACGTTGAGGATATCGGTTATAGCTTGGGTATCGGCGCAGGCAAGGCGGGAGATATGTACGTGGCAAGGTGGGGCTGGAATCTCGGCACAGGTTATTTCCATATCCCCACAAACGCACTCTATTATATGTTCCTCGTTGACAATATCGAGGAATACGATCCCTATGCAGAAACCGTCACTATTGGCGGCGTGCAAAGCAACGATCTGTACGAGTGGATAAAGAATTATAACAAAAGCTACACTT
>CAZUJY010000147.1:0-3418 GCA_964620565.1 uncultured Ruminococcus sp. | reverse complement strand
TTACCGCTTATATTTCCCCGAGCGGCAAACATGAGCCGCAGCGAGACCATTGCTCGCCACTACGGAATGAATCAATTTCGAATTCCGAATTCCGAATTCCGAATTCTACAAATCGTCCCTACAGGTTACATAAGCGAAAGCCGTCTGGCTATATTATTCTTCACCTCCCCCTTGCGAAGCTTGTAGCTCTTCTCGGACAGAGCCCACAGGTCGCTGGTGGCGTAGCCTCTGCCGTCGGCTATGTCGTTTATAAAGCTTATAGCATCCCTCGTGCCCGCTATCTCCATAGCGGCGTCAAGTATACGGTAGTTTAAAAATCTACATTCCATTATTACGTTATAGGGAGCGTTTTTGCGAAGAATAATGCCCTCCCTGCGTGGATAGTCGGCGCAGAGGGCGGATATTACCCTTTCCACTCCCTCGTCCATCAACAGCTCATCATACATCTTACTTCCTCCAGCTCCAGCCTCAGCTCCTCAAGACCACGCTGAAGCCTGCGCAGATTTATCAGCGCCTCGCTCGCCTCGGCCACGGTTGCCTCAAGCTCGGGTATCCAGCTCTCGGGCGACTTCTCCGCCCAGGTCGGTATCATCTCAAAAAGCAGATTGTGTACCGAGAGCATCTCCTCGTTTTCTCTTATCCTTGCGGATATTTTCGCCATGTCACGGTGGATCTCCAGGGGGCTTCGGTAAAGCCTCGGCGGTTGACCCTCCCTCACATTCATACAGGAATACATTTTTTACTTCCTTTCTTCTCTTTTTTTGTTTTTCCTTTCTATGTCACATATTTCGTGACTGATTGTCGAGTGCAACAACGGGTTTGTTGCTCATTGCGTGACAATTATAACATAGCATTTGTAACTTGTCAAGTGACATTTTCAAAATTTTTTCAAAAAAACTATTGCATATTACGTGACAATATGTTATAATTAGGCAGAATGTGTCGAAGGAGAAAAAGCGTGGCAGAATTTTGCGACCTTTTAACGCGATTTTGATCCTTGGGAAGCGGTTTTTTCGCTTTATTTTCTCACCTTCGGGCATAATATTAAGTTTACAAAGGATTTTGGGCGACAAAATGGTAGGCGAAAGAATCAGAGCTTTAAGAAAGAGAAATATGATGTCACTTGAGCAGCTTGCCGATAGGATCGGCACCTCAAGACAGACGGTGCACAGATACGAAACGGGCGCCATAGCCAATATTCCAAGAGATAAGGTTGAGGCCATGGCGCTGGTTCTCGGAACCACACCCCAGAGGCTTATGGGCTGGGATAAGGACGAGGATATTCCTACCATTAATAATATAAAGACGGCAAAGGTGTCGGTGGCGAAGAAGAAAAAGCTGCCGATGCTTGGCAACGTTGCCTGCGGCGAGCCTATTTTCGCCAGCGAGGAGCAGGGATGCTTCGTGGGTACGTCGGGGATCGACGCCGATTTTTGCCTTATGGCGAGAGGCGACAGTATGATAAACGCCAGAATTTTTGACGGCGACCTGCTCTTTGTAAAAAAGCAGGAGAGCGTTGACAACGGTGAGATCGCCGTTGTGCTTATCGACGACGAGGCGACGGTAAAGCGTGTGTACTTTGACCGTGAGGACGGAATTCTGACCCTTATGCCCGAGAACCCTACCTACAAGCCTATGCGATATATGGGGCATCAGCTGGACAGAATAAGAATTATCGGCAGGGTGGTGTCGGGACAGTATAAGATTTAAACCGCAGGCGGTTTTAAAAGTTAAGAGTTCAGAGTGCAAAGTTAGCCTTCCCTGTTGGGGAAGGGGGACCAACGAAGTTGGTGGATGAGGTGGAATTAATGCTGAATGCTGAATTAACTCATTCACTAAAACAGGAATAAAATGAATACAAAGAAAATAATAAAATCAATAGCTATCGTGTTGATAGTGATAATCGGGCTTTTAGGTCTGCATCTCGGCGTGGCGGCGGTGATATATGAGGCAAGCTTCGGTTACAGAATTGAAACCGCCGAGGAGATGCGCTTCTCCGAGGAGCAGTTCCCCGACCTGAGGAGCGAGAGGCATAGCTTTACCTCAAACAAGGGTCAGACCCTGGTAGGCTATCTCTATGAGAGAGCCGACGAGGGAGAAAGCCAGACCGAGGGCAAGGCGCTGATAATCTTCGCCCACGGCTTAGGCGGCGGCGGTCAGGTGGGTTATATGGATATTTTCAACTACCTGACGGGCGAGGGCTTTTACGTCTTTGCCTACGACGCAACGGGCAACGACGAGAGCGAGGGCGACAGGATCGGCGGCCTGCCCCAGGGCTATATTGACCTGGAGTATGCCATAGAATATGCGAAAAATATAGAAAAGACGGCAGGGCTTCCCACCGTCCTTATGGGTTACAGCTGGGGCGGTCTGTCGGTGTGCAACGCGCTGAACTACCGACCCGACGTGGCGGCGGTGGTATCCATCGCAGGCTGGAACAGGTCGATGGATATGATGGAGCACGTGGGCTATCAGATAGCAGGCGAGCCGGGCAGACTTCTGCTGCCCTTCCTGTCCGCCTACGAGCATCTGCTCTTCGGCGGCTATGCCGACGCCACCGCAATCGGCGGCTTTGAGATAAGCGACTGCCCCATAATGATCATCCACGGCAGGCGTGACACCACCGTTCCCATAGCCTTTGGCTATGAAAAATATAAGGAGCTTTACGCAGAGGACGGCAGATTCAGCTTTATCGAGTACGAAGACCTTGACCACACCCTCATCCGAAACCCCGACGGCAGCCTTAACGAAGAGCTGTTTTCCACCGCAATTAATTTCATTAATAAAGCGATAAAATAAGACAAAAAGACAAAAAAAGAGCGATTTTGCCAAGTAAAGTTAGCAAATTCGCTCTTTCTTATTAAAATTTAAGCCACCTCATCCGTCTTGCTTCGCAATCCACCTTCTCCCACTGGAGAAGGCTTGTAGTGAGGCACTGTGGAGAAGAGGGCTTGCCAGGATAAAGAGATTTTTTAGGAAAAATCCGCCTTCTTCACACCGAAGGCGGATTTTCTAATTTATCACGCTATGGATAAGGGAGGAGAAATTGCGTAAGACGAGGCATCCCGAGCGACGGAAACGATGGCGTAGTTACCTACGTCGAGTTTCCCGAGTCGAAGGGATAACAAAGTATTACACAATTTATACCCCTTATCCAGGCTGTTTGCCGAAGTATGCCTGTATTCCGCCGTCTACATAGAGTATCTGACCGTTTACGAAATCAGATGCCTCGCTGGCAAGGAATACTGCAGGACCTGCAAGGTCCTCGGGGTTGCCCCAACGGCCTGCGGGAGTCTTGGTGTCGGTGATGAAGCTGTCGAAGGGATGCTTTGATCCATCCGCCTGGGGCTCACGAAGGGGTGCGGTCTGGGGAGTTGCAATGTAGCCGGGGCCGATGCCGTTGCACTGAATGTTGTAC
>CAZUJY010000146.1:0-3544 GCA_964620565.1 uncultured Ruminococcus sp. | reverse complement strand
GAATTTCTTCGGCTTTTATGGATTTTTCTACCGCCGTTTGCTTCCTCTCGCCGTAGTTAGCCTTCCCTATTGGGGTAGCGAAGCGTCTCCGAGGTACTGAATGACAGTCCTGTGGACTGTCAGACCCGAGGAGTGACCGAGCTGCAGCGAGACGGGGGACCGCCTTCGGCGGTGGATGAGGCGCCTTCGGGTCGCAAAGCGACGCTTCTCGCCTAAATCTGACTATCCCCAAAAAGAGGCTGCCTCAAATTTGCATTTGAGGCAGCCTCTTTTCTTTGCTCTCTCTTTGCTTATTATATGATAAAATTACGATGGCTTGGTTTGAAAGTAAAAGCCAAAGAAGCAATACTCTATTGTTTTACGAAAGGAAAAACGATGTTATCGTCGCAGGAGATAATACAACTTATAGGAAGCCTCATCTGGCTTCTTGCAGGCGTTGGAGTTTTTATAGTTGGAATGAACTTTTTAGGCGACGCTCTTGAAAAAAGTGCCGGAGGCGGCATGAAGCGTCTGCTTGAAAAGATAAGCAATAACCGTTTTTCGGGCGTTGGAATAGGCGCGGGTGTAACTGCGATCATTCAAAGCTCATCCGCTACCTCGGTTATGGTGATCGGTCTTGTAAATGCAGGCGTTATGACGCTTACTCAGGCAACACCTATCATTATGGGAGCTAATATCGGTACGACAATAACCGGTGTGCTTGTAGCTCTCAAAAACGACTACTTTAATATGGCTATGTACCTTCTTGCCTTTGTGGGAGTTATGATGGGCTTCTTTAAAAAGGAAAAAATTAAGCTTGCAGGCAGTCTTTGCTGTGGCCTTGGAATGATCTTCGTCGGACTTGAGGTTATGAGCAGCGAGCAGGCCTTCGGAAATCCTCTCGTTGAGAATATGTTTACCGACATATTCAGAGTTATAGATCACCCCCTTCTGCTCATTATCGTTGGTATAATCTTCACAGGCCTTATTCAAAGCTCCTCTGCCTCTACGGGTGTAGTTATCACGATGGTAGGCGCAGGCGTGCTTCCTCTTGACCTTGCGCTGTTCATTATTCTCGGAGCAAACATCGGTACCTGTGTGACCGCCTTGCTTGCATCGGTTGGCGCAAATGCGAACTCTAAGAGAGTTGCGCTTATACACTTTACCTTTAACGTTATCGGTACGGTGATCTTTACCGCACTTATCTGGATATTCAGGGAGCCTACCGTAGATATTCTCGTTTCGCTCTTCCCGGGTAGCGATCCTATGTCGCTTCAGATGAGAGTATCAATATTCCACGTTGTATTTAACGTGACCACCACGATAGTTCTTCTTCCGTTTGTTAAACAGCTTGTAAAGTATTCCCGTCTGGTCATTAAGGATAAGGAAGAAGAGAAGGCGCCCTCGCTCAGATTCGTTGACGAAAGGCTTCTTACCATGCCGCAGGTTGCTCTGATGCAGGTGAAGAAGGAGATGGACTATATGCTTAGTCTTGTAGAGGAAAACCTCGATCTCTCCTTTGTGGCTATGGATACGAAAAGCACAGAGCAGGGCGAGCGCATTTCGAAAAACGAGGCGATAATCGACTTTACCAACAGCGCACTTACAAAGTTCCTCATCAAGCTCTCCGCGGGGGTAGAGCAGAGTGATGAAAGAGTGATCGGCTCGTACTTCCACGTGCTCAACGACCTTGAGCGTATCGGCGACCATGCCGAGAATTTCCATGAGATCGGTGCAGAGATGCTTAGCAAGAAAATAGCGTTTTCCGAAAAGGCGCAGGGCGAGATCCTTGCTATGCGTACCAACGTAATGAAAATGTTTGAAATATCAAAGGATGCCTTTGAAAATCTTAACCGAAAGGATCTTCCCGAGCTTACAAGGCTTGAAGACCGTGTGGATAACGATAAGAGCGAGCTTATTGCAAGTCACTTCGGACGTCTTGCCGACGGAGATTGCAGCATAGAGGTAAGTCCCTATTATTCCTCGCTGATCCTCGGACTTGAGCGTGTTGCCGATCATCTTGTAAACGTAGGGTATAGTATCATGAATCCTACGGGATCTCAGAAGGGATGATTAACCGATTATCTTTCTTTACCGTTTCTTAATTTCTTTTATGATATAATCACTAAGGCATTTATTATGGACGCAAGTCAAACTATAAATTTAAGGAGGTTTCTAATAAATGATCTACGCATTAATCCTCTTTGCAGTGACCTATGTGCTTATGCTTGTATTCAGCAAGTACCGTACATATATCGCACTGGGCTCCGGCCTGATTTTCCTGATCTCGGGAATGCTTTCCTTTGATGCAAATCTTGTAATGGCGGTTGAAAAGCTTGATGAGCTTGGTAACGTGGTTATTGAGTCGGCTGTAATCGATTTCAATGTGCTTCTTATGATCGCAGGCTCAATGGGTCTTGTTCAGCTCTTTATTGACTCCAAGATGCCCGATCTTCTGGCAGAATTCATTATCAAAAAGGTGAAGAACGTGCAGATGGCGGCCGTTGCGCTCGCCCTCTTCGCAGGTATCATCTCTGCATTCGTTGATAATGTTGCAACCGTTCTTATGGTTGCGCCCGTTGCAATACAGATCTGCAAGAAGCTTAATACGAATCCCGTACCCTTCATTATCAGTATCGCAGTTTCCTCTAACCTTCAGGGTGCAGCTACCCTCGTAGGTGATACCACGGCTATTATGCTCGGCGGTGAGGCGGGAATGAGCTTCCTTGACTTCTTCTGGTATGAAGGTAAGCCCTCTATCTTCTTTGCTGTTGAGCTTGGCGCTGTTGTATCTGCACTTATTCTCGCTTTTATCTTCAGAAAAGAGAAGCAGCCCATTCCCAAGCAGGAATCTGTTACAAAGGTAACCGATTACGTTCCCACCGTGCTTCTTCTTGCTATGCTCGGTCTTCTTATCGGCGCATCCTTTATTGACAACAAGCCTGACATTACCAACGGTCTTATCTGCTGTGTTCTCTTCGTTATAGGTCTTATCTATAATGCTATCAAGTACAGAAGCAAGGAAAACATCCTCGGCGCTCTTAAGGCGATCGATTTTGAGACGTTGGGTCTTCTTCTCGGACTGTTCCTTATGATCGGAGGTATCAAGGAGCAGGGCGTTATCGCTGCGGCGGCAGATCTTCTTGCTAAGCTTGGCGGCGGCAATGAATTCCTTCTGTTCACTATTGTTGTCTGGGCGTCGGTGCTTATTTCTGCATTTATCGACAACATTCCTTACGTTGCTACCATGCTTCCTATTATCACAGGTCTTGGTATCAACCCCACTCTTCTTTACTTCGGTCTTCTCTCGGGCGCAACCCTGGGCGGAAACTGCACACCCATCGGTGCATCCGCAAACATCACAGGTACTGCTATTCTCCGTAAGAACGGCTATGAGGTTAAGAACAAGGACTTCTTCAAGATTGGTATTCCTTTCACCCTTGCGGCGGTTATTTCCGCATACGTATATCTCTGGGTGGTTTACGGAACTCATTAATTTATGTTATAAGCAAAGGGGCTGTCTCAAATGCAAATTTGAGGCAGCCTCTTTTTGGGGATAGTCAGA
>CAZUJY010000145.1:0-3679 GCA_964620565.1 uncultured Ruminococcus sp. | reverse complement strand
GCTGTCGATTGCCGTAGGCCTTGGTATAGCTCTGCTGGCTGGCGCTGCCGTAATGCTGATCACCCGCAAGAGCGACAAGGCATTTGCCGAAGAGCTTGACGAAAGCTTCGGCCTGAAGGCAAGAGTACAGACTATGATCGCCTACAAGGGCGAGAGCGGAGATATCCTTTCGCTTCAGCGAGAGGACGCTGACAGAGCCCTTGACGGCGTACCATCAAGCGCCTATAAATTCAAGCGTCCTTGGATATACATTATAGCGCTTGTTCTTGCTGTTGCTATTCTTACCACGGGATTTGTGGTAAAGGATATGCGTGACTACGTTCCGCCCGAGGAGGTTGAGGCATTTATGCTCTCCGATCTTCAAAGAGAGGGACTTAACGAGCTTATCCGCTACGTTGAGCGCTCTGATATGGAGGAGGAGTTCCGTACTCCCATAGCCGAGGAGCTTCGCTCCCTGCTTGCCGAGCTTGAGCTTATCGAGACGGTTCCCGATATGCAGGCTGCTCTCGGTAAGACTATGGCGGTCATCTGTGATATCACCTACGAATCGTCTACCGCCACCGAGATGCTTGACGCTCTATGGAACAGCGAGGATATATACTTAAGATATCTGGCAAAGACCCTGGACACAAGCTCCTGGACGGCTCCCGATTGGGGCGACTTTGCGGAGGGTGTCACCGAGTATTCGCTGATACTTATGGGAGACAACAACGAGGGCGAGGACGCCCTTCACGGCAAGGCCTCGCTGAAATGGGCGCTGGAGAGCATGACTCTTAAGCTGGATAACGCTCTCATATCGTCAGGCCTTGACGAGAGCGACGAGATATATGCGGCTATCACCCATCTGTTTGATGCCAACCCCGGCGGTCTGAAGGTCATTCTCTCCTCTATCGATTATCACGACGACGATTCGGCACGAGATGCGCTGAATCAGAGCCTTAACCTTAACAGCGGTGCGCTTTACGACGCCATTTCGCTTAATAAGGTGAACGCAAGCACGGGTGAGTACGCAATGACAAGGCTTGCAGGCCTGTTCCTTGTTCCCGTGCCCGAGTTTGAGCGTCCCGAGTTCGTAAGAACGGGTGAATCGGTTGAGGGCGGTCAGGGCTCTGCGGATGATAAGGATGATGAAAACGGTACCGGCGACGGCGGTATCGGTGAGGGCGCTACCTATGGTAGTGACGACCTGGTGCTTGATCCCATTTCGGGAAAATACGTTAAGTATTCCGAGCTGATCGACACCTACTATGCAAAAATGAACGAGAAGCTGAGCAGCGGCGCCTACACAGAGGAGCAGCAGGAGGCTATAAGAAAATATTTCGATCTCCTTTACGGCGGTCTTGAGAAGAAAGAGGAAGGAAAATAAAATGTCACAGATTACAGATATAAATACAGAAAGAATTAAAATGTTCAGCGAGAAGATCGCTACCATAAAGAGCGAGCTCGCCAAGGACGTTGTAGGACAGGCAGATATTATCGACGGTGTTATCACCGCCATCGTTGCAGGCGGAAACGTGCTTCTTGAGGGCGTACCCGGAGTTGGTAAGACCCGTCTTGTACGTTCTCTCGGCAGGGTACTCTCCTTGCCCTTCTCCCGTATTCAGTTCACCCCCGACCTTATGCCCTCTGACGTAACGGGCGCAAATATCGTTGAGAAGGATGAAAACGGCAGACTTGAAACCAAGTTCCGTCCCGGTCCTATCTTTGCGAACCTTGTTCTCGCCGACGAGATCAACCGTGCTACTCCCAAGACTCAGTCTGCGATGCTTGAGGTAATGCAGGAGCACAAGGTTACCGTAGGTAACGATACCTACAAGCTTGACGAGCCCTTCTTCGTTCTCGCTACCGAGAACCCCATTGAGCAGGACGGTACCTATCCTCTTCCCGAGGCGCAGATGGACAGATTTATGTTCAAGCTTATCGTTGACTATCCTACCAACGAGGAGCTTGTGGGCATCGTTAAGATGACACAGAAGACTATGGAGGAGACCGCCGAGGCTGTTGTCAACGGCGAGGATATCCTTGAGATGAGAGAGCTTGCATCCCGGGTTCCGATCTGCGACGAGGTTCTTTACTATGCGGTAAATATGGTGTCCAACACTCACCCCACATTAGACGAGTGCGCTCCTTCGGCAAAGAAGTATCTTAAGTACGGCGCATCTCCCAGAGCCGCACAGGGTCTTGTTACCTGCGCAAAGGTACGTGCGCTTATGGATGGCAGATATAACGTTGCCTATGAGGATATCGATGCTCTTGCATATCCTATCCTCAGACACAGAATAAAGATCAACTATACTGCTATAAACGATAAGCTCTCGGTTGACGACGTTATCGGACTTATCATTAAGGAAACCAAAAAGGGATTTTAATTACATAAATGAAAAAAGTGGTAATCGAAGAGTCCTTCCTCAGCCAGCTTGAGCAGCTGGGGACATTACTCAAAAACAATGTGGCCGGAATGTTCGGCGGCAACCGCCGAAGCAAAAATCTGGGCTCATCCTGTGAATTTGCAGATTACCGAGATTATATGCCGGGCGACGACGTTACGAAGATAGACTGGAATGCCTATGCCAGATTTGATAAGCTTTACGAGAAGCTTTATTTTGACGAAAGGCAGATGCACACCAGAATATACATAGACGCCAGCCGCTCAATGGATCACGGAGGCGACGAGAAGGCTGTATTTGCCATCAAGCTTGCCGCCGCATTCGCCTATCTCTCGGTATGCGAGATGGATAAGGTGTCCATATATGCTATACGTGGCTCGTCTCTTGAGGAGATCGTGGTAGGTATGGTTGGCAAGGACTCCTATCTTAACTGCATAAATAAGCTGAATGAGCTTGAGTTTGATTCCGACTCGAAAATCAGCGAGGCTATCGTTCCTTCTGCCGTAGGCAGAGGCGACGGCTATTCAATAATAATCTCGGATTTCCTTACAGATGAGAATTTTGAGGCGGCAATCGACCGTCTTGCAGAGCAGAGAAGGGATATTCTCTGCGTTCAGGTTCTCGCCCGTGAGGAGCTTAATCCGCAGATCCGTGGCAAGATGCACCTGTTCGACTCGGAGGATCAGTCTAAGTTCTTCCGTAAGAAGATCGACCAGGACGTAGTCCGTGCGTATAAGGACGCTCTTAAATACGTGACCGATAGAATAAGGCTCTATACCGAGAGCCGTGGCGGTCAATATCTTCTTGCGCCCGCATATATGGAGCTGCCCGAGCTGTTCTTCGACAAATTCGCAGATATGGGGGTAGTAAAATGAGCTTTTTATATCCCTTAGGTCTGCTTGGTCTTATCGGCGTTCCGATCCTTATCCTCATCTATATTTTGAGGAGCAAGTACAACGAGCAGACCGTAGCCTCCACTTATCTGTGGACGCTCAGTGAGAAATTCTTCAAGAGGAGAAATCCTCTCAGCGGCCTTACCGGTATCATCAGTCTTATTCTGCAGATCTTAACGGTAATTATCGCATCTCTTGCCATAGCGCGTCCTATTTTTCTGGTGCCCGACTCGGCAAGCGAATACTGCTTCATCATCGACGGCTCCGGAAGTATGAATACCACCGCCGGCGGTAAGAGCTATTTTGAGCAGGGCAAGGATTATATCGAGGATACTATCGAGTCCGCACGTCTTGGCAGTACCTATACTCTTATATCGGTCGGCGGAGATACCTCTGTGG
>CAZUJY010000144.1:0-3827 GCA_964620565.1 uncultured Ruminococcus sp. | reverse complement strand
TGCGAAGCTCTATTACCGATCTTGCCACCGAATAGACCGTGAAGATGAGAAAGCCGAGCAGAATCACTCCCGAATAGCTGACGAAGCTACGTCGGCGGATGGAATAAAGCATTATCATTGCCGCCGCAATATCCAAAAGCAGCATAAGGAGTCCCACACGCAGACAGACGCGCCGCTCATCCCCCCTGCCCCGTCGCCTGCCCTCAAGGATAAGGTAGATGCGAATTATTATGAGCGTAAGGTGATAGACGGTCAGCGCGGCAGACCAGATGCTGTGATAGATAATGGCGGACACAAGGTTGGTTCCGATATAAATAAGGTTCATCAGCGAGCCGCCAAGCATTACCCAAAGCACTCTTGCGGTGGGGCTGCCGAAAAAGCGGCGAAGGTGATATATATACTTAAATCCTGTTTTCATAGAGTTATTTTACCCTGTGGGAAAATTATTATTTACCTGTATGCTTTTTGCTTGACTTAAAGGAGAATTTGTACTATAATATATTAGAAAGGTGTGTGAGGCTATGGGCGCTGTATATGAATTTGAAAAGGAAAAGCTGATCATCGGCGTAATATATCACGAAAAGGCGATCCTCGACCGTGCTATCGATATTCTGACAGCCGAGCTTGGGGAGATCGAGGCGGTAAGCGAGGAGTTTTCCTTCTCGAAGGAGTTCTCTACCTACTACGACGGTGAGATCGGCGGCGAGGGGTTACGGAGAATTTACAGCTTCAAGACTCTTGTCGATCCCGAGAGGCAGGCGGATATAAAGAAGCGCACCAATGAGATCGAGGCGGAGCTTTCGCTGGAGGGCAAAAGGCGGATCAACCTTGATCCCGGCTTTATCAACCACGGCAGACTGATGCTTGCAACCACCAAGGAGACAGGCTTCAGAGTTCCCTTAAAGGACGGCATATACACCGAGCTGACGCTCTTCTGGGCAAGAGGAGGATGGCAGAAATTCCCCTGGACGTATAGGGATTATCAGTCCGAGAGGGTGCAGAAATTTATCACCGAGGTAAGAGCCTCGTATCTTGCCGAAAGACGTAAAAGCATAAGCAAATAATATAACAAAACAATGATAAACCGCATATTTTACGGCGAAAAATAGGAGAAAACAAAGAAAATGAGAGATTACGGTCTTATTAAAGAAAACGACCCCCGTCTCTATGAGGCTATTACCAAGGAGACCGAAAGACAGAGAAATAAAATAGAGCTTATCGCATCCGAGAACTTCGTTTCGGAGGTGGTGATGGAGGCGAACGGCACTACCCTTACCAACAAGTACGCCGAGGGTTATCCCGGCAGAAGATATTACGGCGGCTGTGAGCACGTGGACACCGTTGAGTCTATTGCTATTGAGCGCGCGAAGGAGCTTTTTGGCGCAGGATACGCAAATGTGCAGCCTCACTCTGGCGCACAGGCAAATATGGCGGTATTTTTCGCGCTTCTTGAGCCCGGTGACACCATTTTATCTATGAATCTGGCTCACGGAGGCCATCTGAGCCACGGTTCGCCCGTAAATATCTCGGGAAAGTACTGGAAAATCGTTCCTTACGGCGTTACACGTGAGGGCGGAGTGATAGATTACGACGAGGTAAGACGCCTTGCCCTTGAAAATAAGCCCAAAATGATCCTTGCAGGCGCTTCTGCATACCCAAGAGTCATCGATTTCAAGAAATTCCGTGAGATCGCAGACGAGATCGGCGCATATTTAATGGTCGATATGGCTCATATTGCGGGTTTAGTGGCTGCGGGAGAGCATCCCTCGCCTATTCCCTACGCTCACGTGACCACAACCACCACTCACAAGACCTTAAGAGGTCCCAGAGGCGGCCTTATTCTCTCAAATGATGAGGAAATTGCTAAAAAAATCGACAAATCCATCTTCCCCGGCACCCAGGGTGGACCTCTTATGCACACGATTGCTGCAAAAGCGGTCTGCTTTGGCGAGGCTTTGAAGCCTGAATTCAAGGAATATGCAAAAAATGTGGTTAAAAACTGCTCTGCTCTGGCCGATGAGCTTCAAAAAGAGGGCTTTAAGCTGGTTTCGGGCGGAACAGACAACCATTTGCTCCTTCTCGATCTGACAGGAATGGCTGTTGACACGGGTAAGGAGGCCGAGCATCTGCTTGACGAGGTGGGAATCACCTGTAATAAGAACGCAATTCCCTTCGATACGCAGAAGCCCTTCGTAACCAGCGGTCTTCGTCTTGGCTCTGCGGCGGTTACGACACGAGGCTTCACCGAAGAGGATATGCGTGAGGTTGCCGGAATTATCGCTATCACCTTAAAGGACTATGAGGGCAGACAAAACGAGGCAAGAGAGCGAGTAAATAACCTCTGCAAAAAGTACCCTCTGTACGAGTGATTTTTAAGTTTTAAAAAGAGATCAAAAAATCGAAAGAAAAGCCTTAAAAATAATGCTGAAATTTTAGCAAAAAATCATAGAAATTCAAGTCAAAAAACAAAACAAAAAAACGTCGGATTTTACCCCTGAAAGCCGGGTATAGATCGGGCGTTTTTTTATGTAAATTCGAGGAGAAAAAAAGGGTAAAAACCGCAGGGAAAATAAAGAGATTTTATATTAAAAAAGCAAGAAAAAATTACTTGTTTTTTTAAGTGAAAATCGGGTAATAATTTAAACTTTTTTATAGGTCAAAAAAGGGGTATAAAAAGCCAAAGAAAAGAGCCTTTAAAATATAATAAAAAAAGCCCTTAAAAAAGGCGTAAAAAAACTAGGCACCGAGTGTATAAAACCGAGATTTTCGGTCAAAAATGAAATTTTAGAAGTTTTTCGGACTTTCGAAGAACTTTTCGGGGTTAATTTTTAAAAATCGAATGATTTTTCAAAAATTTCCGGCTTTTTTTCGGAAAATTTTGAATTTTTCAAGGATTTTTCAAGATTTTTTTGAAAATTTCAAACTTTTAAAAGTTTTTTCGGACTTTTTCCAAATCGTTTTCGTAAACTTTTGTTAGGGTTATAAGCCGTTTTTATGGCTTTTTCGGGGTAAAAACAGAGCTTTCGGAAAGGGGTCGGGATAGGCTCTCGAAGGGGTGCTTTTTTCCTTGAATTTGAAGGACTTTTTTGTGGAATTTTCGGCTGATTTTCGGAGTGATTTTTTAGGTGATTTTCAAGGCTTTTTTATGCTTGTTTTTCGAGAGAAATCGGGACGTTTTTCGAGTGGATTTTTTAGGTTAAAATTTCAAGGTTTTTTATAAGCCTTTTGAGGAGCTTTTCGGGGTTCTTTTTCTTCCTTTTTTACCTGCTTTTTTTAGGGTGATTTCCATGCTTTTGCGAAGGCTTTTTTCAGGGAAAATTTTAGCTAAATTTTGATGATGTTTTCGGGGTTAAATTTAAGTTTTTTTGATCGGTTTTAACCCTTGCATTTTTAGGTGTTTTCGGGTTTTAAAATATAGAAGATCCTTCCCTAATTTTGTTTTATTTTATGTTATCGGTCGCAGTACTCATCTCTTCCTTTCACTATGACGCTCGGGTAATAAAAAATAGGTGACCAGCAGGTGGTCACCTATTTTTTCTATGAAGATGAAATTACTTAACCTCAACCTCTGCGCCTGCAGCCTTGAGCTGCTCAGCAATCTTTTCAGCCTCGTCCTTAGCGATGCCTTCCTTGATGGTCTTAGGAGCTGCCTCAACGAGGTCCTTAGCGTCCTTAAGGCCAAGACCGGTAAGCTCACGAACAACCTTGATAACGTTGAGCTTGGAAGCGCCTGCTGCCTTAAGTACAACGTCAAACTCGGTCTTCTCCTCAACGGGAGCTGCTGCTGCGCCGGGAGCTGCTGCTACTGCTACGGGAGCTGCGGATAC
>CAZUJY010000143.1:0-3839 GCA_964620565.1 uncultured Ruminococcus sp. | reverse complement strand
TACGGTTGATAATAGAGGATTTGCCCGCATTGGGCTTACCGATAACGGCTACGTTGATAACGTTCTCGTCGTCAAGCTCGTTTTCATCAAATCGGCACTCCTCGATAACCGCATCGAGAAGATCGCCCGAGCCTGTGCCGTGGAGAGAGGAGAGCGCAATAGGCTCTCTGTCGAAGCCAAGCTCGTAGAACTCGTAAAATTCATAGGGCAGATCGCCTACTCTGTCCACCTTGTTTACTACAAGAACAACAGGCTTGCCCGATTTCTTCAACATAATTGCAATATCCCTGTCGTCAGCCACAAGGCCTGCGTGAATATCGCACATAAAAACAATAACGTCTGCGGTTGCGATAGCTATCTCCGCCTGATTTCTCATCTGCTTCAAAATAGTATCGTCTGTCTTAGGCTCGATACCGCCCGTATCGACCAAAAGGAAGCGGCGATCGTTCCACTCCGCCTCCGCATAGATACGGTCACGGGTAACGCCGGGAGTGTCCTCCACAATAGAGCGGCGCTCGCCTATAAGCTTATTGAAAAGTGTGCTTTTACCAACGTTGGGTCTGCCCACTATTGCTACAATCGGTTTTGACATTTCTTTCTCCTCCCACCTATCAAATACTTCTTCCGAGAATGGCCTCGCACAGCTCGTAGCCGTCGGATCCCGACGTGCGAACAGGAACGCCAAGTCTCT
This sequence comes from uncultured Ruminococcus sp., assembly GCA_964620565.1. Classification (GTDB taxonomy): domain Bacteria; phylum Bacillota; class Clostridia; order Oscillospirales; family CAG-272; genus UBA1740. The sequence goes on along the minus strand of CAZUJY010000143.1, from coordinate 3,148 downwards.
CGCTCATCTGCCCGACGGTCATTCCGCAGAGGAACACGTCCTCGCCGTGGCGAAGGCAGTTCTGAGGTATCAGAAGCTCCTCGCCGAGAGGCTTGCCGTCAAGCTGCTCACATATATCACGGCCGGTCAAAAGGCCGGAAACGGTTATCGACCTGCCGAAGAAATTATTGACTATTTCGTAAATATTGATACTTAAATTTGGGCAGATAGCCATTAGCCTGTCCGCCTGCTCTCTGATCATAGGATATGACGCAGTGCCTGTAACGAGAGAAACCTTTCTCTCACGCTCGGGTGATGCGGCAAACTCAACTACGTCCTCAAGCGCCATTCCAACCTCGTCGGAGAAGGAGCGGATCATACCTACTCCGTTCTCGATCTGAGGATAATCCTCATAGTAATCGGCATTGGGAATCTGTCTTCCCGCCTTGAGATAAAACTCGTCTGCGGCATAGAACAGGCGTGTGCCGTGCTCGCTCTTGTGAGCGTCGCCAAAGCCGTTTATCATATCAATTATCTCCCCCGCCTCATCGGATGTAAAGTCGGTAAGGGGATAAAGCTTGTCTCTGAATTTAGTAAGTCCCGCAGGCACGATAGCAACGCTTGACATTGCGGGATAAAGTGCGGCGAGGTCCTTCATTGAGCGAAGCAGCTCCTCACCGTCGTTGACGCCTCGGCAAAGCACGATCTGTCCGCACATGGAAAGACCTGCCTCGGCAAATTCGTTAAGGTACTTAAGCACCTCTCCCGAGTGCTTGTTCTTCATCATCCTCACACGAAGCTCGGGGTTGGTGGTATGCACCGAGATATTTATTGGCGACATACGCATCTTGATAATGCGGTCAACGTCCTGCTGTGACATATTTGTAAGAGTTACGTAGTTTCCGTGAATAAAGGAAAGACGGGAGTCGTCATCCTTAAAATAAAGCGATTCACGGAGTCCCTCGGGATTCTGGTCGATAAAGCAGAAAATGCACTTGTTGGTGCAGGAGTGCTTTTTATCCATCAAGGGAGTTTCAAATTCAAGGCCGATGTCGTCGTATTCGCCCTTGCTTATTTTCACCGAGTATTCCCCGCCATTACGGTTGAGCAGAAGCTCAACGCTCCTCTCGGTAAGGTAAAAGCGATAGTCCAGCACGTCGTTTATTGCATTTCCGTTTATGGATGTGAGAATATCGCCTGCGCGCAGACCTGCCCTGTCAGAGCGGCTGCCCGCAAGTACTTCTGTGATCTTTACCATAGGACTACCCCTTTCTAAGTTTTTTCTTTTCTCTTTCTATATCCCGAAGCATATCGGCAGTAATACCGTTTTCGATAATATAGGCTGTCGCCTCGGGCGAGCCGCTCTTCTGTGCGGCAAGCATAAGTCTTACAGACTTCTCTCTGTCAAAATCGGTTCCAAGCCCGTCCACGTAGCAGCGAGCGTAAAGAAACTTGCCCTTTGCCACCAGATCCTCAACATAGGCGGGAGTGTGCCTTGCGGCAGTCTGAAACCACTCAAAGGCCTGTCTTGCGTCCTGACGGATCGCAGAATAACGAAGCTCCTCGTCAAGCTCGAAATCGTATATTTCACCGTCGAGCAGAAGGCTGTCGTCACGGTATATGGGCGTATGGCAGGGGATCATGGAGATACCCACGATGTCGGGCTCAAACATACAGCCGGAGGTATAAGCCATACCGAGATAGAGCTGAGCCTCGATACAGCCCTGCTCTGCGGATATTTTCATATATTCGTATGATTTTACGTAATCCTTCGCAACGCCCTCGCCACGAAGGTAAAGCATAGCGATATTATAGCACGCCTCACCGCCCTCAAGATCTCTCGCAAAGGCGAAAAAGCTCTTTGCCTCCCTCGGATCATAGGGAGCGCCGATGCCGCGCCAAAGGCAATATCCGTAGCTGAAGGATGCCAGAGCATCCCCCTCGCGCGCGCCCTCAAGATACATCTGCGCAGCGGTCTCGGTATCGCCTTCCATAAAGGCTACGTCGGCAACAGACTTTTCGTACACAGCTGTATCTCCTTTCTTTTTTGAGTTCTGCCGAAAATTAACCCTCGTTTATAGAGAATTTAGTTCCCTCTCTGGTGTCGAGAAGAGTAATGCCACGCTCAAGAAGCTCGTTACGGATAGCGTCCGCCTCAGCAAAATTCTTCGCCTTCTTGGCAGCCTTACGTGCCTCAATTCTCTCGGTGATGTAAGCGAGAAGCTCGGGATCAACGCCTGCGCTCTCCTCTGCCTCTTCCTTTGCCTTCTGCTCGTTAAGTCTGTTTGCGGCGGCGATAAGTCCCAGATCAAGAACGGTCTCAAAGCTCTCTACAAGAGCCAGCTTGGTCTTATCGTTAGTCTTAAGCTTGAATACGTCGTAAAGCGCGGTAACCGCAAGAGAGGTGTTAAGATCGTTGTCAAGCGCGTCGGTGAAGCGCTTCTTTCCCTCGGCAAATGCCGCCTCATCGATCTCGCCCTCTGCCTTAAGCTCTGCTACGCGGCCTACAAGCTTGTTGTATGCGATTTTAGCGTTATCAAGATTCTCCCAGGAGAATACAAGGTTCTTTCTGTAATGCGACTGCATGCAGAAGAAACGGTATACAAGGGGATCGTATCCACGGCTCTCAAGGAGAGAAACGGTGAGGAACTCACCCTTGGACTTGGACATCTTACCCGAATTGGTGTTCAGATGATGAACGTGGAACCAATACTTGCACCACTCGTGGCCGAAGGTTGCCTCCGACTGCGCGATCTCGTTGGTGTGATGGGGGAATGCGTTGTCGATACCGCCGCAATGAATATCAAGATATTCACCAAGGAACTTGGATGCTATGCAGGAGCACTCGATATGCCAGCCGGGATAGCCAACACCCCAGGGAGAATCCCACTTCAGGGCCTGATCTTCAAACTTGGACTTGGTGAACCACAGAACGAAATCGTTCTTGTTCTTCTTGTTGGTGTCCTCTTCCACGCCTTCCCGAACACCGGTAGCCAGGTCTTCCTCGTCATGGTCGTTGAAGACATAGTATTTCTCCAGCGTGGAGGTATCGAAGTAGACATTGCCGCCTACGAAGTATGCCTTTCCGCTTTCCAGCAGAGTCTGGACCATGTGAATATACTCGTCAATGCAGTTGGTAGCAGGCTCCACCACATCGGGACGCTTGATA
>CAZUJY010000142.1:0-3916 GCA_964620565.1 uncultured Ruminococcus sp. | reverse complement strand
ACCTCTCCCTTGAGGACGATCTTATGCGTCTGTTCGGCTCCGACCGTATTGGAGAAATGTGTAAGAGAATGGGCGTTGACGAGAATATGCCCATTGACGCAAAAATCCTCTCCGGCTCTATTGAAAATGCGCAGAAGAAGATAGAGGATAACAACTTCAACCGCAGAAAGAACGTTCTTACCTACGACGACGTTATGAACCAGCAGAGAAACATTATTTACCAGCAGCGTGGCGAGGTTCTGATTGGCGATAACGTTCAGGATAAGATTATCTCTATGATCAGACAGTCGGTTGAGGAGACCTTTGACTTCTGTTTCAGCCACGAGTCGCCCGATGCCTGGAACTTTGACGAATTTAAGAACCATTATCTCGGTCTTATTACCGATAAGAAGAACTTTAACTATACCCCCGAGGAGCTTGCAGCAATCGACAAGGATGCCTGGAAGGAGGAGCTTGTTGAGCGTGCGCTTGAGATATACAGATCGAAGGATGCCCTCTTTGCTTCCCTGCCCGGTCTTAAGCCCGACGCTATGCGTGAGGTTGAAAAGGTTATCCTGCTCCAGAACGTAGATAAGAAGTGGATGGATCACCTTGAGACCATGGATGAGCTTAAGGAATACGTAGGTCTTAACTCCTACGCACAGAGAGACCCCGTTGCTATCTACCGTATTCAGGGCGCGGATCTCTTTGACCAGATGGTTGACGATATTAAGGAAGACACCGTAAGACAGATCCTGTCGGTGGTTCCCAAGCCTCAGGCAACCGAGAGAGTTCAGGTTGCAAAGCCTACCTCCGAGGGCTTTGGCGGCGGAAAGTCTGTTGTAAGAAAGCCCGTAGTGGTTAAGAAAGTGGGAAGAAACGATCCCTGCCCCTGCGGAAGCGGTAAGAAATACAAAAAGTGCTGCGGTCAGAATGAGGTCGCAGACAAGGACTGAAAAGAAGCTGTTAATTTATCAATTTGAAAGGTGCTTTTTATGGCAAGATCAATAGTTGAAAAAGTGATTGCCATTGCCACGACGGTACTTGTGATACTGCTTGGCATTGCATTCATAATTTGCACAGCACATCTCTATTTCACCGGCGGTGAGGATCCCTATTCGAGAGAGCGTGTGGGCGGATATCTGCTTACCCTTATGCCCCTCTCGATCATAACCGTAGGACACGTGATAGCCGGAATCGTGATTAAAATTATCCGCGCAAGAAATGATGACGAGCCCACCGCACGTACTCAATCCGAGTTGCTTGAGAGCTTCGGGAGTCGATACGCTCCCGACGCATTTGGCGGTGAGACGGGCGTTATCATTGCGAAGGAAAGAAACAACAGAAAAATCTTCAAATTTATCGCTTATGCGCTCTCTGCCCTAATTTTTGTGTTCGTTTTGGTATATTTTTGCTTTTTGGCAGAGTTCACGGTTGACAATCTCAACGCCGACGTGGTAGCCGCATTTGTGGTTACGCTACCTCTTTGCGCTATCGCTGTGGGCATACACGTTCCGAGAATTTACCTTGCCGAGAGCAGCTGTAAAAGAGAGCTTGAGGCAATGAAATCCTATATCAAGGAAAACGGCGCTCCTGCTACTGTCAATAAGGATAAGCCGACCGCAAAACTCGATTATATGATCGTAGTTAAGGCTGCCGTTGTATGTATTGCTGTTACCTTCATCATACTCGGCGTAGTGAACGGCGGTATGAAGGACGTGCTTGCAAAGGCGGTAAAAATCTGTACTGAGTGCATAGGACTTGGCTGATATGAAAAAAGGATTTGTAAAACTTAAAAATTGGTGGGCAAATCACCGCCCCACAAAGAGAAGACTGATACAGCTCTATACCGCCCTGCTCTTTAACTCCTACGTTAAGGGATATATCACCGGCGATATTTTCAAGGGCATCAGCAAAAATCTGTGTACCCCCGGTCTTAACTGCTATTCCTGTCCCGGTGCGGTTACAAGCTGTCCCCTCGGCGCGCTTCAGAATTCCTTCTCTGCATCGAACAAGACGGTACCCTTCTATATGCTCGGTATCCTTATGCTCTACGGAATTATGTTCGGCAGATGGATATGCGGCTGGCTCTGTCCCTTCGGTCTTTTCCAGGACCTGTTACATAAGATCAAAACTCCAAAGCTTAAGAAAAACCGTTTTACCAGAGTTCTGTCCTTCTTTAAGTACGTGATACTCGTTGTTTTCGTAGTGGTTATTCCTCTGCTTTATATGACGAAGGACTTCCCTCTCCCCGCATTCTGCAAGTACATCTGTCCTGCGGGAACGGTGGGAGGCGCTATCGGTCTGCTGATCAATCCCGAAAACGAGGGTATGTTCGGTATGCTGGGTTCTCTCTTTACCTGGAAGTTCGCTCTTGCTGTAAGCTTTATCGTAGGCGCAGTATTTATTTACAGAATCTTCTGCCGATTTATCTGCCCTCTCGGCGCTATATACGGTCTGTTTAACAAGATCTCTATCTTTGGCATCAAGCTTGATAAGAACAAGTGCGTGAATTGCGGCAAGTGTATATCGGTCTGTAAGATGGATATTCACCACGTGGGAGATCATGAGTGTATCAACTGCGGTGAGTGTGTATCTGTTTGTCCCACCAAGGCTATAAGCTATAAGGGCTCGAAGATAATTCTGCCCGACAGCGAGCTTGAGGCGGCTTCTACCGATGAGGAAAAGATGATTATTGAGAAAGAGAGGACCAAAAGAGTGAAGGTTATCAGAATCATCAGCGCTGCGGTGCTTATCGTCGCACTTTGCTTCTCGCTGATCTATTGCAACTTTATCTACGACGACGGCAGCAGCGATCTGCCTCCCGTTACAGACGGCGGCGAGGATGATGATATTCCCACCGGCAGCGCTGTCGGAAATAAGTGTCCTACCTATTCTCTCGACCTTGTTGACGGAAGCGGAAAGATCAATATAAAGGATCTGCGTGGTAAGATCGTTATTATCAACTTCTGGGGTACCTGGTGCGGTCCCTGTAAGCAGGAGCTGCCCGACTTTGATCAGGTGGCATCCGAATACGAGGGCGAGGTAGTGGTTCTTACCGTTCATACCGTAGACTATGCGGATGAGGCGCCCGAGTACATTGCGGCCAACTTCCAGGGCTCCAAGATGCTCTTTGCATACGACGAGCCCCTCAGTAAGAATATCGATATGTACTTTACCCTTCTTGGTGGTACATCCAGCTATCCGAGAACGCTCATTCTCGATGAGAAGGGTGTGATCGTATTTGCCGCCGACGGTAAGGTTGATCACAGCAAGCTTGTCAGCGTTATTGAGGAAACCAAGAATAAAGACTAATAAACCTTAAATTGACGGAGCATTTCGCTCCGTCAATTTTTATTTTTCAAAGTAGACCCTCTCACCGTCGGACAGCGAATGTGTGAGCCATACGTTGCCGCCGATAACACATCCATTGCCTATTACCGTATCCCCGCCGAGAATGGTTGCGCCCGCATAGATAACACAGTCGGAGCCTATGGTGGGATGACGCTTTTTACCCTTTATAAGTCTGCCGTCAACCTCCCTCTCAAAGCTTTTCGCACCGACGGTGACCCCCTGGTATATCTTCACTCTGTCGCCGATCTCTGCCGTCTCACCGATGACAACGCCGGTGCCGTGATCTATGCAAAAGCTCCTGCCTATCCTTGCGCCCGGGTGAATATCTATGCCCGTGCGCCCGTGGGCGTATTCCGTCATCATACGTGGAAGGTATGGGATACCAAGCAGATATATGGCGTTGGCAAAGCGCTGGATCGCTATGGCAAAAAAGCCCGGATAACAGATCATTACCTCAATGGGCGAGGTGGCGGCAGGATCGCCCTCAAATATTGCGACGGCATCCTCGGCAAGCATTGCTTTTACCGACGGGAGATTCCGCATAAGATCTTCGGACAGTTGCTCTGCCCTTTCCCTATCCGTA
>CAZUJY010000141.1:0-4010 GCA_964620565.1 uncultured Ruminococcus sp. | reverse complement strand
ACTCGGGTTACCTTACCCGTCGTCTCGTTGACGTTTCTCAGGACGTTATCGTTCGTGAGGAGGACTGCGGTGCTACCAACGGTATTATAGTTTCCAACATCGTTTCCGGCGAGGTTGTTGTTGAGAAGCTCTTCGAGCGTCTTGTTGGCAGATATACCGCAACCGACGTTGTAAATGAGGAAACAGGTGAGCTTATCGTTCCCGCAAACACCATGATCGACGAGAATATGGCAAACGACATCATCGCTGCAGGTATTACCAAGGTTGAGGTTCGTACCATTCTCCGTTGTCTTGCGAAGCGCGGCGTATGTGCTCACTGCTACGGTGCAGACCTTGCACACGGCACTACCGTTGCTATCGGTGAGGCTGTAGGTGTTATTGCCGCTCAGTCTATCGGTGAGCCCGGTACACAGCTTACAATGAGAACCTTCCACACCGGCGGTGTTGCAGGTTCGGATATTACCCAGGGTCTTCCCAGAGTTGAGGAGCTCTTTGAGGCTCGCCGTCCCAAGAAGACTGCTGTTGTTACAGAGTATAACGGTACTGCACGTATCGTTTCCGATAAGAAGCTTTCCAAGGTTATCGTTAACGGTGCTACCGATGCAGATGGCGTGCCCGCTGCAGAAGAGATCGTTTATGAAATCCCCTTCGGTATGCGTCTTTGCATTGAGGATGGACAGGAGCTCAAGCGTGGTCAGCAGCTGACCGAAGGCTTCCTTAACCCTGCAGACGTTCTTCATATGAGCGGTATTGATGCGGTTTATGACTACATCATCCGTGAGGTACAGAAGGTTTACCGTGGTGAGGATGTTGAGATCAATGACAAGCACGTTGAGTGTATCGCACGTCAGATGACCCGTAAGATCGAGATCCAGGATGCCGGTGATACCAACCTTCTCGTTGGTACTAAGGTTGACGTCGTTGAGTTCCGTGAGGCTAACGAGGAGATCGAGAGAAGAGTTGAGGCTGGCGAGATCGGTCTTCGCAAGGCAGAGGGCGCTCCTCTCCTTCTTGGTATCACCAAGGCAGCTCTTATGACCGAGTCCTTCCTTTCTGCTGCATCCTTCCAGGAGACCACCAGAGTTCTTACCGAGGCAGCTATTGCAGGTAAGAAGGATAGACTTCTCGGTCTTAAGGAGAACGTTATTATCGGTAAGCTCATTCCCGCAGGTACCGGTCTTGGCAGATACCGTTCTGTTGAGATCGAGGACTCCGGCGAGGGTGACGAGATCCTTGACGCAGAGACTGTACTTACCAGCTTCTCTCCCGACGAGGAGGATGTTATCCTTCCCGATGAGAACAGCGTTCTTGTTCTCTCTGAGACAGAGATTTAATCTGAAAAAGAAAAAAGAGCCGTTAATTCGGCTCTTTTTTGCGTAAATGCAAATAATAAATTACAAAAATGCAGCTAAAAATGCTTTTTTGTTGTAAAAATTTATAGTATAAAAATCATAAATCAACAATACTTGACAATTCAATGCAAAGGTGATACAATATAGATATAATAATTTCGAAAGGGAAAGCTTTGCTATGAGTAACGAGCACAATACAGACCGTGAAATTAAAATATCGGTAGTGATGCCAATTTACAATGCAGGCGAATATCTTGCCCGTGCGATCGGTGACGTACTTCATCAGACCATGCGGGATATTGAGCTTATCTGCGTAAACGACGGCTCCACCGACGATTCGGTTGATATTCTTGAGGATCTGCATCAGCAGGATGAGAGAATCACTCTTATAAGCGAGAATAACTTCGGTCCCTCCGTAGCGAGAAATAAGGGCCTTGAGCATGCGACGGGTAAATACGTTATGTTCCTCGATGCCGACGATATGTTTGAGCCGACCCTGCTTGAGACACTTTATAATCTGGCTGAGAGGGATAGCCTTGACGTAGCGGTTACCAGCTATGACATCTATAACGATAGCCAGGGAAAGCTGTTTCCCGCCACCGACGAGCCTAATGCGGCTATCTTTGCCGGTGGTGCAGTGACCTCAAAGAGCGAGTATCCCGACTACATTCTGAGCAGTACCACGGGATACGTTTGGAACAAGCTGTTCCTTGCGTCCTTCCTCCGTGATAAAAAGCTCTCCTTTGATCCCGATCTTTACGTATTTGAGGACGTTCACTTCACCTGCTGCGCTATGGCGACAGCCGAGCGTGTGGGAATGGCTGAGGGCATATTGGTCCATCACAGGATCTATTCCGAGCAGTCGAGAGCCACCCTCTTCCGCAAGTATTACGGTCAGGTTCCGGTTATCTATTCCAAGATAAAGCAGTTCCTTATGCAGAGAGGTATGTATGTACCGCTTAAGAAGGGCTTCCTTAATCTTTCCTCCGGCAGATGCTATAAGATCTATAATCTGCTTTGGAATGACGGTAAGGAGCGTCTTTGGAATATGCTTCACAGCACTTATGCCGCAGAATTTGATTGGCTCACTCACGACAAAACGGCTTACGAGAGCGAGGATGTTTGTCAGTTTGTTGCAAACGTAGCTCTCTACACCTATGCAGAATATCTCGAGCGTGAGCAGAAGGGTATGAGCATCAATGTTGCCGCCCTTGAAAAGGATGAAATATCCAACAAGGTAAAGACGAAGGAAAAGATCAATCTTCGCAAGGCAGCCTGGAACAGGGCGGTTGACGCAATTAACGTATTTAGGAAAAAATAAACAAAAAACGAGGCCTTGCCTGTGAACCGATTCAGATTCACTTTACGCTTGGCCTCGTTTTTTGTTTTCATTTATAAGGCGTTTTTACGTCGGTCAGTCCAAGGATATAATCGGTGGATGTTTTGTAGTATCTTGCGAGGGAAATAAGACATTCCAGGGGAATCTGTCTTTGCTCGTTTTCATACTGGAAATAAGTGTTTTGCTTTACGTGCAGAAGATCCGCGATCTGCGCCTGGGTAAGATCGCTGTCCTCTCTTAGACTTTTTAATCTCATATCAACCTCAAACTCTTTTTATAAATTATAAATAATTTCATGGTGAGGTATTGACTTTTATCTCAAATTGTGATAAAATTAATCATAAACTTTAAATCGAAAGGTTGGAAGTAGTATGGACATCTTTGCTGTATTTACTAATTCGTTTACTCAAATTATATTTTTCCTGGTTAACGTTTCGGTTATTCCTTGGATCTGCAGCTTTGTAATTGAGAAATGGGGAGAGGGACTGCATCCTGTGCTGAATAAGGTCGTTATTGTTCCTACCAGCTGGACGGTAAATCTTATTTGCGATTGTCTGGCTATTCCGGTCCTTTGGCTTACCGGCAATCATCCTCATCCCGAATTTGCGATAGAAGATCGAGTTCTTAATATATACACACTTTGCGACAACGAAAAGCAACGCTGGTACAGACCGATCCAGCAGCTTGGCTCTTATTTTAACAATACACTTTGGATCGTTCTTCCAATGGCGATGTCTGTCGGCCTCTTCCGAATCCTTCTGCCTGAGACCTTTGGTGTCGTTTCAGAGGGTATAGGTCGCTGGACCGCGCTTTCCTCGGGTGTTACCAACGCTGATTACTTTGTTGAAATGGGCGGCGCGTTCGTGGACATCATTTGGTACAGGTTTTTCCTTAGTGCGGTTAATGAGAATGTTCTTTCGCTTATCGTTCTTATTACCCTCTTCATCTTTATCTTCTCATCCCGTTTCGTATTCTATTATGACGAGTCGGGTAACAGAATGATTCCTATGACATATTGGCCTGCATTCATCGTAGCGGTGCTTGCCTTCAACTTTATTTTCGCGGCTGTAAATCCCGCATCCTACGCCACCGTCTCCCACAGCATCAACTCCGTTGGCATTATTCTTGCCTTAGTGCTTGTTCTTGCTCAGGTAGCAAATATTGTAGAATTCTGCTTCAAGGGACTTATCAACATGGGAATAAATCTGGTTAATAAGATAGTCAGACCCGCATAAATTACATAAAAAAAGACAGCCCACACGCTTTTGAAGTGAACCCAAAAGTTTAGACAAAAATTAAATATTAAATCATTTGCGAAT
>CAZUJY010000140.1:0-4016 GCA_964620565.1 uncultured Ruminococcus sp. | reverse complement strand
ACAGGAAGTTCTCAGCAGAAGTAAAGGTATCAGTATGTACCACATGACCGGCAGATGCCGCCCAGCGATCAACCATATTCAAAACGTATTGTCTGTCTGCATCGGAATCATCGCAGATCGCAATTTTGTACTTCATGTTCTCACCGTCCTTGTCATTTCAATGTAGGCCCAATCGGAAAAGATTTATGGACATAACTATTCGATATAGCATTATAGCATAAATTTGTGAAAATTTCTACCACATACACAAAAATCCCGCCCATCCCGACAATATATTGTGATCGGAACGGGCGGGACATAGTTAATCAAGTGGCTTATACTCGGTTACAGTTTTCAAATACGTTTCGGGATCGCCGTTCAAAATAAGGTCTGCATACTCCAAGGGGGCATTATAAATCAGATAGTCAAGTTCTGACCTTTCGTACATATTACGGGCAATTTCGTTCTCAACGGCAATCGTATCAATCGCAATTATGCTGCCATCGGTGAATTTCAGTTCCACACAGCAGTTATCGAAGTTATATTCGCAGGAAATCAGCTTTTTCATAGGGTTTACCTCCAAAATTGTTTTGTTTGGAAGTAATGTAAGCGTGGGTTTTGTGGTGGTATCTTTAACTATGGGAAATCTCGTTCTCCCATTTAGACACAGATTGACCGCTAACGCCAAGCTTGGAGGCAAGCTGTTCCTGGGTAAGCCCCGCTTTAATTCTCATCTGCCTTATTTTATTTCCTATTTTCATGCATTTTTCTCCTTTTGCTCTAGCATTATCGAACCGTTTCTTTGCCTCAATTATACAACTCATCACGCCCGTTGTCAATAACTCTCTTTGAAAGTCGATCCAACCGGACGGATACAAAGTAAAAAAGCACTTGACTGAATCGGACAAAAGAAGTATAATAAACAGGAAGGATAAAAGAAGGAGGCATTGGCTTTATGTCCAAAAAGCTTATTTCAATACTTGGCGACAGCATTTCAACATATCAAGGTATTTCGAATGATGCCTCTGTCAACTCTACGCTTTTCGTCAACCCCTGTTACTACAAAGAACCTTTCCCCATTGAGAAAACCTATTGGATGCGCATTATAAATGATCTTGGACTTACTCTTTGTGTAAACAACTCCTGGTCGGGAGGTAATCTCAGCGGCAAAAGTGATGAATCCGCAGGCGTAAACCGTGCTAATTATCTGTCACGTGACTCGGGAGATAAGCCTGATTTTGTTATTGTATTTATGGGAATGAACGATCTTGGACGTGGGGTTGATGTCAATGTATTTGCGGAGGACTACACTCGTACTCTTATAATAATAAAGGAAGCATTTCCTTCTGCAAAGGTGTGCTGCGTTAATATGCCTGACAGAGATATTTTTCTGAAAAAACGTACAGAACTGTATAACGAGGCGATAGAAAATGCAGTAAAAGCAGCCGGCGACAACTTCTTCATTGCCGATCTTTATAATAGTCGATTGAACAATGATTTTTATTATATGAACACCCTCGACGGACTTCATCCCGACGAGGACGGAATGAGGATAATAGCAGAAATTGTGGAAGAAGCAATTATAAAGCATATATAAAAAAGGCTAGTTATCCCACTCTGATTTATTTTGTAAATTAAGTTGATTTTGCCCTCCCACAAAAGCTATTTTATTTTTTTTCGTTGATAAGAACATTGTTCCTGCTTCAAAGAACATTGGTTTTATTGAAATTCGAGTGCATTTGTGCTATAATAGTGTCAAATCGATTTGAAAAACGAGGTGATATGGTGCTTTCAGATAAATTAAGCAACTTAAGAAAAAAGCGTGGATTAACTCAAGAAGAACTCGCTTTAGAGTTATTTATTTCACGTTCTATGATAGCAAAATATGAAACAGGAAAAGCATATCCGACAAATGATATTTTACAGAAGATCGCAGATTATTTTGAAATTTCCGTTGATGAATTAGTACAGAGGGAAGAGCTTATCGACGAACATTCAAAGACGCTTGAAGATAATATAGTTAAGAAGCAAAGGCTTGTAACAGTTGTCGCTATTATTGGAGTTTTAATCCTTTGTATTGTTGGAGTATTATCAATTATTGAAATTGATGCAACAGAATATGTTGTCGATTATGCTCAGATTGAATGGGATGGGTATTCTGCGTGGAATCTTAATTATTACGAGGAGAGCAATCCTGATATTTGGCAAAGAAGAGCTCGCCTGCATTTGAATGAGTTTTATAATTTAAAGGATGGTGGGAGAAAAGTACAGTTCACTATCGAAGGGGAAGATTGGTATGTTCAATTCAATAAGCACAACATTTCTGAAGATTACCGGGAACTTAAAACTGTCACCCTTTATTATCACGTTACTGTAAGAAAAAACTTGCTTGGAATAGAACAAGGAAGAGCTTATTATTTGGAAAGGGTAAATTTTCACTTGCAATAATCGTCATAAATAAAGCTCGTAATTTCTCTTTTTTAGGAATTATGGGCTTTTGATTATTTTGAACATATCATACGCTAAAAATTTACTTTTGCACCGTGGCGTGTGCTTGTCTTGATACAAGTCGGCTCGGCTATGCTAGCCCCCAAAACTCGCTTCGCTCGTTTCGGGGTACCCCGCATACTCGCCGAGACAAGCACACGCCACTAACAAAAAGAACACAAGAAAACATACAAAAAAACGGAAAACCAACCGAACATCATCTGACAAAAGACTAAATCGCTAAAATTAAAGGTCGCAGAATGCGGAGTTGCCCATGAGCCCCTGGAGCAAACATCCGCGAATTTTTCTGCGACTCTTTTTGTGCTTTTTACGCGATTTTAGAAACGCCTTATATCGTGAACGTCGGTGTGAGTTTTCCGTTTTTTTATTTATTTGCAAAAATATTTTAATGTGTTCAAAAGGTGAACAGGTTAGATTTTATAATCAAAAATGCTCGATAAATTGGTGTAGGGGTGTTCTGTCAAACTAAAGCTTTTTTCTGTAACCTTATAAAAATATTTTATAAACATCTGCTTCTTCACCCTCGAATTCAAAACTACGTTCATACTTACCACCATTTTTAATTATTGTTTTTATAGATGGTTCATTATCCCGCTCAACAGAGAGTTGCATTTCCTCTAGTCCCGCTTGCTTTGCAATTATTAGAACCTGACGTAACATGTCCGTTGCATATCCCTTTCCTCGCTCTGATGGTCTAACACTATATCCACTATTTCCGAAATCCTTTAAGAAATCATTTAATGTATGTCTAAAATCAATAATTCCAATAATATTATCATTTTCATCAATAGCAAAAAAAGTATCTGTTACAACCCAATTAGGATTTACAGTATCAGGTGATGCGTTGTTAGTTACACTTTGCAACCACTCTTCATAAGAGTCTGTCTTATCTAGCAATTCGCTTCCGTTAATAACCATCTCATTATTATCAAAATGTTCTTGTCTATACTCCAATGCCTTTTCTTTTAAATCTAAAGTTGGTCTAACTAATGTTAATTTCATCTCTATCCCCCCTCAAATTCCTATTTATCTTTGAAAACATTATACCAAATCTCCGCTTTAAAGTCAACATATTTGCCGAGAGCAGATTTTTATAAAAACATTTCTAAACCTGACACAAGCTGTCAGGCTTAACCTATATAATTAATCTCAACAAAAAACGGAATTGTTTTTTTATGGTGCAAAAAACCTTCACATTTAAGTTTTAGAATAATAGCGGTAAGGGTGTAAGGAGAAATTATGAAAGCTTGTACGCGTTAGAAATATATGTGCGTATAGGTACGGCTCAAAAGTGGATAGTAAATGCTCAAAATTGGGTATTTGGGGTGGTGCACCGCCGGGGTAAACGAGGCGAAAACGATTAACTGTCGTTTTCGGTGACGTGCCCGATGAAAATAAGGAGATTGCCGAGCCGAGTATCGTAGGCGACTGCAAGCGACTATATTTTCGAGCCGTCGGAGAACCCTGGACCCGCTGCATACCGCATGCGGTATTGGGCGAAGCGAGGAGATGATACTTGCAAGCAGTAC
>CAZUJY010000139.1:0-4133 GCA_964620565.1 uncultured Ruminococcus sp. | reverse complement strand
TTAATTTCTACGAGACTCTTGATGTTAAGAGCTACTTCACGGCGGAGGTCACCCTCTACGTTATAGTTAGCTTCGATCTCATCACGAAGAGCCGCGATCTCACCCTCGGTAAGATCCTTAGCACGAGTGTCAGGATTTACGCCAGTCTTTGCGCAGATATCCTGAGAGCTCTTGAGACCAATACCGTAGATGTAGGTAAGCGCGATTTCTACACGCTTGTTATTGGGAATATCAACACCAGCTATACGAGCCATTTCGATATATACTCCTTTGTTAGTTTAATGTCTTCAAATTTGCTTAGAACCAGCTTATCAGCCCTGACGCTGCTTGTGCTTGGGGTTCTCGCAGATCACCATGATCTTACCGTGTCTCTTGATGATCTTGCACTTTTCGCAAATTTTTTTGACGGAAGGCTTAACTTTCATTTTTAATCCTTTCCTTTCAGTAATATTACTTCTTTCTCCAGGTGATACGACCCTTCGAAATGTCGTAGGGCGAAACCTCTACGGTTACGCTGTCACCAACGAGAATCTTAATATAGTTCATACGAAGCTTGCCTGAGATGGTCGCGGTAACAATGTGACCGTTAGGCAGCTTTACCTTGAAGACGGTGTTGGGAAGTGCTTCCAGAACCACGCAATCTTCAAATTCAATCAAATCGTTCTTTGCCAAGAAGTTATCCTCCTAATTGACCTAATAAGTTAATCAATTCCTATTTCGGTAAGAATTACGGGATCGGATTCGGTGATGGCGATACTGTTTTCATAGTGAGCGGAAAGCTTACCGTCGGCAGTAACCACCGTCCAACCGTCCTTGCGTACCTTTACTCTATCCACACCTGCGTTTACCATGGGTTCGATGGCAAGCGTCATTCCGGGATACAGTCTTGCTCCCCTGCCCTCTCTACCGAAGTTCGGTACAGACGGGTCCTCGTGGATATCTGCTCCTACACCGTGACCGGTATAGTCCTTAACGACCGAGAAGCCATTTGAAATGACGAAACTTTCAATCGCATGTCCAATGTCCCCGATACGATTTCCGGCCTTTGCAACCTTCATCGCCTCATAGAAGCTTTGTTCAGTGACAGAAATAAGCCTCAGAGCCTCATCGCTTACCTTGCCGACAGCGAACGTTCTTGCGCTGTCGCCATTATAGCCGCGGAAGCGAGCTCCGACATCAACCTTTACGATATCTCCCTCGTTGATAATTACCTTATCGGAGGGAATTCCGTGTATGACCTCGTCGTTCAGGGAAATGCACGCACTTCCTGTGAAGCCGTACAGTCCAAGGAACGAGGGAGTTGCGCCGCATTTTTCAATGAAGCGCCTGATCTTTGTGTCAAGCTCCTTAGTCGTCATACCGACTCTGATCTCATCTCGGGCAACCATAAGTGCCTCCGCTGTGATCCTGCCTGCCTGACGCATAAGCTTGATCTGCTCGGAATTCTTGATTATAATCATATTTCCAGAGCCTCTAAAGTACGCTTTGTTGTTTCCTCAACCGCATCTGCACCGCAAACGACACAGAGCATACCCTTATCCTCGTAATAGTGCTTTAAGGGCTCGGTTGTGGAATGGTAGACCTCAAGACGGGAGCGTACCACGTCGGGAGCGTCGTCTGCACGTGTGATAAGCTTCTGACCGCAAACCTCGCAGTCATCTCCCTTGCTGGAAGGAAGGTGATCCACGTGATAGGTCTTACCGCAGCCGGAACACACACGTCTGCCTGACATTCTCTCTACGATGGTCTCATCATCAACCTCGAGAGAGATAACCTTGTCAAGATGAACGCCCATTTCGTCAAGCGCCATTGCCTGAGGTACGGAGCGAGGGAATCCGTCAAGGATATAACCCTTGTCGCAGTCCGATTCGTTCAAGCGCTCTTTTACTATTCCGATAACAATGTCATCGGGAACAAGTGCGCCTGATTCAATAAATTTTTTGGCTTCAAGTCCCATTCTGGTACCGTCTTTGATAGCGCCACGGATAATGGCACCGGTAGAGATGGTAGGAATACCAAATCTAGCCGAGAGCCTATCCGCCTGCGTACCTTTTCCGGCGCCGGGAGCACCAAGAAAAATTATTTTCATTTTGTGTTACCTCGAGGGTCCCTTTAATTAATTGAGGAAGCCCTTGTAGTTACGCATAGTAAGCTGAGCCTCGAGCTCTCTGAAGGTCTCGATTGCAACGCCGACTACGATAAGGATCGTTGTACCACCGAAGGAGAAGGCACTTACAAGATTTGCTGCACTCTGAGTTGCAATACTGCTTGCATAAGTCTGAGCAAGCTCAAGACACTGCTCATAAGTGTAACCGAACAGTGAACCATAGTAACCCTCAAAATAGCTCTGTGCTACAACATCTACGTCTACTGCGCCCTGATAGATCCACTCGAAAAGATACTTGAACACGTGAGGTCCAAGGATGGTGGGAAGGATCGCAATAACAGAAAGGAAGAGTGCACCTGCAAGGGTGATCTTGTTAAGGATCTTTCTGATATAGTCAGCAGTAGGTCTACCCTGTCTGATACCGAGGATAGCACCGCCGTTCTTCTTAAGATTGTTTGCAACCTCGATAGGATCGAAGGTGATCTGAGTATAGAAGTATGCAAAGCCAATGATAAGAACGAAGAGCAAAATGGGATATACAGCGCCCTCTGCGCCGATGATATCTGCAAACTTTGCCCAGCCGCTATCGCTCTTAATAATGTCCGCACTCTCCAGGATCTGGAAGATGGTAGGAACGAAGGATACGATAGAGGAAGCGAAAATGATAGGCATAACGCCGGTCATGTTAAGCTTGATAGGGAGGTTTGTGCTCTGGCCGCCGTACATCTTACGACCAACAACCTTCTTTGCATACTGAACAGGAATTCTTCTCTCGGAACCGGTTACGTAGATTACGAATGCAATCAGCGCAAGAAGGAAGGCGATGAGAACAATTGCAAATACGGTAGCAATGATGCCACGAAGTACACCGTCAACGGGGAATCCGTATGCCTCAACGACCATAGTAACGAGTCTGTATACGAAGGAAGGAACAGCCGCAACGATGTTTGCGAAGAGGATCATGGAGATACCGTTACCGATACCCTTTTCGTTGATTCTCTCAGCAAGCCACATAACGAGAGACGCACCTGCAGTGTAACATACAACAATTACGATAGCGTAGAACCATGCCATATCACCTTCAAACGCATTATAAGTAAGGAAGGTCTCTATGCCATATGATGCATTACCGTTTCTGAGAAGGAAATAGTAACCAATTGCAGTAACGATAGCGAGAACTACGGTCACGATTCTTGTGATAAGATTCATCTTCTTCTTGTCGGTCTTACCAAGCTCGCCGAGCTTAGGGAATACAACAGCAAGAAGCTGAATGATAATTGAAGAGTTGATGTAGGGCTGAACACCAAGCGCGAACAGAGTCATAGAGCCCATAGCACCACCGGAAAGTACGTTCATGTACTCAAGGATGGTACCGTTAAGAGAGCCTGCAAAGTTGTTAGCCTCTACAAAAGGAACGGGAATAACCGTACCTATACGGTAAAGCAGAAGGATGAAGAGAGTGAAGAGAATCTTAGATCTGATCTCCTTGGTACTCCAAGCGTTCTTTAAAGTCTGAAGCATTATACCACCTCAGTCTTTCCACCTACTGCTTCAATCTTCTCTCTAGCAGAAGCGGAGAAGACTGCTGCCTTAACAGTGAGTTTTTTGGTAAGCTCGCCCTCGCCGAGAACCTTAACACCGTCAAATGCGTTGTTAATGATACCAGCTGCGAGAAGAGCTGCACAGTCAACTACGTCGCCGTCGTTGAACTTATTGAGAGATTTTACGTTTACTACAGCATAAGCCTTGCCAAAGCGAGAGTTGTTAAAGCCTCTCTTGGGGAGCTTTCTGTAAAGAGGAAGCTGACCTCCCTCAAATCCGGGTCTTACACCGCCGCCGGAACGTGCGTTCTGACCCTTGTGGCCCTTGCCGGCCGTCTTTCCGTTGCCGGAACCTGCGCCTCTACCCTTGCGGAAGCCATCCTTAACGGAGCCTTCTGCAGGAGAAAGTTCATGGAGCTTCATTTGTTTGTCCTCCTTTCAATTCCGATTAAACGGTTTCAACCTTAACAAGGTGAGAAATTACT
>CAZUJY010000138.1:0-4151 GCA_964620565.1 uncultured Ruminococcus sp. | reverse complement strand
GGGAGGCAAACACCACCTACGGTAAGATCGGCGTTAAGGTTTGGATCTACAAGGGTGAGGTTCTTGCGGAAGGTATGAACCAGAGAAGCGAGCGTCCTGAGAGACCTCGTAGAAGAAATGACAATAACCGCAACGACAGACGTCCTCAGAGAAGAGATGGTCAGCGTCGTGACGGCAACCGTCCTTTCAGAAGAAATAACAACGAAGGGGGTAACAACTAATGTTAATGCCTAAGAGAGTTAAGTTTAGACGTGTTCAGCGTGGTAGACTTACCGGTAAAGCCCTTCGTGGTAACACTATTAGCAACGGTTCTTACGGCCTTGTTGCTCTCGAGCCTGCTTGGATCACCTCCAATCAGATCGAGGCAGCCCGTATCGCAATGACCAGATACGTAAAGCGTGGCGGTAAGGTATGGATCAAAATATTCCCTGACAAGCCTATCACTGAGAAGCCTGCTGAGACCCGAATGGGTTCCGGTAAGGGATCTCCTGAGTACTGGGTAGCAGTTGTTAAGCCCGGCAGAGTAATGTTCGAAATGGACGGTGTTACTCCCGAGCAGGCAAAAGAGGCTATGCGTCTCGCTTCCCACAAGCTTCCTATCAAGTGTAAGTTTGTTATGAAGGAAAATGAGGAGGTTTAAGCAATGAAGGCATCAGAACTCAGAGAGATGAGCGTTGAGCAGCTTAACAGCAAGCTCGGCGAACTCAAGGAAGAACTTTTCAATCTCCGCTTCCAGCTTGAAATCAAGCAGCTTGACAATCCTCACAAAATCAAAGATGTTAAGCATGACATTGCTCGCGTAATGACTGTTCTTCGCGAGAAGAATGCATAACGGAGGTAATGAAAATGACTGAAACTCGTAAGCTTAGAAAAGTTAGAGTTGGTAAGGTAGTAAGCGACAAGATGGATAAGACCATCGTGGTTGCTATCGAGGACAACGTTCGCCACCCCAAGTACGGTAAGATCATTAAGAGAACCGTAAAGATCCACGCTCACGATGAGAAGAACGAGTGCGGTATCGGCGATAAGGTTGCTGTTATGGAGACAAGACCTCTCTCTGCAACAAAGAGATGGAGACTTGTTGAAATAGTAGAAAAAGCAAAGTAATATTTACATTTTATTCGTATTTTAAGCCATCACTAAACCAGTAGGTAGATTAAAGGTTTACCGAAAAAGGAGGAAAAAACAGTGATTCAGCAGGAATCTTTAATGAAAGTCGCTGATAACACCGGCGCTAAAGAGCTTCTTTGCATCAGAGTTCTCGGCGGTACAGGCCGTCGCTATGCAGGCGTTGGTGATATCGTTGTGTGTGCTGTTAAGAAGGCGGCTCCCGGCGGCGTTGTTAAGAAGGGCGATGTTGTTAAGGCGGTTGTAGTTAGAACCGTTAAGGAAATTCGCCGTGCAGACGGTTCTTACATCAAGTTTGATGAGAACGCTGCAGTTATTATTAAGGAAGACAAGACCCCCAGAGGTACTCGTATCTTTGGCCCGGTAGCAAGAGAGCTTCGTGAGCATGACTTCACCAAGATCCTTTCTCTCGCTCCCGAGGTACTTTAATTCACAGGAGGATAAATGAAAATGGAAAAGCTTCACGTTAAGTCCGGCGATACCGTTGTCGTTCTCTCCGGTGAGTCCAAGGGCGTTAAGGGCAAGGTTATTGCCGCTTCTCCCGAGGAAGGCAAGGTTATTGTCGAGGGTGCGAACATCGTATCCAAGCATGTAAAGGCTCGTCGCCAGGGCGACAAGAGCCAGATTCTTAAGACCGAGAGCGCTATGTACGCTTGTAAGGTTCAGCTTGTTTGTAACAACTCTAAGTGCGAAAAGTACGGACAGGGTGTTCGTGTTCACCACAAGGTTGTTGACGGCAAGAAGGTAAGAGTATGCGCTAAGTGCGGCGCGGAAATATAATAAGGAGGTAGTGAAAAATGTCTAGATTTCTTGAAAAGTATAAGACCGAAGTAGCTCCCGCCCTTATGACTAAGTTCGGTTATTCTTCGGTAATGCAGATTCCGAAGTTTGACAAGATCGTTATTAACGTTGGTTGCGGCGACGCAAAGGACAACTCCAAGGTTATCGATAAGGTTATCGAAGAGATCACTCTTATCTCCGGCCAGAAGGCAGTTCCCACCTACGCTCGTAAGTCCGTAGCAAACTTCAAGCTCCGTGAGGGCATGAAGATCGGCGTTAAGGTAACCCTCAGAGGTGAGAAGATGTATGAGTTTATGGATAAGCTCTTCAGCTTCGCACTTCCCAGAGTTCGTGACTTCAAGGGTATCAACCCCAACGGCTTCGACGGCAGAGGCAACTATGCACTCGGTCTTAAGGAGCAGCTCATCTTCCCCGAAATCGAGTACGATAAGGTAGAGAAGATCCGTGGTATGGACATCGTGTTCGTAACCACTGCAAACACCGACGAAGAAGCAAAAGAGATGCTCAAGCTTATGGGCGCTCCCTTTGCAAATTAAGGAGAAACGAAAATGGCAAAGAAGTCAATGATACTCAAGCAGCAGAGAGAGCCTAAGTTCTCTACTCGCGCTTATAACAGATGCAAGATCTGTGGCAGACCTCACGCTTACCTTCGTAAGTACGGTATCTGCCGTATCTGCTTCCGTGAGCTCGCTTACAAGGGCGAGATCCCCGGAGTAAGAAAGGCATCCTGGTAATTTAATTTCGAGATGCCTCGCATCTCCAAAGCATTCGGTAGGAAAGCTCCAAAAGGGTTGGCATAAAGCCAATACCTTGGGCTTTAACCCCCGACACAGCACCGCATAGACGGTAGCAAGAAAAACAAACTTGCATATAGGAGGAAATTAAAATGCAAATTTCAGACGTTATCGCAGACATGCTCACCAGAATCAGAAATGCAAACGATGCAAAGCATGAGTCTGTAGATATCCCCGCTTCCAACCTTAAGAAGGCAATCGCTCAGATCCTTCTCGAGGAAGGTTACATTAAGAACTATCAGATTGTCGAGGACGGCAAGCAGGGCATCATCCGTGTTACCCTCAAGTACGCTCCCGGCAAGCAGAAGGTTATTCACGGCCTTAAGAGAGTTTCCAAGCCCGGTCTTCGTATCTACTCCAACTGTGAGGATATGCCTAAGGTTATGAACGGTCTCGGTATTGCGATCGTTTCTACCTCCAAGGGTGTTATGACCGATAAGAAGGCAAGACAGGCAAACGTTGGCGGCGAGATCCTCGCCTTTGTATGGTAAGAAAGGGAGGTTTGTAAGTTATGTCAAGAATTGGTAGAGAACCTATTACCGTTCCCGCAGGCGTAACCGTAACCGTTGCTAATGGCAACGTTGTTACCGTAAAGGGCCCCCTCGGTGAACTTCAGCAGACTTTCGCAAGTCAGCTTACCATTACTCAGGATGGTGACAAGATCCTTGTTACCCGTCCCAACGACGAGAAGGAAAACCGCTCTCTCCACGGTCTCACCAGAACACTCCTCAACAACATGGTTGTTGGTGTTACTAAGGGCTACGAGAAGAAGCTCGAGATCGTTGGTGTAGGTTACAGAGTTGAGAAGCAGGCAGGCAAGATCGTTCTTGGCCTTGGCTACTCTCACCCCGTTGTTTTTGAAGAGGCTAATGGCGTTACTTTCGCATGCCCCGACCAGACCACCATTCTTGTTAAGGGTATTGACAAGCAGGCAGTTGGTCAGATGGCAGCTGTTATCAGATCCAAGAGACCTCCTGAGCCCTACCTTGGTAAGGGTATTAAGTACTCCGGTGAGTACATCCGCCGTAAGGCCGGAAAGACCGGTAAATAATGAAAGGAGATTTGAAAGATGGTTAAGAGAATCGACAGTAATGCACAGCGTCTTAAGAGACATAAGAGAGTACGTGGCAAGATTTCCGGTACTGCACAGAGACCTCGTCTCGCAGTTTACCGCTCCAACGCTCATATCTCTGCTCAGATTATCGACGACGTTGCAGGTGTAACACTTGCAAGCGCAAGCACCTATGAGGCATCCTTCGAGGGCATCGGCTCCAACAAGGAAGCAGCTCGTAAGGTTGGTGCGACTCTCGCAGAGCGCGCACTTGAAAAGGGCATTTCCGCAGTAGTCTTTGACCGCGGTGGCTACAGTTATCACGGACGTGTATCGGAATTAGCTGAAGGCGCCAGAGAAGGCGGCCTCAAGTTCTA
>CAZUJY010000137.1:0-4157 GCA_964620565.1 uncultured Ruminococcus sp. | reverse complement strand
AGAAGGATCCTAACTACGTTCCCGAGCAGCCCGGCACCGACGAGCCCGGCACTGACGAGCCCGGCACCGACGAGCAGCCCCAGCCCAACTTCTTCCAGAAAGTATGGGCAGCTATCGTAGGCTTCTTCGCTACTATTGGCAACTTCTTCAAGGGTCTCTTCGCTAAGATCGGCGGCATCTTCAAGAAGTAATTAAATAAACTAACTCCCAGAGGGACGCTTCGGCGTCCCTCTTTTTTGTCAAAATAACGAAATCATTTGTGAAAAATTAACAAACATTTGTAAAACAGACAAAAGGTTATTGTTTTATTTTTGATAACATGATATAATTAATTACTTAACAATTATTAGGAAAGGAAATATCTATGAAAAACACAAGAAAAATTCTTCTTGCGCTCGTTCTCGTTCTTGCAATGATAATGAGCTTTGCCGGTGTTTCTGCCTTCGCAGCCGATGAATCCGGCGCAGAGACAAAGACCATTTACTTCTCCAACAACAAGGGCTGGAGCAAGGTAAATGCTTACTACTGGGGCGGCACCTCTACTACTATCTGGCCCGGTACCGCTATGGAAAAGGTTGATACTAACGATTACGGCGAGGATATCTATGCTATCACCGTATCTGCAGACACCACCTACATCATCTTCAACAACGGCTCTGAGCAGACTGTTGACATTAAGCTTAACAGCGCTGTAAATGCTTATTACCTCAATGTACAGAGCGGCAACAAGTGGACTGTTGAGACCTACAATTACAATCCCGACGGCTGTAACCACACTCCCGCAGGCGAGGCTACCGAGTCTGTTGCCGCAAGCTGCACAGAGGACGGCTATAACGTATTCACCTGTGCTAACTGCTCCGAGAGCTACACCGTAGTTCTTACTGCAAAGGGACACAGCTACGAGGGCAATATCTGCTCCGTATGTGACACCGTTGCTACCTTCACCGTTGCAGGTGATGAGGCGCTTTGCGGATCTAACTGGAATACCGGCGACACAGGCAATGATATGACATACGCTGACGGTGCTTACACCAAGGTTTATGAGAATGTTCCCGCAGGCACCTACGCCTTCAAGTGCGTACAGGATCACGCTTGGGACGTTAATTACGGTGGCGTAGGCGAGACCGCTGATAAGGACGGCAACTACGTTGTAACCCTCACCGGCGAGAAAAATACTCTCACCATCACCCTTACCGGCAACACTATCACAGTCAAGATCGACGAATACCTTGAGATCGATCCTACCCCCGATCCCGATCCCACCCCCGATCCCGATCCTACACCCGATCCCGATCCTACACCCGATCCCGATCCCACCCCCGATCCCGAAACTCCCGCGGTTGATTACTACCTTGTAGGTTACATCAACGGCGCTGATTACGGCTGTGAGGCAGACTATGAGAACCTTGGCGAATACAAGTTCGTAGACGGTAAGCTTACCGCTACCTTTACCGCTGACAGCTACGTATTCATCAAGACAGGCGATAACTCTCACTGGTTCCTCTTCGAGACCTACTGTGAGGCTACCTCCGGCACTCTCTCCGAGGGCAAGGCAGAGAAGATGAAGGTTCCCGGCAATATCGAGGTTACCTTCACTCTCACTGTAAACGAGGACGGCACTCTCACTCTCGGCTATGAGACCGCTACCCCAGATCCCGATCCCACACCCGATCCCGATCCTACACCCGATCCCGAAACTCCCGCAGTTGATTACTACCTTGCAGGCTACATCAACGGCGCAGATTACGGCATCGAGGCTGACAAGGACAACGTAGGAGAGTACAAGCTCGCAGACGGCAAGCTTGTTATTACCTTTACCGCTGACAGCTACGTATTCATCAAGACCGGTGATAACGCAAGCTGGTATATGACTAACGGCTGGCTTGGTACAGAGGTTACCGAGGCGGTTCTTGGCACTACCTACGGTGCAGAGAGCAACAAGCTCTTCGTTCCCGGCAACGTTGAGGTTACCTTCACTCTCACCGTAAACGAGGACGGCACTCTTACCCTTAGCTACACTCTCGGTGAGGCTGTTACTCCCGATCCCGATCCCACTCCTAACCCCGATCCCACTCCCAACCCCGGCAGCTCCGACTACTACCTTGTAGGCTATATCAACGGCGCTGACTACGGCTTCGGCGAGGTTGATTGGGAGAACCTTGGCGACTATAAGTTCGTAAACGGCAAGCTTGTCGTTACCTTTACCGCTGACAGCTACGTAATTGTTAAGACCGGTGACAACGCTAAGTGGTATATGACTGACGGTTGGCTTGGCACAGAGGTTACCGAGGCGGTTCTCGGTGCTGACCGTGGCGAGAGCGGTGACAAGCTCTTCGTTCCCGGCAACGTTGAGATCACCTTCACCCTTACCGACAACGGTGACGGTACTCTTACCCTCAGCTACGAGGCAGCAGGCTCCTCCGCACCCGATCCCGATCCCACACCCGATCCCGATCCCACACCCGATCCCGATCCCACACCCGATCCCGATCCCACACCCGATCCCGATCCTACACCCGATCCCGATCCTACACCCGATCCCGATCCTAAGCCTGAAGATCCTACCGATCCCGATGGCGAGCAGCCCGGCGAGCTGAGCTTCTTCCAGAAGATCTGGAAGGCAATTACCGATTTCTTCGCAAATATCGGCAACTGGTTCAAGAATCTTTTCGCTAAGAAAAAGTAATTAATAATTTCCCCCTGCGCCCCGGTAAGAGCGCAGGGGGCTTTTGTTTAAAAAATAACAAAATCATTTGTATACTTTTCACAAAAAAATAAAATTGCCAAAAAGCGTATTGTATTATTTTTATTATCGTGATATAATATATAAGAATATTTATATATATTAGAAAGGAATACATATTATGAAGAACAATACACGCAAAATTCTTCTCGCTCTCCTGCTTGCGCTTACAATGCTGGTGAGCATGGCAACCGTTACTGCACTTGCAGCTGATGCCACCACCGTATACCTTGAGCCTACTGCTGAATGGGATAAGGACGGCGCTCGCTTTGCAGTTTATTATTGGTTAGACGATTACAATAACGGCTGGGTAGATATGGAGTCGATTGGCGACGGTATCTATAAGGCGGTTATTCCCGCAGGCTATTCCAACATTATTTTCGTTAGAATGGAAGGCTCAAACCTCGATAATACCTGGGACAATAAGTGGAACCAGACTATCGACCTTGTTGTAAGTCCTGACGATACATTTACCATCACCGATCCTTGGGCTGCTACATCCGGCGGTACCTGGGCAAGCGGTGCTGAGGTAGGCGGCGGCTCTGATTCGGGTGACGGCGGCGAGACAAGCCAGCCCGGTGCAGAGGGTGCTACCAGCTTTACCGTTGCAGGTGTTAGCGGTCTTTGCGGCTCCGAGTGGGCTCCCGCAGACGTTGCAAACGATATGACCTATAATGAGAAGACCGGCCTTTACGAGAAGCTTTATACCGGTGTTCCTGCAGGCACCTATGAGTTCAAGGTTGCTGCTGATCACAGCTGGGATCGCTCCTGGGGTGACCCTGTTAACGGTGTAGGTCAGTACGGTACCGACTGTCAGATCATTCTTGAGGAAGAAAAGAACGTTACTATTACCTTCGATCCCAAGACTCTTGTAGTTGCTTGGGTCATCTCCGATTCCACAGGTCCCTCCGAGAGCAATCCTGCAGGCGGTGACAGCACCGAGGACGTAACCGTTTACCTTGAGAACGTTGCAGGCTGGACAGAGGTTTACATCTACTACTGGAGCAACACCGGCGGCAGCGCACTTACCTGGCCCGGTATTCCTATGGATTATGAGGAGGGTGACGTATATTCCGCAGTTGTTCCCGCAGGTAACAGCGGTGTTATCTTTAACAACGGTAACAGCGGCGAGGGCAATCAGACCTCCGACCTTAACGTTCCTTCTGCTCCCAATAACTACTTCGTGAACGATAACCTTGCAGGCGATTGGATCAAGGATCCCAACGCAGTTGACGAGCCTTCTGTTGACGAGCAGCCTAAGGAAATGACATGGCTTCAGAAGCTTGCAAAGGCGCTCCTTCTCTTCCTGAGAAGCGTTGAGGACATGTTCAAAAATATTTTCAAGTCCAATAAGTAATAAATAGAAAGGGGCTGTCTCAAATGCAAATTTGAGGCAGCCTCTTTTTGGGGATAG
>CAZUJY010000136.1:0-4181 GCA_964620565.1 uncultured Ruminococcus sp. | reverse complement strand
CATTACGGCAGCGCCAGCCAGCAGAGCTATACCAAGGCCTACGGCAATCGACAGCAGTGGCTCGGCATCCATTACGGCAAGCTTTGTCAATATAAGCCAAAGACCTGCAGTGAAAAGTCCTGCGGCAACGCCGATAAGCGCCGTCATAACCGCGCGGATCTTCCAACGTCTTTTCTTAAATCTTAAGAAATTATCGCCCTTATGCTCCGGGACATCGGAAGTGTCGGCGATTATCCCATCGCCTTTAGCTACGGGTTCTTCCTCGATGATGGGTTCCTCATCAATCGGACGAGCAATGCTCGCCCCTACGGGTTCTTCCTCGATGATGGGTTCCTCATCAATCGGACGGGCAATGCTCGCCCCTACGGGTTCCTCCAAAGAGACCATAGGAGCTACAGGAATGTTCCTTGCCTCAAACAGCGCATTCTTAGGATCGGAATCATTTTTATTAAATTTTCTTCCATTGATCGCCATAGTATTTGTAGACTTACGGTGGCAAAAAACATTTTTCTGCCTTTCAAGAACGAATTCCCGTTCTTTTCACCGTATGGTCAGTCCTTTCCAGTTTACAATACGTATATTATATCATAATAAATTTTGCGTGTCAATAATTATTTTATTTTCACGAAAATTTGAACATTCAGTGTATTGATTGGGGTTTCGGGGGATTTTAGGGATAAAATTTCCTTTTTATTTCTGCTTTTCCCTATTGACAATTCCTTTTCCGGATGTTATAATTTAATAGCGAACTCCTGTTCGTTAATTCTTGGAGGTAAAAATGAAGGAACAGTATATTGCAATAGATCTGAAATCGTTTTATGCCTCCGTGGAGTGCATTGAGCGTGGAATGGATCCGCTGACGACCAATCTTGTCGTGGCTGACGGCGCCAGAACCGAAAAGACCATCTGCCTTGCGGTCTCTCCAAGTCTGAAAAGCTACGGAGTGCCCGGCAGACCAAGGCTGTTTGAGGTGGTGTCGAAAATAAAAGAGGTAAACCGCATGCGCAGGTGGGCGGCGCCGGGCAGAAGGCTTGTGGGGGCGACCTATGACAACCGATTGCTGCTGGAAAATCCCGGCTTTGCGGTGGACTATATCGTTGCGCCGCCGAGAATGGCGCTCTATATTGAGTACAGCACGAAAATCTATCAGGTGTATTTAAAATACTTTTCACCCGACGATATTCACGTATACTCTATCGACGAGGTGTTTATCGATGCCACCCATTACCTTAAGACCTATAAAAAAACAGCAAGAGAGCTTGCCGAGGTGGTGATAAAGGACGTGCTGAATACCACGGGAATAACAGCAACCGTCGGTATCGGTACGAATATGTATCTGTGTAAGGTGGCAATGGATATTGTTGCCAAGAGGATGAAGCCTGACGAGCACGGCGCGCGAATTGCCGAGCTTGACGAGATGAGCTATCGCAGGATCCTCTGGGAGCACCGTCCTCTTACCGATTTCTGGCGTGTGGGGCGCGGTTATTCAAGGAAGCTGGAGGCTCACGGCATATATACAATGGGCGACGTGGCGCTTACCTCGGTGCATAACGAGGGGTTGTTATATAAGCTATTCGGTATAAATGCCGAGCTGCTGATCGATCACGCCTGGGGATACGAGTGCTGTACCATTGCAGATATAAAGGCGTATAAGCCGATGTCAAGAAGTCTGTCGTCGGGTCAGGTTTTACACTCGCCCTATGCGGTAAAGACTGCAAGGATAGTGCTGAGCGAGATGTGTGACGCAATGGTGCTGGATATGGTGGACAAGGGTATCGCCACAAATCAGGCAGTTCTCACCGTCGGATACGACACCGAGAGCTTAAGCTCTCCCGGTGTGGCTTACAGCGGAGAGGTGACGGTGGATCACTATGGCAGAGCGGTGCCAAAGCATGCTCACGGTACGGTGAATTTCGGGCGCTATACCTCCTCTACCAAGGAGATAACCGACGGTCTGCTTGCTCTGTACGACAGGATAGTTAACCCTACTCTCCTGGTGCGGAGGCTGAATATCGGCGTGAATAACCTGGAGAGCGAGTCTATAAGAAAATCCGAAGGGAGAGCCGAGCAGCTGGACTTCTTTACCGACTACTCCTTTGCCGAGGAAAAGGCGAAGGCTGATGAAAACAGATACGAAAAGGAAAAGCGGCAGCAGAACGCCGTGCTGGCTATAAGAAAAAAGTTCGGCGGCAATTCCATAATCCGAGGCATGAGCCTTGAGGACGGAGCGACGGCTATTGACCGAAATATGCAGATCGGCGGACATAAGGCATAAAGAAAATCCAAAATTTGAAATTCGAAATTCGAAATGAATATCCCGTAGCGGCGAGCATTGCTCGTCCGCTTGAAGGATATAAAAAACAATAAAAAATGAACGAAAAATACGAAAAAATAATCAATTTGCCCCATCACGTATCCCCGACACGCGAGCCGATGACAAGGTATGACAGGGCTGCGCAATTTGCCCCCTACTCTGCCCTGTCCGGCTATGAGGATGCGGTGGAGGAGACCGCCAGGCTGACCGACGGACGAATCGAGCTTGACGAATACGAAAAGGAAAAGATCAACGCAACGCTTATGGCGCTGTTATCCTCTCCTGTTGGCACCAAGGCAAAAATAACCTTTTTCCGCCCCGACGACCGCAAAAGCGGCGGCGCATACGTGACTGTAAGCGGCGAACTTGATTTTATCGACGAGGCAAAAAGAGAGCTTACACTGGTTGGATATTATCCGATAAGGTTAGACGATATTATTGAAGCTTCAATAGCTTGAATGAACAAAAACGTGTCCTTCTTGTAAAGTAGGGTTGTCATTTTGGCATTATTAATACAAAAAACCAAAGCCGAAGCAAAAAACTTCGGCTTTGGTTTTTAAGAGCACAAATCTTTTAAAGAGCTTTGACGAGAGTAAAACTCGCATGCTTTAATTAATTGGATTTTACCCATGCGTAATTAAGCAATTCGTCCTCTGCTGATACGAACTTAAAGTTCATTTTTTCAAATAGCCTTATAGATGCCGTGTTGGATTTGTCAATGGCTATTTTAATTTTCTCAAAATCAATAGGTAACGTGCCGGTCCGAATATCATTAAGGATTTTTGTTGCAATTCCGTTTCTCTGATAAGCCGGAATTACCATTATATCCATATATAGGGTGTCATTTATTATTTCGCAGTGTGTTGCTGCGACCAGAATATCGCTTTCAAAAGCCTTAAAGTAGAATACGTTTTCCGTTTTGGCAATGTAAGTCCAGTAATTCGCTTCATCAATACTGATAAAACGGGCAATGTCGGGTTGCTTAAAAACAGAGGACAGATAAGGAATGTCCGGATCCTCTACATTAACTATACGTTTGTAAATCATTTTTTGCTTTCCTTTAAGGTTTTACAGCTTGCGATTAACATTCGCCTTATTCGCCCGCTTAAATTTCTATGCGTTTTATAAGTTGTTTCGTTTATGTTATTTGAATTATACAACAACTGCAACCAACCTTCCGTTTCGTTACACTCTTTTAGGGCAATTTCAAACTTTGAAAGCATATCCGCTTTGCTTTGTCCATAATTGGCTTCCCGTATGTTTGCATACACACTGCTTGAGCTTTTACGAATTTGAAAAAGTGTGTTGGAGGGCGCTTTTATGCTTTGACAAAGCAATTCAATATCGGTGGCAAGTTGCTCAGAATATATCAATAAATAGTTTTTGGGCATAATATCACCTCTTTAATGCATTATACTACATTCTGATATCAAAATCAAGGCGTCCGCCTTGTATATTTACTATTCGTCGGTCGAGCACGACGAATTACGCAAGATACCGCAGAGCGGTATGCATCAATTTCGCAGAAATTGTATATCATCCGTCCGAAAACGAGTATATTTCGCTTTCGGGCGAGTATATCATCATTGCGAAAGTGATACAACCTGCGGCTGATGATATACAATAACGGCTCGCCGTTATTGATGATATCCAGACCTATGGTCTGATGATATGCCATTGCTTTCGCAATGGATAAAAAATTCGACAAGCCGAAACTTGTCGAATTTTTTGTGAAGGGCGGACAAAAAAGATATTTTCGTGAGTTTTCGTATGGACTCGAACTCACGCGTCCCCATCACGCCAAAGGCGTGTATATCATCAAAACGAAGTTTTGTATATCACCAAGGCGTGAGCCTTGTATATCATC
>CAZUJY010000135.1:0-4276 GCA_964620565.1 uncultured Ruminococcus sp. | reverse complement strand
ACGGCTCTGGTGTTATCAACACCATTCACTACCGTTCTGCCGCTTCGCTACCTTCTCCAACAGAGAAGGCTTAAACGAGAAGGTTGGTCTGGGTTTCTTCGTTGAAGAAATGCATTACCTTGCCCTCGCAGGTTACGTGAAGGGGTGCGCCTGCAACGAGGGAGTAACGCTGCTCGTCTGTAAGAGATACGGTGGGGATACGAACGATAAGCTTATCGCCGTTCTCGGTAACAACGTGGAGATGAAGCTCGGAGCCCATCATCTCGTTTACGAGAATCTGCGCGGAGATAGCGTCGGGAGCGCCCGCCTCAGCGAGAACGAAGTGCTCGGGACGTACGCCGAGAATGATCTCACTGGAGCCGATGCCCTTTGCCGCAAGGGCAGCTGCCTTTTCACCTGTAACCTCGATCTTTGCGCCGTAGGGAGTAACGTAGTACTTGTCGCCCTCTTTAACGAGCTCGGTCTTAAAGGTATTCATCTTGGGAGCGCCGATGAACTCTGCAACGAAGAGGTTACAGGGCATATCGAATACCTCGGTGGGAGTACCTACCTGCTGGATAAGACCGTCCTTCATAATAACGATACGGTCACCAAGAGTCATAGCCTCGGTCTGATCGTGAGTTACGTAGATGAAGGTGGTGTCGATCTTCTTACGGAGAAGAATGATCTCTGCTCTCATCTGGTTACGGAGCTTAGCATCAAGGTTGGAGAGAGGTTCGTCCATAAGGAATACCTTGGAGTCACGAACCATTGCACGACCGATAGCAACTCTCTGACGCTGACCGCCGGAAAGAGCTCTGGGCTTTCTGGTAAGGTACTCGGTGATGCCGAGGATCTCAGCAGCCTCAACAACTCTCTTATAAACCTCATCCTGAGGAACCTTCTTAAGACGAAGGGAGAATGCCATATTCTCGAAAACTGTAAGGTGGGGATAAAGCGCATAGTTCTGGAATACCATCGCAATATCTCTGTCACGAGGCTGAAGGTCGTTTACAACCACGCCGTCGATCTCAACTGTACCGCCGGAAATGTCCTCAAGACCTGCGATCATACGGAGTGTGGTAGACTTACCGCATCCCGAGGGGCCTACGAAAACGATAAATTCCTTATCGGCGATATCAAGATTAAAGTTATCAACCGCAAGAGTGTTCTTGCCGTATATTTTCTTTACATTAGTTAATTTTACACTAGCCATTATTATTCTCCTTATCCTTTTACTGCGCCGCCGGTAACACCCTCAACGTAGTACTTCTGCAATGCAAGGAATACTGCGGTAACGGGAATAGAAACTGTAACGCCCGCTGCACAGAACATGGTGTAGTTTGTGTTAATAAGAGTTTTCTGCAGCCATCCCCACATACCAACTGCTGCGTTCATACCTTCAGATGCTCCGTGAGCCAGGAATCTCGCAAGCATGAAGTCGCCCCAGGGAGCCATAAAGCCCATTAGGATCGTGTAGATTACGATAGGCTTGGAAAGAGGCATAATAACCTTATAGAATACCTGCCAACGGGTCGCACCGTCAATTCTCGCAGCCTCGTCAAGGCTCTTTGAAATGGTATCAAAGAAGCCCTTGGATACATAGTATCCCATACCCGAGCTTGCGCAATAAACGATGATAAGACCAATTGGAGCAGTATTCTCATAAAGTCCTAAATCAGAGAAGATCTTATAGATAAGGATCATGGTAAGGAATCCGGGGAACATACCCAGGATAAGCATTGCGTTCATCAGGAGCTTTCTGCCCTTGAATCTCAGTCTGGAGAGAGTGTAGGACATAGAAAGCACGAAGAAGGTCTGAAGAACTGCGGTAGCAATACCCATTACAAGAGTATTTCCGAACCAAATGGGGAAATCAGTCTCTGTAAAGAGTTTAATGTAGTTGCCGAAGCCCCATTCCTTTGGGAAGAGATAAGGTTCTCTCCACGTACTCTCCATTCGTAATGACTCCATAACAATACCGAAGTAAGGGAATATCCAAATGAATGTGATAATAATAAGACCTATGTAAATAAAGGTGTTAGAAATAGTCCTGCTTGCTTTTGCGCCAAGGCGGGACTTTTTGATTGTGCTTTTATTATTCTTTGCCATTATCCAAAGTCCTCCTCGTTCTTAGTAGACGGAATTACGTTATAAATGATAAGCGAAAGCACAGCAACAACCAGGAATATCATAATACCGATTGCAGATGCAAGATAGAACTTCTGCTCAGTCGCATCAACCGTCAGCTTGAAGAGCCAGGTGATAAGCAGGTCGGTGTGTCCGGGAGTAATTACGCCGGGTGTGCTAAGCGACGTGTTGGTGGGACCGCCGCCTGAGAGCAGGTAAATAACGTTAAAGTTATTCAAGTTACCAACAAAGCTGGTAAGAAGGTAAGGTCCTGTTACGAAGAGCATATAAGGCAGGGTGATCTTCGTGAACTGCTGGAAGCCGCTTGCGCCGTCGATCTTTGCAGACTCGTAAAGGTCGGCGGGAATGTTCATAAGAATACCGGTTGCCATAAGCATTACGTAAGGAATACCGATCCAGATGTTGATAACGATAATAAGAACCTTTGCTACTATGGGAGAATCCCAAAGCGAGGGATAGTGGTTAGTTACAAGGTAATCGTGAATGAACGGAACCTTATCAACAAGCTGACCGATCATGCCCTGTGCGCCAAAGAGGTTCGAAACGTACAGAAGCGAAACGAACTGAGGGATAGCAATAGTCATAACCAGAATAGTACGCCAGAACTTCTTTAATCTGATGCCCTTCTTGTTGATCATCATAGCAACGGCCATGCCAAGGAAGTAGTTGGAGAAGGTAGCAAATACCGCCCAGGTAAGCGTCCAGACAAGCAGCTCGCCAAACGCGACACCGATGCCGCTCTGACCGAAGCTCAAAAGCTCACTAAGGTTTTTAAAGCCTACCCATTGGAAGAGCTTAGATGTACCGTTGTATTCCCAGTCATAGTTAGTAAAAGCAATAATAACCATGTAAATAGTGGGAAGAACGGTAAAGAGAAGGATACCTGTAAGAGAGGGAGTAAGAAGAGTCTTGTGGAACTGGTCATCAAGAAGCGACTTAAGGTCGTCCTTACCGCTCTTGATCTTCTTGCCGCTGGCGGTAATATCCATACAGATACGGCACTGCTTAACCTGCATTCTCCATGTGTAAATAAAGGCTACAATGAAGATAACCGCAAGAAGCGCATTAAGAAGAACTCTTACAGAGTCATCGCCGGGAATCAGAACGTCGGTATCATATTCGGGATCATATATAGTACCCTGCTGAACGTTACCTACGGTATTGCCTACCCGGAACCAGTTAACCTTTCCAAGCCAATATGTGCCGCCCTGAGGAATAACGAACATATAAACGATGAAGATTATTTCAAACAGCAGGAAGAGTACGCCACGTAAAATCTGACCGTAATAGAGGTTACCAAATCCGAAAATAAGGAAGGAAATCTTTACAGCCCAGTTACCTTTTACAAAGGTTTTGAAAATGTCTACAAACAGGTCCTTTACACCTATGCAGACTTTTTTGAAGAAGTTAAAAATCCCAATAAAAAGATTTACAAACCAATCCGGAATAGCGCAGAAGAATTGCCCTACATTATACCAGAAGGCTTGGAACTTATTCAACTTCAAATATTCTAAAGTATTAAGTTTCTTCATAATTTAAAATATAAACCGAGTTTATATAACTCCTTTTTATGATAAAAGGCATTGTTAGTCGGTACACAAGGCAAATGTCCCCCTTGTATGCCGGCTAACAATGCCTTTTTGCTTGGGTGGGTGAGCCCGAAGGCTCACCCAATCAAGCATTAGCTATTAAGTTTATGTTAAAATAAACAATTACTGAGCGATGAGCTCGATATTACCCTCAGTGTCGCTGATAACGGTAAGACGAACTACGTACTTGCCGTCAGCCTCAACAACAACATTAGGACCATCGATCTTGCCGTCTGCACCGAAGTTAACGGTCCAGGAAGCGCCCTGACGGCACTTTAACTCGTTGCCTGCAACAAGGTCAAGAACTGCGGACTCATAAACGCCTGCAGAAACCTCAGTCATAGCGAAGTCGGTATCCCAAGAGGTATCGCAGATGCTACCGATTACAGACCAAGCGCTAAGCTCTTCATCAGACATCTGGAAGAGAGCATCGATAGAGCCCTGGTAAGTATCAAGAGCAAGGAGGAGATCTTCATCGGTAGTTGCAAGTCTGGACTCAGCGCCGAGAACATTTGCGATATCCCACCAAGAGCCGTGAATGTTGCCCTGAGGAATAG
>CAZUJY010000134.1:0-4282 GCA_964620565.1 uncultured Ruminococcus sp. | reverse complement strand
GTTTTTTCATATCCTTTTCGTTTTTTTCGTTCTCGTCAAATGTGACAGCCCCTTTTGATTATTTAGTAACTGTAATTTCGTCTCCCGACTTAATGATGTGAGAGGAGTAAAGCTCTGTGAGAACGGAAACCATATCCGAAAGGTCGTTTACCGCTGCGGTTTCATTCGCCGAGTGCATAGCCAACTGAGGCAGACCGATGTCTACGGTTGAGATAGACACACGGGTATTGGAGATAGAGCCGAGAGTAGAGCCGCCTGCCATATCCGCACGGTTGGAGAACTTCTGAAGCCCGATGCCTGCACGGTCTGCGAGTGTTCCGAAAATTCCGTAAGAGATAGCATCGGTGGTATAGCGCTGATTAGCGTTATATTTTACCACCACACCTCTGCCAAGAGTGGGAGCGTGAGTGCTGTCGGACAGCTCGGGGTGATTGGGATGAACAGCGTGAGCGTTATCTACACTTACCATAAACGAATGATAAAGCAAGGCAGAATACCTTTCTTCGCTTCCTGCGATAGCACGAAGGGTCATATCAAGGAAGGTAGAAGCGGCACCCTGCTTTGTCTCGGAGCCAACCTCCTCATTGTCAAAAACAGCAAGAACAGAAATGGAATTATCACCCGAGGGAGCTTCAAGGAACGCTCTCATTGAAGCGTATGCACAGCCAAGATCGTCAAGTCTTGGAGAAAGCACAAGATCGTCGTTAATACCTATAACTCTGCCCTCCTCTGCATTGTAGAGGAAGAGATCGTGAGAGATTATCTCATCGGGAGTTACACCCGCCTGATCGGCTATCGCCTGCATAAGAGCACCCTTTGCCTCGGATGTTCCGAGGAGAGGAAGAAGGTCGGTGGCAGGGCTAAACTTATAACCGTCGTTAACCGCTCTGTTAAGATGGATAGCAACGCTGGGAATGGTAAGAGCCGCCTTGTCTATATTAACAAGTCTGATCTTTACCCCCTCGTTAGTCTTAATAACAACTCTGCCTGCTACCGAAAGAGGACGGTCAAGCCAGGTGTAATGGATCATTCCGCCGTATTTTTCAGTAGCAAGTCTTGTATAGCTTGCGCCCGAGAGCTCGTCCTTTACCTTAAAGCAAGGAGAATCGGAGTGAGATGCGGTGATCATAAATCCACCCTTATTTGCTCTGCCCTTGAATGCGATTATGGATGACCCGCCGCGGATAACGAAATGGCTTCCTCCGTCGGAAAATACCGAGGGCTCGCTTTCGTACACCTCGGTAAAGCCCGCGGAAAGCAGCTCTTTTTTAATTGTATCAACCGTATGATATGCGGTGGGAGATTTTTTAATAAAAGTCAAAAGTTCATTTATTTTAGACATAAAGCGACCTCGCAAGTTAAATATTAAATATATTTTACTACTTTTAGATAAAAAAGTCAACTTTCTGCTTGAAAATCTTTAAACTTTGTTGTAGAATAGATGTATATGCTAGAAAAAAGGAGATATTATGTTAAATTTCAGTGATTTTCCTTCCTCTGAAAAGGCCTTAAGCTTTTTCGAGGAGTTCTCAAAGATTCCCCGTGGCTCGGGTAACACAAAGGCTATTGCAGATTACCTTGTAGATTTTGCAAAACAAAGAAATCTCGAGGTTTATCGTGATGCAAGCGACAACGTAATAATCAGAAAGCCTGCGACCCCCGGCTACGAGGATCACCAGGGCGTTATTATTCAGGGTCACACCGATATCGTAGCTCTCAAAAATCCCGACTGCACTATCAATATGGAGAAGGAGGGACTTCAGCTCTACCGTGACGGAGATTACCTCCGTGCAAGCGGCACTACCCTGGGCGCAGACGACGGCGTTGCAATGGCATACGCTATGGCTATTCTCGACTCGGACGATCTCGCTCACCCCGAGCTTGAGGCGGTATTCACCTCCGACGAGGAAACCGGTCTCATCGGCGCTACCGCTCTTGACACAAGCGTTCTCCGTGGCAGAATGTTGATAAATATCGACTCCGACGAGGAGGGTATTTTCACGGCAGGATGCGCAGGCGGCGGAAGAATAGATATTAATCTTTTCGTTAATCCTAAAACCCATATCGGACAGATCTATACCCTTTATATCAGCGGTCTTAAAGGTGGGCACAGCGGAGTTGAAATTCACAAAAACCGTGCAAACGCCATAAAAGTTACGGCAGAAATACTTTCAAAGCTTGAAAAGGTACGAATCGGCAGAACTCAGGCAGGAAGCGCAGATAATGCAATCCCCAGCGATTCGGTAGTTATGTTCTCTACAAAATCCTCTATCTATCAGATCAGCGAGGTTATCAATTCGGTTAAGGAATCGCTGCCCGAGGAGGAGTGCGAGGCCTCCTTCCACG
Organism: uncultured Ruminococcus sp.; assembly: GCA_964620565.1. Lineage (GTDB taxonomy): Bacteria > Bacillota > Clostridia > Oscillospirales > CAG-272 > UBA1740. The sequence goes on along the minus strand of CAZUJY010000134.1, from coordinate 1,936 downwards.
TTGAGATGAACCTTACATCCGCAAGACTGCTTTCCGTAGAGAATAGCGCAAATATTATTTCGCTTATTAACGAAATGCCTAACGGCGTTACAAGAATGAGCGAGGATATCGAGGGACTTGTTGAGACCTCTCTCAATATGGGCATCATCTCGATCAAGGATAACGAGCTTAACCTTACCGTATCGGTAAGAAGTGCCGTAGGCGAGGAAAAGGCAAAGCTTATTGCCCATATCAAGGAGATCGCCGCAAAGCATGGAGCCGCTGTCGGTGTCCGTGGCGAGTATCCCGCCTGGGAATATCGAAGGGAGTCCAGACTTCGTGACGTAATGTGTGAGGTTTACAGTGAGATGTACGGCAAGGATGCTATCGTTGTAACCATACACGCAGGTCTTGAGTGCGGAATATTCTCCGACAAAATGGACGGCCTTGACTGTGTATCGATCGGCCCCGATAATCACGACATTCACACTCCCGAGGAGCGACTTTCACTTCCCTCCTTCAACAGAGTGTATGAATATCTTATCAACGTATTGAAAAATCTTTAAGGAGTAACAAAATGAATAAGACAAGACTCAGAAAATATGCAAATCTAATTGCTCGCTGCGGCGTAAACGTGCAGAAGGGTCAGGAGGTTGTTATCAACGCAGGACTGGATCAGCCCGAATTTGTTAAAATGGTTGTTGAGGAGTGCTACAAGGCAGGCGCAAAGGAGGTCAGTGTTGACTGGCATTATCAGCCTCTTACCAAGGCGCACGTTAGATATTGCTCCGATAAGGTTCTTGCAACCGTTGAAAAGTGGCAGGTTGAAAGACTTGAGCACAGAGCAGAGACTCTTCCCTGTATGATCCACCTTATCAGCGACGATCCTGACGGACTTGCAGGCATTAACCAGAAGAAGATGGCAAAGTCTATGGCGGCAAGATCCAAGATCATCAAGCCCATCAGAACCAAGATGGAAAATAAGTATCAGTGGTGTATCGCTGCCGTTCCCGGTAAGGAATGGGCAAAGAAGGTGTTCCCCGGCGAGAGAGCCAGCGTTGCCATGGAGAAGCTGTGGGAGGCTATTCTCTCTACCTCCCGTGTAAACGAGGATCCTATCGAGGCGTGGAGACTTCACAACGAGAATCTTGCAAACAAGTGCGCATATATGAACTCCCTTGGCATCAAGGAGCTTAAGTATAAGTCTGCAAGTGGCACCGATTTCAGAGTAGGTCTGCTTCCCAACGCTATCTTTATGGCAGGTGGCGAGGAGACTCTCGGCAGAGGCGTTTACTACAACCCCAACATTCCCTCCGAGGAGCTGTTTACCTCTCCCAGAAAGGGTGATGCTGACGGTATCGTTTATTCCTCTCGTCCACTTTCCTACGGCGGTCAGCTTATCGACGAGTTCTGGGTTAAGTTTGAGGGCGGTAAGGCTGTGGACGTTGGCGCAAAGAAGAACGAGGCTCTGCTCCGTGAGATGATCTCTATGGACGAGGGCGCTTCCTATCTAGGCGAGGTTGCGCTTGTTCCCTACTCCTCCCCCATCCGTGAGTCAGGTCTTCTGTTCTACAATACTCTCTTTGATGAGAATGCAGCCTGTCACCTTGCTCTCGGCAGAGGCTTTACCAACGTTATTAAGGGATATGAGAACTATACCGAGAAGGAGCTTCACGATATGGGAATCAACGATTCCTTTATGCACGAGGACTTTATGATCGGTACAGAGGATATGGACATCACCGCTATTTGTGAGGACGGCAGAGAGGTTGCCATCTTCCGTAAGGGCGAGTGGGCGTTTTGATAGCAAAAAATACAAATATTGACCTAATTATTTAAAATAAAAGTTTTTTTAAAAAAAGACTTGACAAATCCGCCATTATGCTTTATAATAGTAAAGCACTCGCGGGAGTGGCGGAATCGGCAGACGCGCACGTTTGAGGGGCGTGTATCTTTG
>CAZUJY010000133.1:0-4354 GCA_964620565.1 uncultured Ruminococcus sp. | reverse complement strand
GTGCAGGCAAGTATATGTGCGGCTACACTACCGTCGTCGGTATGGTAAACGGTATGATTAACGAGCTTGGAATCACCGTTCCCGTTGCTCTTCATCTCGACCACGGAAGCTACGAGGGCGCTAAGAAGTGCATCGCGGCAGGCTTCTCGTCCGTAATGTTCGACGGCTCTCACTACCCTATCGACGAGAATATCGCAAAGACCAAGGAGCTTGCGGCAGTTTGCGCAGCAAAGGGTATCTCCCTCGAGGCTGAGGTTGGCTCTATCGGTGGCGAAGAGGACGGCGTTATCGGTGGCGGCGAGGTTGCTGATCCCAACGAGTGCAAGATGATCGCCGATCTCGGCGTTACTATGCTTGCGGCAGGTATCGGTAATATTCACGGCAAGTATCCTGCAAATTGGCCCGGTCTCCGCTTCGACGCTCTCGAGGCTATCAGCCAGCAGACAGGCGATATGCCCCTCGTTCTTCACGGCGGTACAGGTATCCCCGCTGAGATGATCCAGAAGGCAATTTCTCTCGGCGTTTCCAAGATCAACGTTAACACCGAGTGTCAGCTTTCCTTCGCTGCTGCTACCCGTACATACATCGAGGAAGGCAAGGACCTTCAGGGTAAGGGCTTTGACCCCAGAAAGCTTCTTGCTCCGGGCGTTGAGGCTATCAAGGCTACCGTAAGAGAGAAGATTACTTTGTTCGGCTCTGCTAACAAGGCATAATTTAGCGTCGAGATTTTGGAAATAACCGCCGATCTCCCACTACTCGACGTAGGTATCTACGCCTTCGGTGTGGCATCGGCGGTTCTTTCTCAAAATCTCGTCGCTGACTAAAAACAATTGTATAAAACAAAGAAAAAAGGATAAAGCGCACGGCTTTTCTGTGACTTTATCCTTTTTTTGTTTTCGATATGGGATAATTCTCTGCTCTGCCTCATAGGCTTGTATGAAAGATTTTTTTACAAGGAGAAAGATTATGAGCGATAATTCTATTTATTCGGATATTGCAAAAAGAACGGGCGGAGATATTTACATAGGCGTTGTTGGGCCTGTAAGAAGCGGAAAGTCCACCTTTATTCACAAGTTCCTCGATAACGTGGTTATTCCCAACATTGAGGACGAATACGACAGACAGCGCACCCTTGACGAGATGCCCCAGAGCGCCTCGGGCAGAACGATTATGACAACAGAGCCAAAGTTCGTGCCCGATGAGTCGGTCAGAGTGACTCTTGACGAGGGAATAGAATTCCGTGTGAAGATGGTTGACTGCGTAGGTTATCTGGTTGACGGCGCTATCGGCGCCGAGGAAAACGGCGAAAACCGTATGGTTATCACTCCCTGGTCGGAGGATGCGATGCCCTTTGCCGATGCGGCGGAGCTTGGCACCAGCAGGGTTATCGGTGAGCACGCCACGATCGCTATGCTTGTTACCACCGACGGCTCTATTGGGGGTATTCCGCGTGAGAGCTATATTCCCGCAGAGGAGCGTGTTGCGAAGGAGCTTAAGGAATATGGAAAGCCCTTTGCCATTATTCTCAACTCCGCAAATCCCGACAGCGATTATGCCCACGAGCTGGCTCACGAGCTTGAGGAAAAGCATGGCGTTCCCGTCGCCTTGGTCTGCTGTCCCGAGCTGGATGCCGAGGATATCCGTGAGATACTTGCCCTCGTGCTGTCGGAGTTCCCTGTCCGTGAGATGAGCTTCAGCATGCCTGCTTGGTGCCGTGTGCTGCCCGACTGTCATCCTCTGCGTGTGGGAATGCTTGATGAGATACGCAGCTTTTCCGACGGGGTCAGCAAGCTCGGTGACATTGAAAGGCAGATCGGCGGTTATAATTTCGAGCGTGTGTCGGTGAATGCGGGTGACGGAACTGCGCAGTTCAATATTCCCGTTGCAGACGAGGAGTATTATAAGGTTGTAAGCGAGATGTGCGGTGTGGAGGTTGCTGATGAGAAGGATATTCTGTCCACCGTGAAGGAGCTTGCCGAGATCCGTGACAGGTATATGAAGATCGAGGATGCGCTGCTTGACGTGGAGGAAAAGGGCTATGGAATTGTAATGCCCTCTATTAAGGATCTGAAGCTGGAGGAGCCCACTCTCGTTAAGCAAGCCAACGGCTATGGCGTTAAGGTGACCGCTCACGCAGATTCTATTCATATGATTAAGACCGGCATCAAGGCGGATCTCTGCCCTGTTATCGGCTCGGAGGAGCAGTCGGAGGAGGTCGTTAAGTTCCTGCAGGGCGAGTTCGAGGAAAATCCCGACAAGGTGTGGGAGTATAATATGTTCGGAAAATCGCTTTATGATATGGTCAGCGACGGTATGAACGCAAAATTGTCCCACATGCCAGACGAGTCGAGAGAAAAGCTGGGTGAGACGCTGGGTAAGATTATCAACGAGGGATCGAATGGCTTGATTTGTATACTGCTATGATGCCGTCGCACCTCATCCACCGTTTGCTATGCAAACGGTCCCCCTTCCCCCATAGGGAAGGCTTGTAGGTATGAACGCCAAGCTCTCCCACATGCCAGACGAGTCGAGAGAAAAGCTGGGTGAGACGCTGGGTAAGATTATCAACGAGGGATCGAATGGCTTGATTTGTATACTGCTATGATGCCGTCGCACCTCATCCACCGTTTGCTATGCAAACGGTCCCCCTTCCCCCATAGGGAAGGCTTGTAGGTATGAACGCCAAGCTCTCCCACATGCCAGACGAGTCGAGAGAAAAGCTGGGTGAGACCTTAGGAAAAATCATAAATGAGGGATCGAATGGCTTGATTTGTATACTTTTGTAATGTTTAGTTGACATTTAAGCAAAAAGAGGACACTTTATGTGTCCTCTTTAAATTTTGCGTATTAAATTACTGCTTCGTATATGTTCCGAATACCCAGAAGGAATCCTCGATCTCGGAGGGACTGTATTCGTGGTGATACAGACCGTTGATAACAATATCGTTTGACGTTGTATCAAAATCGCCACGAAGATAGAAGTCGGGCGGATAATTAAGGCTGAAGGTGGTATCGTAATTCTCCTTATCTGCATCTTTTACCTTCTCATAAATATCGTGCTCTATGTAGAGATATATGGTTTTTCTGTCCTCGGCAATATTGAATATGCCCTCTATAGCAGTGTCACCGTTTTCATATCTGAAAAGCATATAGCTTTTTGACATCAGAGGAACAACTGTAAGCCTTTCGCCGCTCTCACTTACGTAGGTGCCCTCAGGGATACGGTATGTGCCGTCGTTAAAGCCGTCCTTTTCATAAGCCTTATATTCCCTGCCCTCGAGAACGTAGGTGCCTAACTTATAAGGCAGCTCGCTGATGCGGTAAATGTGGGTGTAGACGGTACCGTCGGTAACGCCAAGATCCTCTTCCTCGGTCATAATGCTGAACTGAGAGAAATACTCCTCAAAGCCTTCCGTGTAGCAGGAGAGCCAATCCTCATTATCCTTATCGGTGCGGGTCAGCATAAAGCTGAGAGGAGTATTTGCGTCAGAATCGTTTTTGTGTATTGCCCTGAAGCTGCCGCTGTATCTGGCTTCACCGTCCTCACAGTAGCTGAAGGTCATAGCTCCCTTTGAGCCATTAAACTCAAAGTAGGTGTCCTCGTCGCCAAGAAGAAGCCATTTGCCTGTGGCGGCTGTCATCTCGTCATCGAATTTTGTGGTGTCGGAATTGCCGCCAAAAAGGCCCTCACAACCTGTAAAGGCAAGCAAAAGTACAACTAAAGTTAACAAAAGTGAAAAAATTCTGTTTTTCATAGTTTATCCTCCATTGCGCTTTTATTTTAGTATAGCACGACGAAAGTAATATTTCAATAGTTTTCGAAATAATGGTAATATATTTGAATATAGATTGAATGACAGACTATCATTTGCTCGTGGACTTCGGTCCACGAAGCCCGTCGCAAATGACCGACGGGAGTTTGCCATCGCAGTCTGTAAATACCTAAATTTTCAAGGTTTGCTTGTTCATATTGTTGCTCAGGCAATCTCTTGAACCCGATTCGAGTGCAGAGCACTCGAGCGGGTTCAACGAACGGGGGTTTGTCAAAAAGAGATGAGGGGTGCGCAAGGCACCCCTCATCTCTTTTTGGTGGAACCGACGGGAGTTGAACCCGTGTCCGAAAACCTCTTGATATAACCTTCTCCGTGGGCAGTCTTATCTACTAAAAATTCCCTCTATGAGCGCCGATAGACAGGCTCTCACTTTGGTAGCTTTTTAATGCTTGACCGATACAAAAGCTAAATCTCGGTTCAAGTTCACTACTAAATTTGACGCACGGCCTGAGTCGTAGTCCTCTTAGGCGGTACGGGCGGCGCTTTTGGCCGCGTCACAGCTTACGCTGCAAGAGCAACTT
>CAZUJY010000132.1:0-4430 GCA_964620565.1 uncultured Ruminococcus sp. | reverse complement strand
ATTCGCAGAATTTCAACCTTTTACTGTCTCATTTACAATTTTTGTTCGGTTAAAGCTTTTTTCATATCCTTTTCGGATTTTTTCGTTCTCGTCAAATGTGACAGCCCTTTTTTTATTCTCAAAGAAAATTACTTTACGTAAACTCTCTTCATTCTTACAGCGATCTTAGGTCTGTCGCTGTAATCGGTTGGAATGGATGCGATCTGATCCACAACCTCGATACCGCTTACCACCTTACCGAATGCGGCATACTGACCGTCAAGGTGAGGAGCGTCAGCGTGCATAATAAAGAACTGGCTTGAAGCGGAATTAGGGTTGTATGCTCTCGCCATAGAAATAACGCCTCTCGTGTGCTTTATGGGGTTGTCGTGACCGTTTGCCTTAAATTCGCCAACGATGTTTTCCTTTGAACCGCCCATTCCGTTGCCCTGGGGGTCGCCGCCCTGGATCATAAAGCCGGGGATTACTCTGTGGAAGGTAAGTCCGTCGTAAAAGCCCTCGCCTACAAGCTTTAAAAAGTTAGCCACAGTCTTGGGCGCTGCCTCGGGATAAAGCTCAAGCTCGATCGAGCCGCCGATTTCCATTTCGATTACTACCATATTGATTTCTCCTTATTTCAGTAATTTTTTATTGATTATTTGTTTATACTAATATATATTGTTTCATCATATATTGCTTGAATTTGGAGGACGGATGAAAGAAAGGCTTATTAATCTCTCTGTTATTTCCGTAGGAATACTGTCCTCGGTAATACTGTTATTCTGCTTTTTTGAATATATTTTCCCGGTTGCTCTGCCGTTTTTACTCGCATTTCTTGTGGCATCTATAACCGTCAGACCTGCAAGGCAGCTCTCAAAAAGCATAAAGGCGCCCGAACGTATCATTCGCCTTGTGATGTCGGTTCTGATAACGCTTATTTTTATCTCTGTCGCAGGCTTTACGATCTGGCGAACAACTACTGCCTTATGGCATTTTCTTCTTGATATAAGCGAAAAAAACAGGCTCTACGACCTTCTCGAGCTGGTACTGTCGAAGGATATACCTCTTCTCGGCGGTATTCTGCCGGATCAGCTTGCCTCGCAGATCAGTCGGGCATTCGAATCGCTGCTTTCGAGCGGCCTTTCGGCAATAGCCGAGTGGGCAGGTGCGCTGGCGGGCGGTGTTCCGCAGTTCTTTTTCTTCCTGCTTGTCACTCTGATCTCGCTGGTTTATTTCTCACTAGATTACGATAAAATCACAGGATTTGTAAAGTCTTATTTACCAAATAAGCTATCAGCCTTCCTTTTAAAGCTTCGTAACGGTGTGATCTTCGTGCTGAAAAAGTATATTTTATCCTACTCACTTATAATGCTGATAACCTATCTTGTCCTTCTTATAGGCTTCCTTTTGCTCCGGGTAGAGCAGGCTATGATCGTCGCCTTTTTTATAGCCGCGCTCGACATTCTGCCGGTTATCGGCGTAGGTACGGTCCTTGTACCCTGGAGCATTTACGAGCTTGCCATCGGCAATGGCGCTCTCGGGGTAGGATTAATTGTTCTCTTCATTGTAAATTCGGTGATCCGTCAGTTCTCCGAGCCTAAAATAGTAGGCAAGAGCCTTGACATTCATCCTCTTTTTACTCTGATAATGCTTTACGTTGGCTATGCGCTCTTCGGCATATTCGGTATGCTTGCGCTGCCTGTGATCGCCGTCTGTATCGGCGCCGCATTAAAGGGCGATAATGCCGCCAAGGTCGGTTAATTCTCCATCGGACAGGGAAACGGGGGTATATCCCTCATCTTTTATAGCAGAGCAGATCCTATCGCAGTCGGGGTGTTTATTAATATCCCCGAAGAAGCAGACCTTCCTGCCGACAACTCCGCTTGCCCCGCCTATAAATCCGTATTCATAAGGGGGCAGGGAAATATGGCCCGAACTTATAAGCGTCACCTTTATACCTCGCTCATTCATCACCCTTGCCAGACCTTCGTCGGAGGTAATTGCGCTATTTCCGAAATGGAGAACGCTGCAGGCAGGGTAGCCCTGCTTTACGTTTATTATTTCATAGCCGCCTCGAGCCGAAAATTCCTTTATACCCTCGGACACCGTGTCCGCCTTGCAAAAAATGTCCTTGCCAATCACAAGGGCGTTCATAATACAGTCCTCGGGATAGCTCCTGCCACGTTTGTCTGCGGTGAAGCTTATCTTGACGTCGGGGGCAAGCTCCCTCAGATCGCTGAAAATATACGCCGCCTCGTCACAGTAGTCGGCCGTGGTGATGATCCCTCTGCCCGAGCAGAACAGCAGCGTATCGGGATGCGATGCCACCGCATCGGGAAGGCTCGGATCCTTCGGTAGCTTTATCAGATAATGTCCATCCTTAAGCAGAGCTCTCTCGCAGTCCGCATCTATTCTGTTATCTACAATTAATATCATATAAAAACCTTATATAATTAAAAAACTCTGCCTGTAAAGCAGAGTTTTTTAAACCTTATGCACGCTCAACCTTACCGGAGCGAAGGCAACGGGAGCAAACAGAAACGGTAGTATTGGTTCCGTTAACTACAGCCTTAACCTTACGGATATTGGGCTTCCAGGTTCTGTTGGTCTTACGGTTGGAGTGAGATACGTTGTGTCCAAATACAACGCCCTTACCGCAGATACTGCACTTAGCCATTTTGACACCTCCAAAAATCCCGCCCTTACGAGCGTAATTTTATATAAATTTTATTTGATTACATAAATCAGCGAGAATAATTATAACACATAACTTGAAAAAAAGCAAGACCTTTTTGAAATTTTTTTAATATTTTTATTTATTTCCATACATATAATCAATATGTAGTAATTTTTTCAACGCAAGAGGGCGATATGATAGGGGCAAAAAGATTTTTTAAAAGCGGAATAATGCTGACTTTAGTGGGACTTGCAATGCGGACTGTGGCAATGTTCTTCGCCGCATTCATCTCACGGACGGTCGGGGCAGAGGGTACAGGGCTTTATACCCTTATTATGACCGTCTATTCCTTTGCCATAACCCTTGCCACCTCGGGCATCAGCCTTACGGTCACACGGCTTGTGGCGTCCGCCATTGGCGAGGGTAAGCCATCGGAGGTGGGCAGGGTACTGCGTGGAGCGTTCATTTACTCCTTCCTCTTCGGACTTCTTGCCACTCTCGGCCTTTTCTTCGGCGCAGAGCTTCTGGGTAATAAGGTGCTGTCCGACGAGCGCACCGTGACATCCCTGCGTGTTCTTGCCTTCTCTCTCATCCCCGCCGCCTTAAGCTCGGCTCTCTCGGGCTACTTCGTGGGAGTGAAGCGTGTAGGCTTCAATGCCGCCGCCTCGGTGTTCTGCCAGGCGGTGAAGATCATTCTCACCGTCGTCCTTGTTTTATACCTTGCACCCGGTGGGATCGTAGCGGCGGTAATAGGCATCTGCATTGGCATCACTGTCACAGAAATCCTCGGTTTTTGGCTATTTTTCTTTGAATTCTTATATGATTGGCGCAAAAACGGTGTTAAATCAAAAAATAAATCTCCCGCAATCTCACCTGTCGCAGCAACCGCCTTGCCACTGGGATTTTCCGCCTACGTCCGCTCTCTGCTTCTGAATATCGAGCATATTCTTATTCCGAAGAAGCTTCGTGAGAGCGGTGAAACAAGCTCGGAGGCATACGCTCATTACGGCACACTTCACGGCATGGCTCTGCCTCTCGTTACCTATCCCATGTCGCCTCTCTCGTCCTTTGCAAGCCTGCTTGTACCCGAGTTTGCCGAGGATATGTCGGCTGGCAGATCCGAGCGGATGAGCCGCATCGCCTCAAGGGCAATCAACCTGACTCTTTCTTATGCCGTGATCTCGGCGGTCTTTCTATACGTCTATGCCGAGGAGCTTGGCTATGTTGTTTATGACTCCTACGACGCAGGCTATTACATATCCACCCTTGCCTTCGTGGTGCCCATAATGTACCTCGACCACGTCACCGACTCAATATTGAAGGGAATAGGCGAGCAGGTGTTCTCCATGTGGGTCAATATCTCCGACTCGCTTCTGTCGGTGATCCTCGTATGGATACTGATCCCACGGATGGGAATTATGGGCTATGCGGTGGTAATAGTGATAATGGAGGGGTATAATTTTCTCCTCTCCTTCATGCGCCTTAAAAAGAAGATCAGCTTTAATATCACACCCATAAGCTCCATTCTGATCCCCCTCGTCGCCGCACTGTTAAGCTCAAAGCTTTCGGTTATTCTCTTCAACTTCTCGGGCAGCGCATCCCGTCCCTTATGGCTTGTAATGAAGATGCTTTTCGCCATTTCGATAACCGTTTTTATCCTCTTTCTCATTAATGCAAGACGTGAATCAAGGCATGAAAAAATCAAAGCGCAATAAAAACAAGGGGCTGTCACATTTGACGAGAACGAAAAAAACGAAAAGGATATGAAAAAACC
>CAZUJY010000131.1:0-4465 GCA_964620565.1 uncultured Ruminococcus sp. | reverse complement strand
TTTTTTCATATCCTTTTCGGATTTTTTCGTTCTCGTCAAATGTGACAGCCCCTTTCCTTTAAAAGCGATTTTTCATCGCCTTTTCTATGGTTCTGTCGGCGTCACGCTTGGCCGCCGAATCACGCTTGTCATACAGCTTTTTACCCTTGCAAAGTCCCACTGCCATTTTGACACGTGAGCCCTTAAAGTAGAGTGTCAGGGGAACTAAGGTATAACCCTCACGGCTGACAAGACCGGTCAGCTTCATTATCTCCCTTTTGTGCATCAGCAGCTTCTTGGGGCGAAGAGGATCCTTATTAAAAATGTTGCCCTGCTCATAGGGGCTGATGTGCATACCGAGGGCAAAAAGCTCACCCTTATCCACCTCGCAGTAGGAGTCCTTAAGGTTTACGTTGCCCGCACGCAGGGATTTTACCTCCGTGCCGAACAGCTCAATTCCTGCCTCGTATGTCTCTATTACAAAATAATCGTGTCTTGCCTTTCTGTTTTCGGCAATGATCTTTCCTTCTATTTTCATCGTTCACTCGCAAATAGGTTATTTTCATCTATATACTATCACATTTTTTTAGCGAAATCAACCGTTTTTTGCAAAGACTCTGGAAACTTCTTCTAAAATTTTGAATTTAATGTTATATTTTCCCGAGGTGATGAGTGAAAACTCCTCCTTCGTGTAGTTGATCACTCCGTCATCGTAGGGGGCATCCTCGCAGGCCATCTCCATACACAGTGGCGGATACATAACACACCACCAGTTTTTTCCCTCACCACCTCCTATGATCACACGCAGCGAGCAGTAGTATCCTGCCGGCAGGGTAAAATCCTCGTATTCACGTGTCTCATACCACTCCTGCGAAAGAGTAGCACGGGCGGTGTATCCGTATCCCCATTCGACTAATTTTCGATTTACGTCCGCCTCTATCTCGGGTAAAAGAGCCTCTATCTTATTTTTTGCCTCGTCGATAGATCCGCCCGAGCGCAGCCTACCTCCGTATTCCGTGAGAATATAATCTCTCACACGTATCTTCAGCGCCTGATCCTCCGCGGAGTCCGAATTGGCTAAAATATGTAGCCTCAGGGTATCCTCGTATATTTCTCCTTCCGCCTCGGTTGGAAGGGCACCTATCAGCATTGTGATAATCAGTAGTGTAAAGCAGTTTTTAATTAAAGATTTCATTTTTCTCTCCTTTCGATAGCTTGATTCTTGTCCTCGGGGGAGAAAAATATTCAATCAAAAAGAAAAAGCGGAGAATCTCTCCGCTTTTTCTTTAGTCAAGCTCGCTTTTGAAGTCACGTGACATAAGGGCTTTTATAGCCTCCCCGGGTGACAGTCCCTCCTTGATTATTCGGTAGACCGCCTCGGTAATGGGAAGCTCAACATCATATCTTTTTGACATTTCCATAGCCGCCTCAAGTGCGTGATAGCCCTCGATAACCATTCCGATCCTTTCGGATGCTTCGGAATAGCTGAATCCCTGACCGATAAGCTCGCCGCAACGGTTGTTTCGGCTATGCCTTGAGGTACAGGTAACTATAAGATCACCGATTCCTGCAAGACCCATAAAGGTCGCTCTTTCACAGCCCATAGCAAGTCCAAGCCTGGTTATTTCTGCAATACCTCTTGTCATCAGCATTGCCTTTGTGTTATCGCCGAGCTTCATTCCGCTGAGGATTCCTGCGGCAATAGCGATAATATTCTTCATCGCTCCGCAGATCTCGACGCCACGCACATCGGTATTTGTGTATACTCGCATACAGGAGCCTGCAAATGCCGATGCAATTTTGTCGGATACGGTCTCGTTTTCGCAGGCGGAAACGATAGAGGTGGGAATACCTGCCGCTACCTCCTCCGCATGCGTAGGTCCGGATAAAGCCGCAACCCGATATTCAAGCTCGGGGCGATCTTTCGACAACTGGTCCGATACGATCTCGGTCATTGTCATAAGACTTCCTCTTTCAATTCCCTTGGCGGCGGTAACTAAAACCGATCCGTCCTCAAGATATGGCGCAAGCTTTTCGATAGTGGCTCTTACAAAGGAAGAGGGAACCACTACGAGTATCATATCAACTCCGCTTGCCGCGTCCTTAATATCTCTAACGTAGCTTATCGATTTCGGCAGATCAACGCCGGGCAGATTTTTATGCACACCCGAGGCGGTAAGCTGATCTATTTCCTCGGGAATTGCAGACCATACCTTGACACTGTGTCCGTTATTTGCAAGCAGAGCTGCCAGGGCAATGCCCCAGGTGCCTGCTCCAAGTATACTTATATTCATAAAGCACCTCATAGGTTTATAGATGCTTTTATTATACCACAAAGAAAAGCTTTTTTCAACCTTTTTCAGATTCTCACTTCATCCTCTACCACGTAGCCGAGGTCAATAGGTGTCGCAAGATTTCTTACAAGCTTCTGGAAAAACTCTCCCGCACGCTCTCCGTCCGAGAACAGGTCCTTCGCTTCACGCTCGGTCTTATTGCCTTGGCTGTCGGTCATAGAGATCCTTACAGAGTAGAGCGGAACCTTCCAGTCGGCAACTCCGTCACCCTCTCTGTGAATAAGCTCGTAGGTGTAGGCGCATCCGTCCTCCTGTCTTTCCTCCTTTAAAATAACGTTACCAATTAATCCGTTTTTCATTATGTATCCTCCGTTGTTTTTAATTAATTGTACTGTTATTCTAGCATAATTATTAATCATTTGTCGTTCAGAAAAATGGGGTAAAAAAAGGGAGGATTTTGTTGCACGGCAAAAACATTGCAAAAATTGATCTTTTTACTATTTGTCAAGTCTTATTTTCGGCAACGGAAAACGACCTATGAGAAAAATGTTGTATTCTGTTTTAAAAAAATAAGAAAAATGGCATAAAAAGATGAAATAAACATCAATTTATGCCATTATGACGGTTTCAAAGCAAGAAATGCAATGTAGTTTTGCGGTAAAAAGCTGCATTATATATCGCAAAGTTCAATTTGCGCCTCGGAATTGACTCTTCCGTCGCTCCTAATGGTACGGAAATAGAAGTATCCGTCCTCCTCGCCTCGCTGAACTCGAAGCTTTTCGCCGATCTGCGCCTCGGATGAATAATTAATGGAGATAGAGCGTATCATTTTACCCTGCAGGGGCAGAAAATTGGAGTACATGTCGGGGTATTTTGTATTATTCATATGTCTGTTCTGATCCACGTCGCCGTAATGAACTCCGTAGCCTCCGATATCGGTCATAGACGAGGGGAGCTTCATAGCACGGAGAACGAGATCGTTCTGCGGCAGAGTGGGTAGACCCAGATCAAAATCGTTTACTCTTACTAAAGCGTGGCTCTCGGTGTCGATAAGCGCCCATACCGATATAGCCTTTGCAACCACCTCGCCGTCGCACTCCAGAGCATAGCAACGGAGAAAGCTGTAGCCACGGCTCTCACAGGGGTAGGTGATTGCCGTCAGGGGAGCGTAAGCAGGTAAGGGCTTTAACACCTCAAGCTTAACTCTCGATAAAATAAATGCGCGTCCTTGCTTTTTCAGGTTGTCGTAGGACATACCTCTTTCGGTAAGCTGACACTGTGCGGCGGTCTGTATATATTTCATTATAGATGAGGTCTTTGCTATACCGTTGTAATCAACGTCATGCACGTCAACCTCGGTTTTCATTCTGAATTCCATAGTTATTTCCTCCGATGCTAATATATTACACCTTTTTTTCTTTCCTGTCAAATATTATCTGCGACTTTTTTGTTAAAATTTATAAAACTTATGGACAAGAGGGCATTTTTCTGCTAAAATTAGAATACATAAAAAAGAAAAAGGCGGTATGAAAATATGACAGTTATTACTAAAGAAAATTTCAAGAGCGAGATCGAGGAGTTCTCCGGCATCTCGGTTATAGATTTCTATGCGGATTGGTGCGGTCCCTGCCGTATGCTCGCTCCCGTTCTTGCCGAGCTTGAGGCAGAGTATCCCGAGGTTAAGTTCTGCAAGGTCAACGTGGATAACGACCGTGAGCTTGCAATTGAGTTTAACGTAAAGAATATTCCTATGGTGGCCTTTGTCAGAAATAACGTTTTTGAGGACGTTTCTGTGGGCTTTGTTCCCAAGGATGTGCTTAAGAGCAAGCTGGAGGCGCTCAAATGAAGATAAGATTCAATGAGGACAAGGAAATAGTTGCCGCAGTTAAGGAGGGACTCAAGCGCTCCGGTGGCTACTGTCCCTGTCGTTTTGAGCGCACCGAGGACAACAAGTGCATGTGCAAGGAGTTCCGTGAGCAGATAGCCGACGAGAATTACGAGGGCTATTGTCATTGCTACCTTTATTATAAAGAAAAATAATCAAATAGGTTATTGACAAATAAAAATAAAAAGTGTATAATAAAACAAAACCCCGAAAATGAGGTTGACAGTATGCGTAGGATGGAGTATAATCTGGTAGACAGACAGACAGACAGACAGACAGACAGACAGACAGACAGACAGACAGACAG
>CAZUJY010000130.1:0-4495 GCA_964620565.1 uncultured Ruminococcus sp. | reverse complement strand
GAAAGAAGAACAAGATGCAGTCTAAATTAGATGATATCAGCAAGATAATCAAAGAGCAGATAAGAAACTACTCTAAGAAGACCGAGCAGGATGAAATCGGCTACGTTATCTCGGTTGGTGACGGCATCTCGAAGGTGCACGGCATTGACAAGTGTAAGGCTAACGAGCTGCTTGAGTTTGCTAACGGAACCTACGGTATGGCGCTTAACCTTGAGGAAAGCTTCATCAGCGTAGTTCTTCTCGGTAACGACGTAGGTATCGCAGAGGGCAGTATCGTTAAGCGTACAGGCCGAGTTGTTTCGGTTCCCGTCGGCGAGAATCTTATCGGCAGAGTCGTTAATGCTCTCGGTGAGCCCATCGACGCAGGCGGACCTATCACCGCCGACCAGTACAGCCCCATCGAGCGTAAGGCATACGGCATCATCGAGAGAAAGTCGGTTTCTGTTCCCCTTCAGACAGGTATCAAGGCTATTGACTCCATGATCCCTATCGGCAGAGGCCAGAGAGAGCTTATTATCGGTGACAGACAGACAGGTAAGACGGTTATTGCAACCGATACCATTATAAATCAGAAGGGCAAGGACGTTATCTGTATCTACGTTGCAATAGGTCAGAAGCAGTCTACCGTTACCCAGGTGGTAGATACACTCTACAAGGCAGGCGCTATGGATTATACCATCGTTGTCAGCGCTACCGCTTCGGATCCCGCTCCCCTTCAGTATATCGCTCCCTACTCGGGATGCGCTATGGGCGAGTACTTTATGGACAAGGGCCGTGACGTGCTTATCGTTTACGACGACCTCTCCAAGCATGCGGTTGCATACCGTGCGCTCTCGCTCCTTATCAGACGTCCTCCGGGCCGTGAGGCATATCCCGGTGACGTATTCTACCTTCACTCAAGACTTCTTGAGCGCGCGGCAAGACTTGCCCCCGAATACGGTGGCGGCTCGCTTACCGCTCTGCCCATAATCGAAACCCAGGCGGGTGACGTTTCGGCATATATCCCCACCAACGTAATTTCCATTACCGACGGTCAGATATTCCTTGAAACCGAGCTATTCCACTCGGGCGTTCGTCCTGCTGTTAACCCCGGTATCTCGGTATCCCGAGTTGGCGGTAATGCGCAGATCAAGGCTATGAAGAAGGTTGCGGGTACCTTAAAGCTTCTCTACTCTCAGTACAGAGAGCTTGCAGGCTTTGCACAGTTCGGCTCGGATCTTGACGCCGACACCAAGGCAAGACTTGAACAGGGTCAGCGTATCGTTGAGGTGCTTAAGCAGGGTAGAAATTCGCCTATTCCCGTTGAGCTTCAGGTAGCTATAATCTATGCGGTCGTTAACAACCTGCTCCGTGATCTTCCTCTCGAGGACATCTCTGCCTTTGAGAGCGAGCTTTCAGAGTACCTTGTTGCTACCAAGGAGGAGCTGCTGGCAAGCATTCGTGAGAGCGGAAATCTCTCCGACGAAAATGCAGCCGAGCTTAAGGAAGCAATCGAATATTGCAAGGCAAAATTCCTTGGAAAGTAAAGTATACTTTGCAAAAGTCAGTATTTTTTAATAAGTTAGTTAGAAGGAAAGGAGGAGAAGACAAATGGCAGGCGCATCAATGAATGACATTAAGAGCCGCATTAAAAGCGTTACCGGCACTATGCAGATAACCAAAGCTATGGAGCTGGTTGCTACGTCTAAGCTCCGCAGGGCGAGAGAGAAGATCGAAACCTCACGCCCCTTCCATCAGATAATAGGTGAGGCTATCGCAGGAATCGAGGCCTCGGACAAGATGCAGGAATCTCCCTGGACAAGGGAAAGCGAGGGAAAGCGTCCTCTCTACATTGTGATCGCGGGTGACAGAGGTCTGGCGGGCGGATATAACGCCAACGTTTTCAGACTTACCTCCACGATCTCAAGGGACAAGGATGCGAAGTTCCTTCCTATCGGCAAGAAGGCGCTTGATCACTACAACCGTCACGGCGCTGATATTATTTCAAGAAGCTACGGTTACGTTTCCGAGGTTAGCGTTGGTGATGCTCTCGGGATCGCCGAGCTTGCTTGCCGTGGCTTTGAAAAGGGTGAGTATGACTCGGTTATCGTGGTCTACACCAGATTCGCCTCTATGATCTCCCAGGTTCCCGTGTATGAGCAGCTTCTTCCTCTCGAGAAGGAGGATGTAAAGGAGGCTCCCATCGAGCCTATCTACTGCGGCGATCCCGAAGAGATCCTTAACAAGATAGTTCCCCAGTATGTGGGCGGCGTGCTTTACTCCACCGTTTGCGAATCTCTCGCATCCGAATCGGCGGCAAGACGTACTGCGATGAACGCAGCTAACAAGAACGCCTCCGAGATCATTGACACTCTCGTTCTGAAGTACAACAGAGCCCGTCAGGCAGTGATCACTCAGGAGATTACAGAGATTGTGTCCGGATCGGAAGCACTCTGACCGTAGGGGCGACCATCGGTCGTCCGATTCCACCTCATCAGTCACCCACGGGTGACAGCTTCCCCTCAAGGGGAAGCCCAGAAATTGAAAGGAAAAGACCAAAATGAATCAAAATATCGGTAAGGTTATACAGATAATCGGTCCCGTACTTGATATCAAATTTGAAAACGGCCATCTTCCCGATCTGCTCAACGCTATTGAGATTGAGCACGAGGGCAAGAAGGTGGTGTGTGAGGTTGCCAGCCAGCTTGGTGACGACGTGGTAAGATGTATCGCCATGTCCTCCACCGACGGTATGTCCCGTGGTATGACAGCCATTGACACAGGCACAGGTATTACCGTTCCCGTTGGTAATGCTACTCTCGGCCGTATTTTCAACCTTTTGGGCGAGGCTATTGACAATCAGCCCCAGCCCGAAACCGAGGAGAAATGGTGTATTCACCGTGATCCTCCCTCCTATTCCGAGCAGGAAGGCACAACCGAGATACTTGAGACAGGTATTAAGGTAGTTGACCTTATCGCTCCCTATGCAAAGGGCGGTAAGATCGGTCTGTTCGGCGGTGCGGGCGTTGGTAAGACCGTACTAATCATGGAGCTTATCAACAACGTTGCAAAGCAGCACGGCGGTATCTCGGTATTCACCGGTGTAGGTGAGAGAACACGTGAGGGCAACGACCTTTATAACGAAATGAAGGAATCCGGAGTTCTTAAAAAGACCGCACTTGTGTACGGTCAGATGAACGAGCCCCCCGGAGCAAGAATGAGAGTAGGTCTTTCCGGTCTTACTATGGCGGAGTATTTCCGTGATAAGGAAGGCCAGGACGTGCTTCTCTTCATCGACAATATTTACAGATTTACCCAGGCGGGTTCTGAGGTTTCGGCGCTTCTTGGCCGTATGCCCTCTGCGGTTGGTTATCAGCCCACCCTGGCAACAGAGATGGGTGCGCTTCAGGAGAGAATCACCTCTACCAAGCGTGGCTCTATCACCTCGGTACAGGCGGTTTACGTTCCTGCGGACGACCTTACCGACCCTGCTCCCGCTACCACCTTCGCTCACCTTGACGCAACGACGGTTCTTTCCCGTTCCATTGCCTCTCTCGGTATTTATCCTGCGGTAGATCCCCTTGATTCTACATCCAGAATCCTCTCCGCCGACGTGGTTGGCATCGAGCATTACGAGGTTGCCCGTGACGTACAGAGAATTCTCCAGAGATACAAGGAGCTTCAGGATATCATCGCAATTATGGGTATGGACGAGCTTTCCGAGGAGGATAAGCTTATCGTTGCCAGAGCGAGAAAGATCCAGCGTTTCCTCTCCCAGCCCTTCTCGGTTGCCGAGCAGTTTACAGGTATGGAGGGACGCTACGTTCCCCTCAAGGAGACCATTCGTGGCTTCCGTGAGATTCTTGACGGTAAGCACGACGACCTTCCCGAGTCTGCATTCCTCTTCGTAGGAACTATCGACGAGGCGGTTGAGAAGGCAAAGGCCATCAAGGGAGCGTAAAGCTATGAAGGCGTTTCACATTGAAATAGTTACCCCCGATGGTCTTGAATACGACGGTCAGGTGGAGAGCCTGCTTGTCCGTACTGACGACGGCGACGTTGAGATCCTTGCGGGTCATACCGACCTGCTCGCAGCTCTCGACGTAGGCAGAGCAAGACTGCTTATCGATGGCAAGCCCAGATTTGCCTCGGTAAACGGCGGCTTCCTCTCGGTAAAGGATGGCAAGGTTCGTCTTTGCGCCATTACCTTTGAGTTTGCCGATCAGATCGACTTAAAGCGCGCCGAGGCCGCAAAGGAAAAGGCTGAAGCAGCCATCAGGTCTGCAAGCGACGACCGCGCCGAGCTTGTTGCCAAGGCAAAGCTGGCAAGAGCTGCCAGCCGTATCAAGGTAGCTAGTATGAAATAATTAAAAAACAGAGAGCCGACAGGTTCTCTGTTTTTTTCGCTTGTGTAAAGCGGACGAGCAATGCTCGCCCCTACTTGCCGAAGGCAAACTTTACCAAAAGGGGCTGTCACATTTGACGAGAACGAAAAAAACCGAAAAGGATATGAAAA
>CAZUJY010000129.1:0-4538 GCA_964620565.1 uncultured Ruminococcus sp. | reverse complement strand
TTGAGCATCATCTCGGACTTACCTGCGACCCCATCTGCGGTCTTGTTCAGATCCCCTGCAACGAGCGTAACGCCGTTGCGGCTATGCGAGCTATCAATGCGGTAAACCTTGCCAACTTCCTATCGGGCTCGAGAAAGATCTCGCTTGATATGGTAATCAAGACTATGTACGAGACGGGCAAGGATCTTTCTCATCATTACAGAGAGACCTCTACGGGCGGTCTTGCAAAGCTCTACGGAGGGAAGAAAAATGGATAAGGCGAAGATCGACAGAATAAACGAGCTTGGCAGAATTGCCAAGGAGAGAGAGCTTACCCCCTCGGAGCAGCGGGAAAGAGCCGCTCTCAGAAACGAATATATTGCGTATTTCAGATCGCAGATCCGTCAGGAGATCAAGGAGGATAAGAACAATGGCTAAGTGCTGTATATGTGAAAAGCTTATTGAGAGGGAGGACGCACCCGTTCTCTCTATGGGCGCCGTGGGAAGGGCACGTCTGCTCTGCGACGATTGCGCAGCCCTGCTTGACACCGCAACCCTCGGACGTGATTTTGATATGATAAAGCTTGCTATGGACAAGATCGGCAAGACTATGGCTGACCACGATCCCGACGGAGTTACCCTTGAGACCGTAAGCGAGATCATGCTTGCGGCGGGCGAGCGTGCCAAGGCGATCAAGGACGGCAGCTATGACTTTTCGCTTGACGAGGAGGGCGGTGACGTCCTTGAGGAGATCCCCGAGGATCTGCGTGAGAGCGAGGAGGATATCGAGAAGGACAAGCGTGACGAGGAGAAGAACAAGAAGTTCGATAAGGTCTACAATATAGTTCTTATCGGCGCTATTGCCGCCTGCGTTCTCTTTATCGCCTGGAAGGTGCTTGAGGCATGCGGTGTTGATATATCAAAGTGGTTTGATTTCAGCGCATAAATCGGCAGGCAGGCATAAAAACGAGCAGGCTAAATCACCCGACAGGCATAAAATCTGACAGGCGCAAATCACCCGACAAAAACAATAAAGTTATAAATAAAAGGCTCCCACGCATACATTTGTGCGAGGGAGTTTTTTTATGGATTATTCGTTGATTTTACCCATAGCGGTCAGCCTTGTGGGGCTGTTTTTACTGATAAAACTTAGGTTTTTCTTTATCACTCACCCGATAAAAACGGCAGGGGAGCTCATTTCCTCTCTCTCCGACCGTGACGACCGTCGGGCATTTCTTCTCGCCCTTGCAGGCACGCTCGGGGTGGGGAATATCTTCGGCGTGGCGGCTGGAATTATGATAGGCGGGGCAGGTAGCCTTTTCTGGCTTTTTATCTCCTCATTTTTCGCTATGATAATCAAATATGCCGAAACGCTTCTGGTGTTTGATATAGGCGTCAGGGGCGGAGGAATGGCGACGGTGATAGAAAGGGTCTTCGGACGCCTCGGAAGAGCGCTTTCGCTCCTTTACACCTCGCTTATGCTCCTGCTTTCGCTCTTTATGGGATCTGCAATGCAGACGTCAGCGCTGTGTGACGTTGCCGAAAAATCGCTGCGTCTTGACCCCCTGATCTGCGCAATAATTCTCATATTTTTGCTCACGCCCTGCCTTATCGGTGGAGGGAGAAAGATCGAGAATATCACCGAACTTATCATTCCTTTGACAACTATAATTTACATAATCCTCTGTTTTGCGGTGATTTTTATTAATTTTTCACGGTTGCCATCGGTGATAAGCTCGGTAATTTCCTCGGCGTTCAGCTTTCGCTCGGCGGTGGGCGGAGGGCTGTCCTTCCTTGCCGTCCGTGAGGGCTTTGCCCGTGGGATACTGTCAAACGAGGCGGGGGTGGGCACCTCGGCTATGGCTCACTCACGCTCACCGGGGCGCACACCTCACAGGGCAGGGCTGCTTGCTATGTGCGAGGTGGTTTTCGACAGCTCCTTGCTATGTATTCTGACAGGCGTCGCCATTCTTGTAACCACTCCCGACCCGTCGGTATTTGATACCCCGATGGCTTTGGTCGTTCACACCTTCTCCTCGGCTCTCGGCGGTCTTTCAAGCTATATTCTCACCGCTATCATCCTCTGCTTTGCCTACGCCACCCTTATCTGCTGGTACTATTACGGCAGTCAGTGCGCCGCCTCTCTCGGCAGAATATCGACCCGCCTCTTTCCCTTTCTCTTTATCGCCTCTATCCTTCTGTCCTCGGCTATGTCACACTCCTTTTTGCTTTACGTCATCGACCTTATTTTGCTTCTGATGTCGCTTCTGACCCTCTATTGTATAGTAAAAAGTTCAGGTAGAATTTCCGCCCTCTGCCAAATAAAAAATCCCGATTAGCTCGGGATTTTTGTTTTATAAAAGTCTTATTCTAGATCTTATTTCTGCGCCTGCCTTCTCAAGCCTGTCGATAGCGGCTGTAATGTCATTTTCGCTCATCGTTTCGGTAACGAATGCCAGCTCCTCGCCCTCGGAAATAACCTGAAGTGCGCCAAGCTCCTTTTCCGCAGCCTCTCTGCCAATGCCCGAGAGAGCAATATAGCTTCTCGACTTGAACTCGCCGAAATCTGCAAGATTGTCGCTGCTCCTTATCCACTGGGGCTCCGCATAGCTGATGCCGGTCTGCATTATCTGAACGAGGTCGCCGACCACAGCCGATGCGGTAGCGCCTGCGCCTGCGCCCTGACCGTAGAACATAACGTTTCCGATGGGCTCGCCCACTACCTCAACAGCATTGTAAACGCCGCTGACACTTGACAGGGGAGAGTCGCCTCCCAGCATAAAGGGCGCAACCATAACCTGATTGCCTTCCTCGGAAATGATACATCTGCCAAGCAGCTTGATAACAAGGCCAAGCTTCTCCGCGTTTGTCACGTCCTCCTTGCGGATAGCGGTAATGCCCTCGGTGTGAATATTCTCGGTAGGAATAAGCCTTCCGTCCGCGAGAGCGGTGAGAATAGCTATCTTTCTGCAGGCGTCAAGTCCAAGCACATCCGCCTCGGGATTTCTCTCGGCATAGCCCTTCGCCTGAGCGTCACGGAGCGACTCCTCAAAGGATGCGCCAAAGGTGAACATCTTGGTAAGAATATAGTTGGTAGTTCCGTTAAGGATGCCACGCACCTCACAGAGCCTGTTCTGACCGATAAAGCTGATCATAGGCGAGATAACGGGAATACCGCCGCCAACCGCCGCCTCAAAGCGATAGCAAACGCCATTCTGCTTCGCTACGGCAAGGAACTGATCGCCGTATTTTGCCACCACCTCTTTGTTAGAGGTGATAACGCTCTTGCCCGAGCGCAGAGCCGCCATAGTGTATTCATAGGCGGGGTGAGAGCCACCCATAACCTCGATCACACAGTCGATCTCGTGGTCGGAGAGAATTATATTAAAATCATGAACCACCCTGTCAGCGAAGGGGGAGTCGGGAAAATCACGCAGATCAAGTATGTACTTGATATTGACATCCTCACCGCCAAGCCTTGCCACCGGGGAATGATTGCTTGTTAAAAGGTCGGCAACACCGCCGCCAACGACGCCGAAGCCGAGGATCGCAACATTTGTCATGCAAAAACCTCAAAATAAAAAAATAGGTCGGGACTCCGTGGAGAGAGCCCCGACAGACAAGAAAATTATAGCATAATTACTACGCCTTGTCAAGTACCTTTAATTCAGCATTCTGCATTCAGCATTCTGCATTAAATTAAACTTCCGTCATTCCAAGCGACGCCTGCTTTGACTCCTCGGAGATATAGTCAAGGGGGTTTACGCTGACACCGTCAACCTTTACCGCAAAGTGAAGGTGAGGCTCCTCGGCAAGCTCGGACAGGGAGCTGTCGCCCACCAGACCGATAAGCGCACCCGACTTGACAGCGTCGCCCTCCTTGACGGCAATATCGGTTACGGCAAGGTTAGAGTACACGCTCACGATTCCGCCCTCGTGGGTGATCTCCACCGACTTGCCGAGCAGGGGATCGCTGAAGACACGGCTTACCGTTCCGTCCGCCGCCGCAAATACTTCTGCGCCCTCATCAGCCGAAATATCTATTCCTGTATGCACTCTCCACTCGTTGAGGGTGGTGGAGAAAACAGGCATATCAATACTGTGACTCTTTGTCACCTCGCCAACCACGGGAGAAACCATAGTCAGCTTTTCGGGCTTTTTGCTTCCCTCGCCGTCCTCGTTTTCATTTCCGTCACTGCTTCCGTCATTACTTCCGCCGTTCTCGTCGCCCTCATCCTCGTCGCCGGGATTAAGCGCGCTGTTTTCGTCCTCGGGCAGATCCTCGTTTTTATTTGCGGCGGAGAAGATTCCCACCACCACCGCCGTAACGCAAAGCACTCCGATCACGGCAGCATAAATAATTTTGACCCTTCTTGGCTGGTCGCTGAATTTAATTTTCTTTTCCATCATAGTTTCCTTTCCTTTAGATGTTAAGACTATTTTTGCCAGAGAAGGTAAAAATATTCGCCAAAGCAAAAAACTTTGCACTTTGTATTCTGCATAGCTGTCATCCTGAGCGGTAGTTATTTCACTTTTGCGAAGCAAAAACTTCACTTGCC
>CAZUJY010000128.1:0-4568 GCA_964620565.1 uncultured Ruminococcus sp. | reverse complement strand
GATATTCCCTTCGAGACCTTCCTCGGCTTTTACGGTGATAAATCTCCCGATATAGACCTTAACTTCTCGGGTGACGTGCAGGGTAGAGTACATAAGTACACCGAGGAGCTCTTCGGTCAGGGGCACGTGTTCCGTGCTGGAACCATCACCGGCCTTGCGGACAAGACAGCATGGGGTTATATCGCCAAATACCTTGAGGACAAGCGTATCAAGATCCCCAAGGCGCAGATAGCCTATATGGCGACAAGAATCATGGGTATAAAAAAGACCACCGGTCAGCATCCCGGCGGTATTATCGTTGTGCCTAACGAGTATGACATCTACGATTTCACACCCGTTCAGCATCCCGCCGACGATCCGAAGGCGGATACGGTAACCACCCACTTCCAGTTCTCCTATCTTCACGATACCATTCTTAAGCTTGACGAGCTTGGACACGATATTCCCACCAAGTATAAGATGCTTGAGCGTTATACCAACACCAGCGTTCTTGACGTCAAGATGAACGATAAGACCATCTACGAGCTCTTTGCGTCCACCAAGCCTCTTGGAATCACCCCCTCGGACATCGGCGGCAGCCAGCTTGCCACCTTTGGTATTCCCGAGTTCGGTACCAAATTCTTACAGCAGGTTCTCGTGGAGGCAAAGCCGAAGAACTTTGCCGATCTAGTGCAGATCTCGGGTCTTACCCACGGTACTGACGTATGGCTCGGCAACGCGCAGGAGCTTATCAAGAACGGCACCTGCGACATTTCTGAGGTTGTAGGTACACGAGATTCAATTATGCTTTATCTTATCGCTCACGGTATGGAGAGTAAGCTCTCCTTCGATATAATGGAGTCGGTAAGAAAGGGTAAGGGACTTCGTCCCGAGTGGGAGGCGTCTATGCTTGAGCATAACGTTCCCGAGTGGTACATCTGGTCCTGTAAGAAGATCAAGTACATGTTCCCGAAGGCGCACGCAGCCGCATACGTTATGTCGGCTATCCGTCTTGCCTGGTATAAGATATACTATCCTATGGAGTTCTACGCCGCATTCCTCACCGTTGCTCCCGGCGGCTTTGATGCCGAGATCGTGGGCAGGGGAATTGAGGGTGTAAACGCCGTTATCAAGGAGATCGAGGATAAGGGCAACGAGGCTACACAGAAAGAGCATCAGACCTGTCAGACCCTCTATCTTGTAAGAGAGGCTCTTGCGAGAGGCGTGAAGTTCCTGAACGTTGACTTAAAGAAGTCCGACGGTACTGCCTTCCTGCCCGAAAACGGTAAGATTCGTATGCCCTTCAACTCGCTTCCCGGACTTGGCGACACCGCCGCCGAGAAGATCCTTGAGGCCAGGGCAAAGTACGATATTTACTCTATTGAAGATCTCCGTGAGCATACGGGTATATCCAAGACGGTTATCGAGCTTCTTCGCCGTAATCACGTGCTTGACGGACTTTCCGAGACTAATCAGTTCTCGATGTTCTGATATAAAAAAGCAAAATCGGGTGCCAAAACACCCGATTTTGTAAATAAAAGCGTACTTTTTAATTAATCAATAGCAACAAAAGGAGAAATATTGCGCTTTCCTTGTCACCGTCCTTTGAGAAAAAGAGAAAGGCGGCAATAGCGATAAGCAATATCTCCTCGGTGCCAATTTCGGGCATTTTAAGGTTCAGCCCGCCAAGGAAGCCGCCCTTGCCAAAAAGTCCCGACAGCGCAGACCCACCGGAGAGACTTTTGAAAGCGCTCTCCGCCTTCTGCTCCCTTTCGCTTGGGGGACTGTCAATAAATGATGCCTGCACACTGTCCTGTGCCTCGGGTGTTTCTCTTTCAATAAAGGCTGTTCCGTCGTAATTTTCGGGCAGACTTACTCTGCCGCCACCCTCGGGGTAATAGCTTCTTGAATACATAGGCTCACCTCGTTCTCATCATATCGAGAATATCCGCTATGGAGATCATCGAGTCTATGGCCTTTGCCCGCTCGCTTGATACGTATGGCTTCAGCGCACCGAGAAGATGGGCTCTGTTAGTTCTGCTCCCTCCTCTCGGGTATGTAGGCTCACTCATAACGGGAGTAGTGTCGCCGCCTTGCTCGACGGTCGGT
This sequence comes from uncultured Ruminococcus sp., assembly GCA_964620565.1. Lineage (GTDB taxonomy): Bacteria > Bacillota > Clostridia > Oscillospirales > CAG-272 > UBA1740. Next base: position 2,480 of record CAZUJY010000128.1, on the reverse strand, counting down.
ATGTCGGTCTCCTTCGGCGGCTCATCCTTGCTTTCGCTCTGACCCTTTGCCAGATTTGCTATCTGCTCGATCAGCTGAGGATTCTCCATTATCAGCCCGATAACCCTGCCTACGTCCAGGTTTTCCTGCTCACTCATAGGCTCACCTCTGCTTGTATTGGTTTATCACACGCAGTGCCTCGGACACATTTATCCTGTCGTTCCTTACCGCATCACGCATTTTCTGAAGATCGCTGTGTGGCGGTGTCTTTTCGGGCAGCGAATAGCCAAATCCCTCTGCGATCTTCACCACCTCTGCCCATAGTCTGTCGTCGGGCAGGGCGGCAAGAGCCTCAAGTCTTGCTTTGTCAAATCTCATATCATCCCTCCTTGAATATTTGTATTCATTAGGAATTATATGAAATATAAAATCAAAGGTTACTTTTTATGAAATGTCTTGTGTTTTCCGACTCTCACGGCGCAACCTACGGTATTCGCTCTGCCTTTAATATGCACCCCGACGCCGAGGTAATATTCTTCCTCGGTGACGGCCTTTCGGATATTGACGTCTTTATTTCGGACCGAAGCCGTATGTGGATAGCCGTCCGTGGCAACTGCGACCATACTGCGCTTCTTGGTGACACTATGGTAAAAAAGACCGACAGCATCACCCTTCTCGGCCATCGTATTTTCCTTACTCACGGCGATCTTTACGGCGTGAAATACGGACTTGACGGCATAAAAAAGCTTGCTGTCGATCATAATGCAGATCTTGTTCTGTTCGGTCACACCCACCAGCCTCACGAGAGCTATAATCCCACCGAGGATGGGGGCTATTATTTATTCAATCCGGGGAGCATCGGCGGTGGCTTCGGCGCGCGTGGAATCTACGGGATGATAAATCTTACCGAGCAGGGGATATTACTGTCACACGGTTTTGTTTAATTCACGAAGTCTTGCATCGATCGAGTCTGCAAGTCTTTTGCAAACTCCCTCGGCAAGTGTGGGATCCTCACCCTCGGTCATAACTCTGATCAGCGGCTCTGTGCCTGAGGGACGGATGAGAATTCTGCCACGGGTACCCATCTCACCTTCGCTGTCCGAGATAAGCTGCTTTATCACCTCGTCGGTCTTAAAGGCGGCCTTATCCTGACTGTCAGCGTGTACGTTTATCATAAACTGAGGATATTTTCTCATAACTGAGGCAAGGGCAGAGAGGCTCTTGCCGCTTTTCTTTAGATGGGAGAGGAGAAATACTGCGGTAAGCTGTCCGTCACCCGTAGTGGACAGACGGCGCAGAATAATATGTCCCGACTGCTCTCCGCCAAGGGCAAGCCCCTCATTGTTTAGCATCTCGAGAACGTATCTGTCGCCCACCTTTGCGCTCTTAAAGGTAATTCCTCTCTCCTCGCAGAACTTTATAAGACCGAGATTGCTCATAACCGTACCGACCACGGTATTTCCGTCAAGCTTTCCCTCGCTCATAAGCTTTTCTGCAAGAATTGCGATAATATAGTCGCCGTCAACCTCACGTCCGTACTCGTCGATGGCAAGGCATCTGTCGGCATCACCGTCAAAGGCGATACCTACGTCAAGTCCCTTTTGAGTAACCAGCTCCTTAAGTCCTTCGAGGTGCGTAGAGCCGCAGCCCAGATTTATGTTCGTTCCGTTGGGATCATCGGCAAGCATATAGCACTCGGCGCCCAGCTCCTTGAATATCCTCTCCGCCGTAGCCGATGCCGAGCCGTTTGCGCAGTCGATACCAACCCTAAGACCCGAGAGCGAGCAGTCGCAGGAGTCTGTAATATATCTTGCATACTCCCAAACTGCGTCAAAGGAATACTCAACCGTACCCTTTTCATCGACCGCCAGCTCCTGGGTATCGGTATCGAGAATTATCTCCTCGATCCTCTCCTCAAGGGCATCCGAAAGCTTAAAGCCGTCGCCGCCGAAGATCTTTATTCCGTTATATTCCCAAGGATTATGCGAGGCAGAGATCATCACACCTGCGTCAAAGCCGTGCTTTTTTACAAGATATGCCACTGCGGGAGTGGAGCAAACGCCTATGATCTCGGTATGACCGCCAACGTCGGCAATACCCTCCATAACCGAGTCTGCCAGCATATCCGAGGATAGCCTTGTATCCATTCCGATAAGTATACGGCTGTCCTTACCCTTACCGAGAACGCTGACAAGCGCGCGGCCTACGTATCTCGCCAGGGCGGAGTTCAGCTCGCCGCCGTAAACTCCTCTTATTCCGTCTGTACCAAAAAGTCTTCCCATATTTCCTCCGGGATAAAATCAATGCTTTTCCTTAATACTTTTTCCGTCGTAAATGCTGTATGCGGGTATAGTTCCTCTTACCGCAGTCAGAGGATAAACCATAGCCTCACGGCCTACCGTACTGCCTGGGCAGAGCACACTGCCACAGCCAATCTCGGCATGGTCGCCGAGGAATACGCCGATCTTTTTAAGACCGCTGTCCATCTGTTCGTCCTCGCT
>CAZUJY010000127.1:0-4652 GCA_964620565.1 uncultured Ruminococcus sp. | reverse complement strand
GCGGTCTTTTTTTGCTTCTGTGAGGAACTCGATCACGTCGCTGTAAGCGAGGGATTCGTAACATTGCGAAGCGTCTCGCTGTGCGAGACCTTGTAAGCGGAGCAAAATTCCCGCAGGAGCACCAAACAAAAAGACCGTCTTTGGGGCGGTCTTTTTTTGCTTCTGTGAGGAACTCGATCACGTCGCTGTAAGCGAGGGATATTACCGCTCGTGGTTATGTTCTATCTATTTGCACACTCTCTACTTAACCCAATTACTTCTCACCTCAATATTGATTTAAAGTGACAAAAAGGGATCTAATATAATGGGAAGCATATCTGCCTTTTCCCACGAGGTGGCACAATTTGAAAGCTCCTTGTAACGAGAATAATAGCGCTCTGCACCGACAGAATCGCCGCCCCTTTGGTAAAATTCACCGAGATAGCGGTTGCATTCGACCGTATAATACCTGACGGTAAACACATCCGTATCGGCAAGCTGCTTTTCCAATAAATTTATTGCCTCTGCAAGCATTGATTCAGCCGAAGCAAAATCCTCCCCCTTAAAGCTCAGCCGTGTTTTTCCACGCTCTGTCAAACAGATGCCAAGCAAAACCTTGTCCGATGGAGCGTCAGTTTTATCCGCTAAGGCCCTTGCTGCTGCCTCGGCCTGCCTATAATATTCATCCGCCTGAACATACCATTCATCCGTCTGGTCAGACTCTTTTACGAACTGTCCGTCACAGCACCATTCCCCCATACGCCTATAGTTTTCTATCAATTTACGCAGGATGGATGCGGTCGGAGCCTCGCCGTACATTTTAAGCAATGTCTTAATAGCTGCCAAAAAGCATATGCTGCTGTTCTTATACGATGCAGGATCCATTCCGCCCTCTCGAGATATGTTTCCATACATTCTGCCAAGCCCGCTATAAGCGTCCGAAAGAAGCTCGGAAAATGCGGGACCGTTTTCACGGCACAGCTTAATTGCTTTGCTGTAATAGTTATTGGCTGACTGGCTACTCCGGGAATTTCCTTTCACGCAACTGTTACCAAGATTCAAGTAGCAACGGCACAGAGATAGCAGGATCTCCTTCGAGGAATTGATATCCGAAAGCTCTGAAAGCAGCTCCGCGGCACGAAGGTAATGAGTTTTTTCCCACTCCATACTATCCCGATGCATGTGCGACGTTGTGACAGTATAGACATCGTCAGAAAGGCGAATTTCTTTATTGTAATGCTCTTTCTTTCGATTTTCGTTCAATCCTCCCAGAGATATATGCGCATTGGCCAAGCGGTGTAGCAATTTAGTATAAATATCCTGCGAGTTTACATTTCGTACATTTTCTCCTATGAGATCGACAATCTGCAAATATACCGTCTCAGCCTCCTCAAAGCGAAGCTCCTCGCAAAGAAGAACTCCAAGATCAGAAAGTATCTCCGTATAACGAATCAACAACTCTGTCGTTTTCTCAGACTCATATTTTGATTGAACCAGAGATGACAGGCGAGATTGCCAATTTACAGCAGTGCTACCGCATCTCCTTACGCCGTTGCCGCTACGATACATAAAAGCGATCTGCTCTATGGCTTCCTCCAGACCCGCCTCGGCAGCAGAGGTTATCATTTCTACCGCTCGACCGTGATCTACCTCAACGTCAATTCCCCCGAGGTAAGCAAGGCCAATGAAAAAATCGTGACTCGGATCTTTCGGCTGGCGCCTTATAGCAACACGGGAAAGCAGATTAGAAAAATTTCCCCGGGGATCAGAAACAGAAGCAGGATCTACGCTTTCAGGTATGCTCGGATACTTTTTCTCTAACAAGGCGCGATCGGTATCAACCATTAAAAAAGGAACTATTGGCTTGTTATTTTTAACCGCCATAGGATATTCTGTAGTCATTACATAGTTTGGCTCGTTGACAAGATTAGGAGTTACCGCAAGCGCAAACAAATTGCTTTTCTTCAGGGCGGTCAGGATAGAATCATTAAAGTTTTCTCCCGGAACAAGAAATTCATCATACCAGATAGCGAAATCACGGCAAGCTTCGTTTTTATGGATAAGACGCATTAATTTTTGAGCGTGAAAACGATCCTTCTTACGATAGCTTAGGAATATGTATGCATCAAAAGCTGCGCGAATACGGGCGGAAAGCTCGTCTCCGATAAGCACAGCGTCAAGATATTTTTTCAGCTTTTCGCCATATCCTATAGACGTGGGATCACTATCGTACTTGCTAAGAAATTGTAGATTTCCCAGGACACGGTTAAATTTCTCTTCTAAACCGTCCTCTTGCATAAGCGGAAGAATCGGAATATTGTGTTCTATGGCGAAATTACATTCCTCTATCCCACAATGCCCGCCTTCAAGAAAACGGCGTGTAACGGGAATTACGAACAGACTCATCTGACTTAGGTCAAACCAAAAATCATCACCCGATTTTTCTAAACGATGAGCAATATACCATATAGAACAATCCTGATAATGAAGCAGTTCCGCAGACACCTCGGAAAAGTAGAGCTGATGATCCTCGGGATGAGAGCAAAAGTATACCTTAGCCTTCCCAACAGGAGATTCTCCATGTCTCGTTTTATGTCTTAACCCGGAGTTAGATATTGCATTATCCATCATTTTCTCTGACATTTTCCCCTCCAAAATGTTTTTACTGCCAACAAAATCTTTATTTTATCTCCGCAATTACCTCGACCTCGACGAGGACTTCCTTGGGTAGAGTTTTTACTGCTACGCAGGAGCGGGCGGGCTTTTCGGTAAAGTAGCGAGCGTACACCTCGTTGAAGGCGGTGAAATCCGACATATCCGAAAGGAAGCAGGTGGTCTTTATTGCGCTCTCAAAGGAGGCGCCTGCGGCGGTGAGAACAGCAGAAAGGTTCTCCATTACCTGCTCGGTCTGGGCAGCTATACCCTCGGCATCAACGTTGCCCGTCTTTGGGTTGATCGGGATCTGTCCCGAGGTGAATACAAGATCGCCGTGTACTATCGCCTGCGAATAGGGGCCGATGGCGGCGGGGGCGTTGTCTGTGTGAATCTTTTTCATTTTATGTCTCCTTAAGTCTATTCTTTTGCTTTTTTATTCCTCTGTCAATAACTCCCGAGAGTATATTAAGGTCGATGTTTCCGCCCGAAAGAATGGCTACGACACGCTTGCCGATAAGATCGATTTTGCCGAACATAACGGCACTGACAGCCGCCGCGCCCGCCCCCTCGGTAACCAGCTTGTGCTTTTCCATCAGGGCAAGAATGGCGTCGGAGATCTCATCATCACTTACCGTCACGATGCCGTCAAGAAAGCGTGAACAGAGGTCAAATGTAAGTCTGCCCGGTTTTTTCACCGCAATTCCGTCAGCTATGGTGGATACAGAGGTCAGCTCGGTAGGCTTTCCCAAGCTCATTGAGTGAAGCATAGACGGAGCTCCATCTGCCTGAACGCCGTATACCTTCACCTTGGAATTGACCGATTTCATAGCAAAGGCAATGCCCGAAGCAAGACCACCGCCGCCAATCGGCAGGACTATGGCATCAAGGTCGGAGAGCTGCTCGCCTATCTCAAGAGCGATAGTTCCCTGACCCGCTATAACGTCCTCGTCGTCGAAGGGGTGGATGAAAGTGTAACCCATCTCACGCTGCAGAGAAAGTGCCTTAGCGTAGGCATCGTCATACACGCCCGGAACAAGACAGACCTTGCCACCGTATCTCTCCGTTGCCTCGATCTTTGAGGTTGGCGCGCTCCTTGGAAGGCATATCACCGAGCGAATGCCGTTTTTGGTAGCGGCAAGGGCAACGCCCTGTGCGTGATTTCCTGCCGAGCAGGCGATAACTCCACGTGAGCGCTCCTCGGGGGTCAGACGTGAGATTTTATAATATGCGCCACGGAGCTTAAAGGAGCCTGTGGTCTGAAGATTTTCGGTTTTCAGATAGAGATCAACTCCCGGACAAAGCCTTGGGGCATGAACGAGGTCGGTTCTTCTTACCACTCCGTGAAGAACATTTCCTGCAGAATATATATTGTCAAGAGTAAGCATCCTTTTTCCTCATAAAATAACTATACCTTTATTATATGAGGATATTAAAATGATAGCACAAATGACGGAGATAGTCAAGAAAAAACGTGATTCAACGTGATAAAAACGTATTATTTGGTATTGACAAAATCATTTTCGTTTGCTATAATGTTATGGCAAAAGCTTCGGGATGTAGCGCAGTTGGTAGCGCGCGTGCTTTGGGAGCACGATGTCGCAGGTTCAAATCCTGTCATTCCGACCATCAAGGGACACTTGTCGCACTGCGATCAAGTGTCTTTTTCCTTTCAGGTCAGATTCCAGGCTTCGATGTTTGCTACCGCAAACCAAATCTTGTTTCGCCTTTGGCGAATGTTTCATTCCGACCATCAAGGGACACTTGTCGCACTGCGATCAAGTGTCTTTTTCCTTTCAGGTCAGATTCCAGGCTTCGATGTTTGCTACCGCAAACCAAATCTTGTTTCGCCTTTGGCGAATGTTTCATTCCGACCATAAAGAAACCATAATTATTGATACAAAAAATATCGGTATTATGGCTTTTTTTATTGCAAAAATGCGGGTGTTTTTTTCCTTTTTTATGTGTTTTATAGCAAAAATGTAGGCTTGTTTGGATGGTTTTCGTCCTTGCATGCCTTG
>CAZUJY010000126.1:0-4695 GCA_964620565.1 uncultured Ruminococcus sp. | reverse complement strand
TGCGGGTAACAGGAGTCGAACAGAGGTTGCTTCGCAGGCCTCGCTAAGTTTGCCTGAGGTCAAACTTGCCTGCTTTCTCGCTTTCAGCGAGAGCAGCTTCTTCCTAATCTGTTACCACGCAAAAAGGACCGAAAACGCCCGAAGGCATTCCGGTCCTTTTGGTGCGGGTAACAGGAGTCGAACCTGCACGTGTAAACACCAGATCCTAAGTCTGGCGCGTCTGCCAATTCCGCCATACCCGCTTTTCCTTTGATATTGTATCACATAACTTGGGAAAAGTCAATAGCAATAGCTTTAATAAAAATAACGTATTTTGTCTTTTTTCATATACTGTATTGGGAGGGAAAATGCCCTCCGCAAAAGAAAAGGAGATAAAAATGGCAACCTTTTATAATCAGGCAACTCTTTCCTTCTTAGGCAGAGTTACAAATTCAAACATTACCGAGGGCGAGATCGTTTCGGGGCTTACTCTGACAAAGACCGCTGTTTCTAACAATTATGGGCCGGGCGATGGAATCGTGTATGCCATCACCATGATAAATTCCGATACAGTAGGGAAGACAGGAGTAACCCTTACAGACAATCTGGGAGCCTTTACCCCCTCGGGCGCAACCGGCGAATTCGTTCCACTCACCTACGTTGACGGCTCGGTACTCTATTATCAGAACGGTGTTCTTCAGCCTGCCCCAACGGTAACTGCAGGTCCTCCCCTCACAATAGGCGGCATAACAATTCCTGCCGGCGGTAACGTAATAATACTCTATGAGGCGACGGCAAATTCCTTTGCGCCTCTTTCAGCGAGAGCATCAATTATTAATACCGTTGATGCTGTCGGAAATAACCTTTGCCAAGATCTTACAGACAGCGCCGAGGTTCCCACAAGAGATGAGCCGATCTTATCGATATCCAAGGCTATATATCCCGAAACAGTTACCTGCGGAGAGGAGATAACCTATACCTTCATAATTCAGAACACAGGAAATACCCCCGTGGTTGCAATCGACGATCTTATAGTTTCGGATATCTTCAATCCGCCCTTTGAAGCTATAACAGTGGAACTTAACGGTGCAGCTCTCGATGAAGGAACAAGCTATACCTACAACACCGAAACAGGAGAATTTACTACTATCGGCGGCGCCATTCCCGTTTCCGAAGCAACCTTTACCCGTGATCCTGTTACGGGCATTGTTACCACGACTCCCGGAGTGGCCGTATTAACTGTCAAAGGCATAGTATAATCATTTCTGCCTAAAATTATTGCCGCACTTTGCATTTTGCAAGGTGCGGCAACATTGTTTTATTTTTCTATCATCTGAGTTTTTCTCTTCTGAGGCTGAGTACCTTCCGTAAGTGTAAACCAGAACTCGCATCCGTCACCCTTGACGGACTCAACTCCAATCGTCTCGCCGTGGGCATCGATAATAGTCTTTGAAATATACAGGCCGAGACCCACTCCGGACTTATCAAGTCCACGGCTCTTATCGGTCTTATAGAACCTATCGAACACCTGCTTTTCATCCTCGGGAGAAAGGCTCTGTCCTTGATCGTAAACCGCCACCTTGATCTTTGTGTCGGTGATCTTTGAGATTCTTATTCTGAACTTTCCTCTGTCGTTTGCAAACTTTATCGCATTGTGACAAAGGTTATAAAGAACCTGATATATAGCGTCCTTGTCGGCGCGAACGTACATTCCGTCCTGCTCGGAGTCAAACTCTACGTCAAGATGCTTATCCTCGATCTTCTGCTCGAAGGATATAAGAATGATTCGGGCAACCTCGGCAATATCAAAATCGGTAAAATTAAACTTTCTCTCTCCCGACTCAAGCCTTGAAACGTCAAGAAGCTGGGATACAAGTCTTGAAAGTCTATGAACCTCAGCGGAAATAACGCCAAGATAATACTCGTGCTTTTCGGGAGGAATAGCACCCGAATTAATGCCGTCAATAAAGCCGGAAATTGTAGTCATAGGGGTACGTAGATCGTGAGAGATATTAGCAAGGAAGGAGTTTCGCATCTTTTCTAGGCTCTCAAGAGAGTCTGCCATATTGTTAAACGCAATACCTAACTCATTTACCTCATCGCGTCGCTTGCCGACCTTTACTCTCTCCGAGAAATCTCCCTTTGCAATTTTTTTCACCACCCTTGTCATATTCTTCAAAGGATGAACAATACGGTCTGTTATAAAGAATGCGACAATTATCGCGGCGAGCATTACTCCTGCGGAGCTGTTGATAACAACCCGTCTTGTAGTACGTACAAAGTCATGCTCTTTGTCCGTGGAGGCACAGGTCATTACGTAGCATTCTACATTGCCTTGATGCTCGACAGCCTTAGCGTAGATCATATACTGACCGTTAAAGCTTCCGTCGATCCTGCCCTTATACACATAGCTTATCTCGCCAAAGTCATCGGTATGCCTTTCGAAATTTTTAATATCAATACTGCCAAAGCCCTCTTTGGTATTTATTTTTACAGTCTTGGCTTCGCCATCGACGGTGACGCTGGAAAGAATAATCTTACCGTTTTTGTCTGTAATAATAATATCATAATCCGAGTTAAGATTTACCATAGGCTCAATAGCCGGGGCAATCTTATTAACAGTCTCCTCTAAGGTGTCTTCACCTTCTTCGAGAATCAGGTCAACAACAATAGTGCTCTCTTTTTCAAGCCTTCCCTCGGTATCGGTAAAGGCATAGGTTTCAACCATATAAGTAATAATTCCTGCCAGTACAAGAAAGCTTATAAAAAGTATGATAATAAACGCGGTTAGATACTTAGAAAACGACGTTTTTAACATTCATTTTCCTCCTGTCTAAATTAATTGTATTTATTCTAAAGTTATTTTAACATATTTTATCACAGATTGTCAAATAATTTTACACATTTGGATTGACTAACTATGAATTTTGTGTTAAAATGTAAGATGAATTTCTATGTAATTCCAAAAGGAGTAAATAAAATGACAGTTACAAGATTTGCACCCAGCCCCACAGGCTATATGCACATAGGCAACCTGAGGACTGCGCTCTATTCTTATCTTATCGGTAAACACGACGGCGGTAAATTTATTCTTCGAATTGAGGACACTGACCGTGAGAGACTTGTTGAGGGCGCTACCGACGTAATTAAATCCACTCTCGCAACCACGGGACTTCACTATGACGAGGGTCCTGACGTTGGCGGTGATCACGGCCCCTACGTTCAGTCCGAGCGTAAGGAGATCTATATGGAATATGCAAAGAAGCTGGTTGAAATGGGCCACGCTTACTACTGCTTCTGCACCAAGGAGCGTCTTGAGCAGCTTCACGAGGCCGATGCTCTCGGCGGCTATGACAGACACTGCCGTAATCTCTCGAGGGAAGAGGTTGAGGCCAACCTTAAGGCAGGTATTCCCTTTGTTATCCGTCAGAAAATGCCCACCGAGGGTGTTACCAGCTATCACGACGAGGTGTTCGGCGATATTTCCATGAACAACGAGGAGCTTCAGGATCAGATCCTTATGAAGGCTGACGGCTATCCTACCTATAACTTCTGTCACGTTATTGACGACCATCTTATGGGCGTGACTCACGTTGTAAGAGGCTCAGAGTATCTTACCTCTACTCCCAAGTACGTGCTTCTCTATGATGCATACGGATGGGAAAGACCTACCTACGTTCACCTTCCTCTGCTTATGGGTAAGGATGCAGAGGGTAATATCTCCAAGCTCTCCAAGCGTCACGGTGCGGTTTCCTTCCAAGATCTTGTAGCCGACGGCTATCTTCCCGAGGCTATTATCAATTACATTTCCCTTCTCGGCTGGTGCCCCAAGGGCGGCGAGCAGGAGTTCTTCACTCTCGATGAGCTGAAGGAAGCATTCACCATTGACGGTGTTTCCAAGTCCCCTTCCGTTTTCGATTTTGAAAAGCTGCTCTGGTTCAACGGTGAGTATATCCATAAGCTTGATGACGGGAAGTTCGCAGAGCTTATCGCTCCCTTCATCAAGACCGAGATCCCCGAAAGCATTAACAAGTCAAAGATGCTCGGCCTTCTCAAGACAAGAATTGCCAAGCTCTCCGAGATCAACGATAGAATGGCATTCTTCATCACTCTCCCCGAGTATGAGAAGGCGCTCTTCCTTAACAAGAAGAACAAGATCGCAGATTTTGAGATCGTTAAGACCGTTCTCACCGAGGCAAAGACAATTCTTGCAGACGTAGATAGCTTTGATAACGATACTCTCTTCGCTTCGCTTATGCCTATCGCAGAGAAGCTTCAGATCAAGACCGGAACTCTTATGTGGTGCATCCGTATCGCAGTTTCCGGTATGACCGCAACTCCCGGCGGTGCAACCGAGATCATGGAGGTTATCGGCAAGGCAGAGTCCCTTGATAGAATCGAAAAGGCTCTCACAAAGCTTGCATAAGAATTTCACAAGAAAAGATAAGGGCTGTCTCAAATGCAAATTTGAGGCAGCCTCTTTTTGGGGATAGTCATATTTAGGCGAGAAGCGCCGCTTTGCGACCCGAAGACGCCTCATCCACCGCCGAAGGCGGTCCCCCTTCCCCAATAGGGAAGGCTAACTACGGCGAGAGGAAGCAAACGGCGGTAGAAAAAATCCATAAAAACCGAAGAAATTCGCAGAATTTCAACCTTTTACTGTCTCATTTACAATTTTTGTTCGATTAGGCAAGAGAGAATAAAACGAACCCGTTT
>CAZUJY010000125.1:0-4705 GCA_964620565.1 uncultured Ruminococcus sp. | reverse complement strand
CTGGTGCGATAATATCGGCGGTGTGCTTTACGGTAGCGGAAACCGCAACTCGACAGCTGTTGCCACAGCCTCCTTTGAGCATAGCGAGGATGAGGTTATGATGGTGAGGATCGACGGTCTGACGGATGATAAGATCGACTACATCAAGTATGACGTTGAGGGAGCGGAAAGAGAGGCTTTGATAGGCTCTGAAAACGTAATTGTGCGTGATCATCCTACACTTCTTATTTCTCTCTATCACCGCAGCCGTGATATTTTCGAGCTTGTGAATTTGGTTAGTGAGACCTATCCCGAGTACTCGCTCTATCTTCGCCGCCTTAAGTGCCTGCCCGCTTGGGAAATAGATCTTATTGCGGTAAAAAACGATCCGAAAGGAACAGATGATGAATAGACCTGAAATACTTTCCCCCGCAGGTAATTTTGAAAAAATGCGTGCGGCTATCCGTTACGGAGCCGATGCCGTATATCTTGCGGGACATATATTCGGAATGCGTGCCGCCGCAGACAACTTCTCTGTGGATGAGCTTGCCGAGGCGGTGGAATATGCTCATGCAAGAGGTGTTAAGGTGTATCTTACACTTAATACTATGCCAAGAGAGTATGAATATCCCACTCTTCGCAAATATTTAAGCGATCTTTCGCATATAGATATTGATGCAATGATCATTGCCGACGTAGGCGTGCTGATGCTTGTCAAGGAGGTTTTGCCCGAGATGGAGATACACATTTCCACACAGGCAAATGCTACCAGCGCCGCAGCCTGCCTTGCCTGGTATAAGCTTGGCGCAAAGCGTGTTGTGCTTGCAAGAGAGCTTACACTTGATGAAATAAAGGCTATCAGAGCAGGGATCCCCGACGAGCTTGAGATAGAATGCTTCGTTCACGGATCGATGTGCGTGTCTTACAGCGGCAGATGTCTTTTGTCAAATCATATGGTAGGCAGAGATGCCAACCGTGGAATGTGCGCTCAGCCCTGCAGATGGAATTACACCATAAAGCATTATGAGATCGAGGAGGAGAAGCGCCCCGATTGTCAGATGCCCGTTGAGGAAATTAATGGTGAGACCTTTATTATGGCGAGCCGTGACACCTGTACTATCGAGCATATTCCCGAGCTTGTTGAGGCGGGAATCAATTCCTTCAAGATCGAGGGAAGAATGAAATCGGCATATTATACAGCCGTTGTTACGAATGCCTATAAAATGGCTCTTGATTCATATTTCTCGGGCAATTATCAGTACGATTCCGAGTGGTACCGTGAGCTTGAGTCTGTAAGCCACAGAGATTATCATACGGGCTACTATTTCACAGACTCCCACGCCGACGCAAACCTTGCGCCCAACAACGGATATATAAAGGATAAGGCGTATCTTGCCGTTGCTGTATCCTATGATAAGGAGAGCGGCCTTGCCGAGTTTACTCAGCGTAATAAAATGGTAAAGGGCGATCCTGCCGAGCTTTTAACTCCCGGTAAGATCGGAAGAGAGCTTACTATAGGAGAGCTTTTTGACGAGAATATGAATCCTATTGAAAGCACACCTCATCCTTATATGAGATTCTTTATGAGAGTACCCTTTGAAATCTGCGAGGGAGACATCCTTCGTGCTAAATAACGGAGAATTGTAGTGTTTATTCTAGAAATACTTAAAGCGATAATCATTGGTGCCGTGGAGGGAATTACCGAATGGCTGCCTATCAGCTCGACGGGACATATGATCCTGATCGACGAGATACTTAAGCTTGACGTTTCCGAGGAATTTCTTGAGATGTTCCTGGTCGTTATACAGCTAGGCGCTATTCTGGCGGTTCCGGTTTTGTTCTGGAACAAGCTATGGCCTCTGTCTAAAAACAAATCTGCGGCGGAGAGAAAGGTAACTCTTACACTTTGGCTTAAGGTTATCGTAGGAGCCGTGCCGGCAGCTGTTCTCGGAGTGCTGCTTGACGATCTGCTTGATCAGTATCTTTACAGCTATATTGTGGTCGCTATCGCACTTATTGTTTATGGTGTAGCCTTCATTTTGGTAGAAAAAATCAAGGCAGAAAAGGAATATCGCATAGAAAACGTTGAGGATATAGGCTATGTGGATGCTCTTAAAATAGGAGCCTTCCAGTGCCTTTCGCTTATTCCCGGAACCTCACGATCGGGCTCTACCATTCTCGGTGGAATGCTCAGCGGTGTTTCTAGAAAGGCAAGCGCAGAGTTTTCTTTCTTTATGGCAATACCCATTATGCTTGGCGCATCGGCGCTTAAAATACTGAAGTTCATTCTTGACGGCTTTACCGCAAGTACTAATGAGATCATTCTTCTGCTTGTGGGAATCGTGGTTTCCTTCCTTGTGTCATTCTTTGTTATCCGATTCCTGATGGACTTTGTAAAGCGTCACGATTTCAAGATTTTCGGTTACTACCGTATAGGCCTTGGACTTCTGGTTGTTATTTATTTTTTGATTAAGAGCTTTGTTTTGTAAGAGGTTTTATTATGAGTATAAAAAAGCTTTCTTTGAATGTTGAACGTCGCTTTAATGAGAGGATGGGCAGGGAGCTTTCCTATCTTTCCTCGGGTGATATTACTAAGACGGGCAGGGTGGAAAATCACGATGTCAGAGATGAGAAGAATCTCTGGTACAGAGAAGATAGATCCAAGAGGATTAGCGTTTTTCTCCCCGATAGCTATGACGGAGTGACTCCTCACGATATTCTCTATTTCTTCGATGCGCAGAATTTATTCTGCATGGCAGGTGACTATACCGAAAACGGCGACCCCTACGGCTCCTGGCAGCTGGATCTGGTTATTACGGAGCTTCACCGTCGGTTTGGAAAGAATATTATAGTTGTTGGAATTGATAACGCAGATATGTATCGAAGCCACGAGCTGTTTATGAATCCCGAAAGATTTGGCGCTCTTACACCTCTTGCAACCGATATTCCCGATGACAATTTTTCAAAGGGCTATCTTGAAAGTCTGTCGTCCTTTATGGTTACAACCCTGCATAGATTTATTAAAGAAAAGTATTGCGTGAGCGATAAGAATATAGGCATTGGTGGATCCTCTATGGGTGGAATTGCCTCTTTCTTCTGCGGACTTTATGAGATGGGATTTTATAAGTACGTGCTTTCATATTCTCCCGCATTCGGTCTTTATGAAATGGGAGCATTTGATAATTGGTTTAGAAAAATAGATCTTAAAAAATACACAGATTGTCTGCCGAGTATCCATATTTACTGCGGTGGCGGTGATCCGCTGGAGCAGATGCTGCTTCCGTCGGCTAAGGCAATGAAGCCCTTACTATTAAGTCACGGCTACGATAAGGATAAGATACTCGAGACCTATGATATGGAAAAGCCTCATAACGAGGAGTCCTGGCGACTTATTTTACCTGAGAGCTTTAGCTTTTTGCTTGATTTTTAATAACGGTACAGGAATAAATTAAGGAGGAATAAAAATGAGCGATTTCCTTAAAGATTACTACAACAACTACGACGAGGACTCAAGGCTTCTCAGCCGCCACGGAAACGTGGAGTTCGTTACAACCATGAGCTATGTTGAGCGCTATCTGCCAAACGGAGCGTATATTCTCGAGGTTGGCGCAGGTACGGGCAGATACAGTCACGCTCTTGCACGTAAGGGATATTGGGTTGATGCGGTTGAGTTGATCGATCATAATATTGAGATTTTTAATCAGAATACCGAGGAGGGCGAGAATATCACCGTAAGGCAGGGGGATGCAAGAGATCTTTCGTTTATCGAGGATGCAAGCTATGACGTGACCCTGCTACTCGGCCCTATGTATCATCTCTATAACAAGTCGGACAAGCTGAAGGCTCTGTCCGAGGCTATTCGAGTTACAAAGCCCGGCGGTCTTATTTACGTTGCATATTGTATGGGCGACGCCTCGGTGCTTCAGTACGGCTTTGGCAGAGGAGTTATCAGGGAACTGATCGAGAAATGTATGCTTGACCCCGAAACATTTGCTGCCTTTTCTCATCCTTGGGATCTCTTTGAGCTTCATAGGAAGGAAGATATTGACGAGCTGAGATCTAACTTTGATGTGGAGCGGCTTCACTTCGTTGCGACCGACGGATATGCTTCTCATATGAGAGAAAAGCTTGCCGAGATGGATGAGGATACATACTCTTTGTTTATCAAATATCACTTTGCAACCTGCGAGCGTCCCGATATGATCGGCTATTCAAATCACACGCTCGATATACTTAAAAAACCTAAAAGGTAAACAAAAAACGAGGCAGATGTTGTTCTGCCTCGTTTTGCCGTATTCGGGATATTATTTTAAATCATTGATTTGCCCCCAATTTATCGGTGCCTCTCCCTTTGCCTCAAGGAAGGCATTCGCCTTTACAAAATGACCGCAACCGAAGAAGCCGTTATATGCGGAGAGCGGACTTGGATGAGCACATTCAAGCACAAGATGATTTTTGTTTGTTATCAGTGACTTTTTTGCTCTGGCATTTCCTCCCCAGAGCATAAATACAACAGGCCTATCCTTTTTGTTGATTATTTCAATGATTCTGTCGGTGAGGATCTCCCAGCCCTTACCTTTATGACTCTGAGGTGATGCCTCACGAACGGTAAGAGTGGTGTTGAGCAGAAGCACGCCTTGCTTCGCCCAACCGATCAGCTCACCTGTGGGCGGCTCCTCAATGCCAAGCTCCTCCTTTAATTCCTTAAAAATGTTTTTAAGCGAGG
>CAZUJY010000124.1:0-4718 GCA_964620565.1 uncultured Ruminococcus sp. | reverse complement strand
CATCCGTTATAGAGGTTACTATTACGACGAGGGCACGAAGCTTTACTACCTAAATGCAAGATATTACTCTCCAGAGTTCAGACGTTTTCTACAAGTATCCGATATCAGTGAATTAAATCCACATTCTATCAATGGGTTTAATCTATATAGTTATGCGAACAACAATCCAATAGGTATTGCATATAGCAGTTCTGGTGCTAGTTTTAGTACTAGTGGTGAAATGGTTAATTCTTTTAGTTCTAATGGTTTGTTCACTGAAAATGTAAATTCTATTTCTACATCTAAAGGTGGATTAAATCTAGGATGGCTAGCAAACGGACTAGATACTGGTTCAACAATTCATGGGTTATATACATCAATATCTGGTTTAGTTAATCATACTGCTTATTTTGCAAAAAATTTAATTCCATTTGCGGATGACATGAAGATGCTTGGCGCTTCAATGAAAGATGCAGTTCTTGCGTTTAATCAATTTACATGGAAGTTTGGTAAGGGTGATGCACTAAGTGTTCTGTTAGGTGTAGGATTAGATGTGTATGATAGTATCCAAAGAGGAGTAAGTACTGGCGGTGTTATTTTAGGAGCTACACTAACCGCCGCCAAAGGTGTCGGACTAATCTATTTGAACAAAGGAATTATGTATGGTGCAACAGCTATTGGAAGTTGCTTTGGGCCAGTCGGTACAGCAGTCGGGTTTGTTGTAGGTGGAGTTGTATGTATTATTGTAGATGTTCTTGTTAGTGATTGGTTAGACGAGTTAATTGATAAAATTGCTAAATAGGAGGAAGCCGATGAAGAAAAAAATAATAGCATTTTATGATTTGCTATTTTATGCAATCATATGTGGTCCATTAATTGTTGTTTCTATATTACTGTTATCATTACTAGTTACCAAAGGAACAAGTGAATGGATATATAAAAATTGGTATTTATTGGTTACTTTTGCTGTCTCATTTATGTTATCTATTGGTGGAGCAATTCTATTTAGATATTGTGTTTTTGACAATAACTCAATACATTTTCATTATTTCCCATTCACAGCAAGCTGGGAAAAAGCGGCAAATAATATTGATTCTAGATGGAATCAAGATGTGGTGATTTCAGAAATAAAGGATATTGAAATTGTTAGGCTAACAGAAGAAGAAAAACGAACAATGGTTTATTATAAACATTGGTTTAATAAATATTTGAAAATCAATTTGAAATATGGAAACCCTAAATATATTTATGTTGGCAATTACTCAAATTATCAAATTAAAAAAATTATTAAAATATTAAAAAACAAATAAAAATCGGAAACAGGATAAGACGTGCAACACTCTGCATCACATAACGCTCGTGGTCAGAGAATTCAAAGAAACTATTCCTTCTTCCCCGGCACGATATTCCCGCCCAATTATTTAGCCAGAACGACGACAACCTATAAATATGATCCGAGCGGAAGACTTGTTGAGGAAGCTCGTACAACTACACACATTGACAGCGGTACGGTTGATAGAAAACTGGTCTATCTGTATGAGGGATCTGAAATAGTTGGACTTATCTATACAAAGGCTAATGAGACGGGAACCTTCTACTATGACAAGAATCCAAGAGGAGATGTTATAGGAATACTTGACAGCTTGGGGAACACTGTGGTAAAATACGAATATAATATATGGTCTATTCCATGGTTAATGATATAAGGAGGAAAGAGCAATGTGTCTTTTTGTTTTTAAATTGATAGATAAGAAAGAAGTCAAACGCATTTTTGCTGAACTAAGTGCAGCTACAGATGAAATTGGTGCGGAAATTCTGGAGTTTGAATTTGACAGTAAATTTTTTGGAAATATTATTTTAAAAATCAAAAAAGATGATAAAATTTATGAGTTTATTGCAGATAGAGATGAAATATATGCTAAACATGATAGAAAATCCTTCTTATGTCAATATCCCGAAAAGCCATATAAAAAAATAATTGAATTGATCCACGAATTGAAATAAAGTAATAAAAATATTTATGAGTTAAAGCCCTATAATAGAGCAAATTTACGTAAAGGTGTTAGACAAACAATTAATTATAATGCTAAATTGGGTGGTTCGTATAAAATGATGATTGTATTTTATTGATAATTAGCAGGAGGAAACTATGGATAAAAAAAGTTTTGATAGAATTACAAAAGAAGTTTTTTTAGCATACGGTTTTATCAAAAAACGAGATACTTTTATTATGATTTTGGATGAAATAACAATTTCGTGTAAACTTTACTCATGGAATTCGGTAAGATCTTTCAACTATTGGATTAGTATAAATGGATTGTATGATAATTCCGTTCCATATGAGAAAAGATACGACACCTATCTAGCAATAAAGATGGAGCATTCACCGTCTGCTGAAGGATACCATAAGTCTGAAATTCAATATGAAAAATATACAGAAATGGAATATAGGGAGATTCTTAATGGTATGCTTAATATCTATTTTAATCCCTATAAAAAAAATGCTTTGTCATACGTAAAAAGTAATTATAAAACATTACATCTTAAACCAGAAGGTATAGCTTATCTAGGAATTGATAATTTCAGTTGAAAAAAGAGTTTTTGTCCAGTTCTTCTAACGCATTGACATAATTTTACAATTAATTCATCATTTTTTTAGGGTGTCGCTTCGGCGGCACCCTTTTTCTTTGGTCAGCTTATCCGTGAAAACAATCAAGGACTTGACAAAACCTTCGTATACGAGTATAATGGAATTGGAAATATAACCGGTGTAAAAGCCTATGCTTACACTACCGCAACTACTCCAAGCGGAAGCTATACAACAACGTCTTTGACTTACGGAAGCTCCATACCCGACAGATTGACCAAGTATGGAATTAATAATATATCTTATGATTCTATCGGTTATCCCACGGCTATCGGTAACAAAAAATACGTCTGGACTAAGGGAAAGCTGACACGGATATATGATGACGTAGATGAAAATTCAAGCAACTCGGCAGAGGATATTCGTTTTACCTACAACGCATACGGTCAGAGAGTGACAAAAACCTACAGCTACGATCCGGGCGAGGATTACTCGGGCGACTTTATGGTAGGCTCGACAACTTCTTACGACTATGACGAAAGTGGCAGGCTGATACGTGAGTATTGCACCGAAAGATATTATGAAAGCGATAACATAACCCGAGAGTTCATTTATCTTTATGACGAATCGGGAATGATCGGTGTAACCTACAGCCTTAACGGAGCTACTGCGCAGACATATTATTACCGCAGAAATCCGCAGGGAGATGTCATTGCAATATACAACGAATACTGCCACCGAAAGGCAGAATATGTATACGACGCATTTGGCAACTGCCAAATCATCAACAGCAACGATAATGATTTAGCAAAAAACAATCCCATAAGATACCGTGGTTATTACTATGATAGGGAAACCGGACTCTACTACCTCAACGCAAGATACTATAATCCGCTTTGGAGAAGGTTTATTTCTCCTGCTTCAACTAATTTATTAGATTCCAAGACTATTAACGGACTAAATCTATATAGTTTTGCAGGTAACAATCCTATCAGCATTTCTTATAGCGGATCTAGTGATGGTAGTAGCGGAACGGTGAATTCTATTGGTAAGTCAAACATCTCACCCGATGGTAATCTTTCTAGGATACAGCTTGCATTTGATCCTAATTTCTTGGGCAATTTGTTTGCGCATAATGAAAATGTATTTTCCACCGGAGCCGGAATTGTAGAAGTAGTTAGAACGTCTCAAGGATTAGCACAATTAGAAGCATTATCGAAAATCAGCAAAGTCCTAATGCATTTTGGGTATTGGCTAAATATCGGTCTGAGTGCGTATAACAATTTCACTAATGAAGAATTATCACTTAGAGAGCAATGGGTCAGCTTTGCGGTTGATACAGTACATAATACAGGTCAGACAGTTGGCTCATACTTTTTAGGTTTTGTACCGTATGTTGGTCCCTTCTTAGCAATTGCTGTGCCGATTGGTGTTGATTATTTATGGTCCGGCGAATTATGCATTTTTGGTTTTGATATAAATGTTGAACCTATAGAGCTGCAAGGTAAAACAGCAGAAGAATGGGTTAAATATTGGGTAAATTCTTGGTTTGAATAAGGGGGAGGAAAATTCTTATGAAAAAGTATTATTTCGAATCAGGTTGGCGGAATTTAGGTTATTTGCCTCTGATACTATTTCATATTGGAGCTCTGATATTTGTAATTATAGCCAAAGATGAAAATGATCCATCAGTGGTAGCTGGTGTAATTTCTTACTGTTGTGTAGTTCTTTCAATCATTTTATTTTGGATAGGTTTCAGCTTCTCCATGAGAATACAAATTGATTATGAGAAAAAAGAATTATATATCAGACATCCGATTTTTCTAAAAAGGCTAAAGTTTGATGATGTTCTATCTATTCAAATAAAGGATTATAATGAATTGTCTTTCGATTTTGTAATTGTAACCAAAGATAAAACTAAAAAACTTGCATATTCGAGATACTATAAAAGCAAACCTACAGAAGAAAGACTTGCGATAGTAAACGAATTAAAGCAGGATTTAATGAATATTTCTAATAGAAATTATTAAAAACCAATAGTACATAAGCAAAACTGCTTACTTAAATTATTAAAAGCAAACCCCTGCGAGCCTACCTTTGATATGCACCCCAAAAGTTAGACACTTTTGGAGGTGCATATTTTTTATGGGAA
>CAZUJY010000123.1:0-4919 GCA_964620565.1 uncultured Ruminococcus sp. | reverse complement strand
ATTCGCAAATGATTTAATATTTAATTTTTGTCTAAACTTTTGGGTTCACTTCATTCGGCGGGCCTTTCTTTTTATTAAATTTTATTATTTATTGACAAATCGGGTTTGGTAGTATATAATAAGATGAACAAGAATCCCCCAATTTCAAAAAAGGAGGTCTGCTATGAGCAAAAAATACACTCTGCTAAAGTCACAGCTCAGTATAATCAAGCCTATTGTAGAGAAATGCTCGCTTAGCGTTGTAAGACGCTCGCAGGACAGCATAGGTAAGCTGATGGCAGGCTCTTATAAGGATCAGGTAAAGGTGGAGCGCATCAGGGTCGGCGATCTTAACTGCGCTATGCTCACTCCCAAGGAGGAGCTTTCGGGCGGAGTTGCGCTTTATCTTCACGGCGGCGGCTACGTTGCGGGCAATCTTGACTTCGCTATGGGCTTTGGCAGCGCCCTTGCGGTGAAGTGCGGAATAAAGGTATTCATCGTGGAATACAGACTCGCTCCCGAGCATCCCTATCCTGCGGCAATCGACGACGCAATGGATGCCTACGGCTATCTGCTTTCGGGCGGATTTGAGCCCTCCAGGATCCTTCTTTGCGGCGAAAGCGCAGGCGGCGGACTCTGCTACGCGCTATGTCAGAAGCTGCGTGACAAGGGCAGAACTATGCCTGCGGGAATTGTGGCGATCTCCCCCTGGACAGACCTTACCGTCAGCAGCCCATCTTATAATATTAATAAGAAGGAAGACCCTTCTATGACCTCGGAGATGCTGAAATATTTTGCGGATTCCTACGTATACGGAGCCGACCGTGACGGCAAGGGCAGATTCGTTCCAAGGACCAATCCCGACCCCGAGGATGATAAAATGCGAAAGAGCGACAGACAGATGTCGCCCCTCTTCGACAGCCACGAGAAAATGCCCGAGTCGCTTATCTTCGTCGGCGATGATGAGATAATGTATGACGATGCCGTGCTGATGCACGAGGGACTGCTTGACGCAGGCTGTAAAAGCGAGCTTGTGGTGGCTCCGGGAATGTGGCACGCATATATTCTTTACGACCTTCCCGAGAGGGCAGGGGATTTTGATAAGATCTCCAAATTCATAAGAAGGGTCATCCCTGCGAGAAAGATGCTATCCTGGATGGCGCTCGACAATGCGGCGAAGATCTTCCCCGCCTCGAGAAGCAGGACATGGACCAATATGTTCCGTGTTTCCTCCACTCTTAACGAGGAGATCGACAGGGAAGCGCTGAGAGTAGCTCTTGATGTTACCGTAAGGAGATTTCCCTCGGTTGCGGTAGCAATTAAAAAGGGATTTTTTTGGTATTATCTTGAGGAGATATCCGAGATACCCCCGATCCTTGATGAAAAGCCCTATCCTCTGGCACGAATTACCACCAAGGATCTGCGTAAATGCGCCTTCCGAGTGCTTGTGTATAAAAACCGCTTCGCTGTGGAGTTCTTCCACTCGCTGACGGACGGCAACGGCGGTCTTATTTTCGTAAAGACCCTTACCGCCGAGTACCTTTATCAGAAATACGGTGTAAAGGTTCCCGCAGGCGACGGAATCCTTGACAGACTTGAGGAGCCCTCGGCTGACGAGCTTGAGGATTCCTTCCTTAAATATGCAGGCCCCTACGGCGCGTCGAGAAGGGACACGGATTCTTTTATTATTGAAGGAAAGCGTGAGCCCGACGGCTTCCGCACCAACACCGCCTTTGTAATCGACGCCGATTACGTGAAATGCGAGGCGAAAAAGCGCGGTGTGACCGTGACCGCCTATATGACTGCCATTCTTATTGAGGCGGCAAGGCACGTGCAGGAGAAGAGGGTGCATAACCCGGCGAGATATAAGCCGATCAAGATCTGCGTTCCCGTCAACCTGCGCAGGATGTTCCCTTCCAAGACTATGCGTAACTTCGTGATGTACGTCACCCCCGGCATAGATCCCCGTCTCGGTGAGTACGGCTTTGACGAGCTCTGCGGCATCGTTGCCGCCCAAATGAAGCTGCAGATGACAAAGCGCAACATGGCGGCTATAATCAGGACTAACGTGAACGACGAGCTGAATCCCATACTCGGCGCAGTTCCGTTGTTTATAAAGAATGTGGTTATGAAGATGGTATTCAACTCGGTAGGCGAGAGGAAGACCTGCTTCAGCTATTCAAATCTCGGCGTGGTAAACGTACCGCCCGAATATTCCCGCAGGGTAGACCGTATGGACTTCGTTCTCGGTCCCCAGGCGTCTGCGCCCTATAACGTATCGTCGCTCACCTACGGCGGAAAAATGTATCTTAACGTTACCCGTAACTGTAAGGAGCCCGATCTGGAGCGTGAAATATACCGTGTCCTCAGGGAAAAGGAGATTCCCCACACGGTAGAAAGTAATACGAGAGGAAAGGAGTAAGGATCATGTACTGTATCAAATGCGGAGCAAGGCTCTCCGAGGGGCAGACCGTCTGTCCTATATGCGAGACCCGTGTATATCACCCGGATTTTGACGTAAAGGAAGAGCACACCTACCCGAAGGAACCCTTCGAGTCTGAGGAATTCAACCGCAAGGGACTTATGTTCATAGTAACTATGATATTCCTTGTTCCTCTTATCCTTCCCATACTTCTCGAGCTTGGCTGGCACTCCGACGTAAGCTGGTCGGGCTACACCTCGGGCGGAACGCTGATCTTTTACACCGCCTTTATTATGCCTTATTGGTTCAAGAAGCAGAATCCTGTCATCTTCGTACCCGTGACCTTTGCCCTTACCATAGGTCTTCTGCTGTTTATCTGCTATAAGACCGATGGCGATTGGTTTATGAAATTTGCCTTCCCCGTGGCAGGATCGTTGGGAATAATAGTGACCGCCGCTACCGCCGTACTGTATTATGTAAAGAAAGGTTGTCTTTATACCATAGGCGGTCTGCTGATAGCTCTTGGAGTATGGACTGTTTTTCTCGAGTTTGACATCCGTACCAGCTTCGGCGCAACCACCCCGTTTTACTGGTCGCTGGCGCCCCTTACGGTGCTTTCGATAGTGGGCATAATGCTTATCATAATTGCCATTGTAAAGCCGCTGAGGGAATCGCTCAGGCGCATTTTCTTCATCAGAAAGTGAAAATTTAGCAAAATACACAAAAATTTTTTCAAAAACCTATTTACAAACGCATTTTTTTGTGTTATAATAACCAACGGCCTTTAACTGAGTACCGTGTATGGCCCCGCTCCGTTTGGAGATAAAACTCCCTGCGTAGCCTGCGCTTTTCACCCACACCTTACTCGGTTTTCGGAAATAAAATTTTAAGAAAGGTGAAGACAAAGATGATTTCTAAGGAAACAAAGACTGCCATTATCGAGCAGTACAAGATCAACGAGCAGGACACAGGTTCTCCCGAGGTTCAGGTTGCTATTCTTACAACCAGAATCAATGAGCTCACCGAGCACATGAAGAAGAACCCCAAGGACTTCCACTCTCAGAGAGGTCTTTCCAAGATGGTTGGTCACAGAAAGCAGCTTCTTGCATATCTTGCAAAGAAGGACATCGAAAGATACAGAGCTCTTATCAAGAGCCTCGGTCTCAGAAAGTAATATATATAATATATTAACTTCCCGGGATAACATAATAAGCGGGAACGGATTTTTTTCGTTCCCGTTTGTTGCAATTAAGTAAAATAAAATATTCGGACGTGAAAGTAGCAGTTAAATATGTGCCAAGGGTAGTCTTGACGGATATTTAAGTGCTATGTTCGCTCCCGAATGAAAAAAAGAAAAGGAGTTTTAACATGGTAGAAAGAATCAAGACTTTCGACGGCTACAGAGAGTTCCGCTATGAGCTTGCGGGCAGACCTCTTGTAGTAAAGACCGGCAAGGTAGCAGGCCTTGCAAACGGTGCGGCAATGGTTCAGTACGGTGAGACCACCGTTCTTGCCACCGCAACCGCTTCCGCTTCTCCCAGAGAGGGAATCGACTTCCTTCCTCTCTCGGTAGACTACGATGAGAAGATGTATGCAGTTGGTAAGATCCCAGGCGGCTTCCTTAAGCGTGAGGGTAAGCCCTCCGAGAAGGCAGTTCTCGCAGGCAGAGTTATCGACCGCCCCGTACGTCCTCTTTTCCCCAAGGATCTGAGAAACGATATTTCTCTCCTCCTTACAATTATGTCGGTTGACCCCGACTGCTCCCCCGAGATTACCGCAATGATCGGTGCGTCCATCGCGCTTTCCATCTCCGACATTCCCTGGAACGGTCCTATCGCAGGCGTATTTATGGGTCTTGTTGACGGTGAGATCGTTGTTAACCCCACCGCCGCTCAGAGAAAGGTATCCGACCTTGAGCTTACCGTTGCTGCTTCCGAGGGCAAGGTAGTTATGATCGAGGCAGGCGCAAGGGAAGTATCCGACGAGGTTATGTTCGACGCCATTATGAAGGCGCACGAGGAGTGTAAGGGTGTTGTTAAGTTCATCAACGAGATCGTAGCGGAGATCGGTAAGCCTAAGTTCGCTTATGCTTCCGGCGAGCTTGATCACGATATGTTCGATGAGATCTTCGCATACTGCGAGACCGCTGTTATGGAGGCTCTTGACACCGATGACAAGAATGTAAGAGATGCTAAGATGCAGCCCATTATGGACGACATCGTTGCAACCTTCGAAGAAAAGTATCCCGACATTAAGGTAGTTCTCCCCGAACTTATCTATAAGATCCAGAAGAAGATCGTTCGTCGCTGGCTTCTTGTTGACAAGAAGAGAGTTGACGGCAGACGTATGGACGAGATCCGTCCTCTTGCGTCCGAGGTAGGTCTTATTCCCAGAGTACACGGCTCGGGTCTGTTCACCAGAGGTCAGACTCAGGTGCTTACCATCGCTACTCTCGGCACTCTTTCCGAGGGTCAGAAGCTTGAGGGTCTTGACGACGAGACCGGCAAGAGATATATGC
>CAZUJY010000122.1:0-5078 GCA_964620565.1 uncultured Ruminococcus sp. | reverse complement strand
AAACACAGTTAAAAAGGCTATGGCGGTTCTCTCTCGTCTTGACGTGGATATGACAAACCTTCACGCAGCGGGTACAAAAAGAATGATGCAGGCGGCTATTGAGGGTCTTACCAGATCTGATGGCACAAGACCTATGCTTATTGCCGTAACACAGCTTACCTCCACCGATCAGGAGTCTATGGAGAATGATCTGCTCATCAAGGAGCCCATCGACAAGGTGGTTATGCACTACGCCTCCTGCGCAAAGGAAGCGGGACTTGATGGCGTTGTTTGCTCTCCCCTCGAGGCAGGCAAGGTACACGACACCTGTGGCAAGAGCTTTGTTACCGTAACTCCCGGCGTGCGCTTTGCAGACGGCGACGTTGGCGACCAGAAGAGAGTTATGACTCCCGCTGAGGCTAACAGAATCGGCTCTGACTATATCGTTGTGGGCAGACCTATTACTGCGGCTGAGGATCCTGTTGCAGCTTACGAGAGATGCTGCAGGGAGTTTATCGGCTGATGAAAAATAAGTTATTGAGGCTTTCGCTCTGGCAGACGATAATCGGCGTTGCGGTATTTGTGATAAACTATTTCTTCTACCACTTCGTCACCGACGAGGGAATAACTCTGGTATGGCAGGCAGAGGCAGGTAAGCCCTTTGTGGCAGACCTTATCGGCAATCTTGGCGTGCTGTTCATCTTTGGCAGCATAGTAAGTCTGCTTTGCGCCTTCATACTTTATAACAAAAACGATATAAGCGAGGATAATTAATATGGAAAGCTATAAGAGAGAATTTATACAGTTTTTAGAGGGCGCGGGCGTTCTTAAATTTGGCGACTTCACTGCGAAAAGCGGCAGAAAGATTCCTTATTTCATCAACGCAGGCGAGATCAAGACAGGTGACCAGATCGCAAAGCTTGGCGAGTTCTATGCAAAGGCTTATCTTGAGAAGGTAGGCAACAAAAAGTCGGTGCTTTACGGCCCTGCATACAAGGGTATTTCCATCGCCGTTTCTGCGGCTGTCGGCCTTTCCAAGCAGGGACTTGACCTTCCCTTCTTCTTCAACCGTAAGGAAGCAAAGGATCACGGCGAGGGCGGTGTTTTTGTAGGCTATAAGCCCACCTCCGGCGAGGAGATTGTTATCGTTGAGGACGTTATCACCGCAGGTACTGCTATCCGTGAGTCTATGGAGATCCTTTCCTCCCTTGACGCAAAGGTAATCGCTACCTTCGTTATGGTTGACCGTAAGGAAAAGGGAAAGGGTGAGAAGTCGGCTATGGCAGAGGTTGGCGAGGAATTCGGCTTCCCCGTATATTCCGTAGTTGACGTGTATGACATTATTGAATATCTCTCCGAGGACGAAAGCAACACCGAAAACGTTGAACGCATCAAAAACTACTTATTAACCTGGGGAGCTACCAAATAATTTTTGACAAGGAGTAAACAATGAGAAACCTTGTAAACATACTTGACCTTTCTACCGAGGAGATCGACGGACTTGTACGTCTTGCCTCGGATATAATGAAAAACCCTCACGTATACGCCGACAGCTGTAAGGGTAAGATCCTCGGCGCGCTCTTCTTTGAGCCCTCCACCAGAACACGTCTGTCCTTTACCTCGGCTATGATGAGCCTTGGCGGTCAGGTGCTTGGCTTTGACCAGGCGGCATCCTCCTCGGTGGCAAAGGGTGAGACGGTGGCTGATACTATCAGAATGGTCAGCGCATACTCGGATATTATCGCTATGCGTCATCCCAAGGAGGGCGCTCCTATCGTGGCGTCCAGAGTTGCTACCGTGCCTATCATCAACGCAGGCGACGGCGGTCACTTCCATCCCACACAGACGCTTACCGATCTGCTTACCATTTATAAGAAAAAGGGCCGCTTCGACAACCTTGTTATCGGTGTCTGCGGCGACCTTAAGTATGGCAGAACGGTACATTCGCTTATTGCGGCAATGTCCAGATATGAGAATGTACGCTTCGTGCTTATCTCTCCCGAGGAGCTCTCTCTTCCCGATTACGTAAAGGATGATCATCTCTTCACAGGTGGATGTGAGTACGTTGAGACCGAAAACCTTGAGAGCGCTATTCCTTCCCTTGATATTCTCTATATGACCAGAATTCAGGCAGAGAGATTTGAAAACCGTGAGGACTACGAGCGCCTTAAGGACTCCTATGAGCTTACCGCATCAAAGCTGGTTATGGCGAAGGAGGATCTGTCTATAATGCATCCACTCCCCCGTGTGACCGAGATCAACGTGGACGTGGATGACGACCCCAGAGCTGATTACTTCGATCAGGCAATGTACGGCAGATATATCAGAATGGCGCTTATCCTGATGCTCCTCGGCACCAAGGGCGTGGACGACAGACGTATTGAAGGCGCACCCAGAAAGGGCGCTATCTGTCAGAATCCTCATTGCATCAGCCGTACCGAGCGTGGCATAAAGAGACTCTTTGACGAATACGGCAAGTGCGTTTATTGCGATCAGTACATATAGCCTCCCACTTGAGGGAGGGTAAACTCCCTCAGTCTCGCAGTTGGCTCGACAGCTCCCTCAAGAGGGAGCCTGGCAGGACCGCTTGCGGTGGAAGGAGTCTAAACTCCCTCAGTCTCGCAGTTGGCTCGACAGCTCCCTCAAGAGGGAGCCTAGTAGGACCGCTTGCGGTGGAAGGAGTCTAAACTCCCTCAGTCTCGCAGTTGGCTCGACAGCTCCCTCAAGAGGGAGCCTAGTAGGACCGCTTGCGGTGGAAGGAGTCTCTTTAAAAAGCAATATTTCTTATTGAAAGGAACTGCTATGCCCTTACCTTACAATGGTAAAAACATCCCGCTTGCTAAGTCTTTACGAAAAAATGCAACACCGGAAGAAAAACACCTCTGGTATGATTTTTTATCAACATATAGGATAAGATTTCAAAGACAAAAAGCTATAGATAACTTTATTGCTGATTTTTGTTGCTATGAGGCAAGATTAGTAATAGAAATTGATGGATCACAACATTATACAACAGAAGGAAAGAAAAGGGATGATTTCAGGACCGAGATTCTTGAAGGATATGATTTAAGGAT
This sequence comes from uncultured Ruminococcus sp., assembly GCA_964620565.1. GTDB lineage: Bacteria > Bacillota > Clostridia > Oscillospirales > CAG-272 > UBA1740. The sequence goes on along the minus strand of CAZUJY010000122.1, from coordinate 2,025 downwards.
TGTTCGTTTTACAAACGTTCAGGTTAATGATAATTTTGATGGTGTCTGTTGGTATATTGATAAAATAGTTACTGAACTTACAGAAAAGGAAGGATAAGACTACTTCCACCACTACGTGGTCCCCCTCCCTCAAGAGGGAGGCTGATGTGCGTTTATTGCGATCAGTACTTATAATGAATGCAGAATTCAGAATGCAGAATTTGGAATAAAAAAAGCGACTCATTTGAGTCGCTTTTTGCTTTTGTTTATAACTTTGGTTTACATTTTATAGCTAAAGGGAGTAATTTAATCCCTTTTTATAGTACTTTTTATAAAAGCTTTATTCCTGCCTTTTTACAGCCGTCGAGGGTTTCCTCATCCCAGACGCTGGACTGCACCTCGCCGATATGGGCGCAGCCCATCATCAGCATACATAGTCTTGACTGACCGATACCTCCGCCAATAGTGAGGGGCAGCTCGCCTGCCAGAAGCTTCTTATGGAAGGGGAGTGTGCGCCTGTCATCACAGCCTCTTTCTGTAAGCTGACGGTCAAGCGACTCCCCGTCAACTCGGATACCCATAGAGGAGATCTCAAAGGCATGTCCAAGCAGATCGTTGTAGAAGAGAATATCACCGTTCAGCGACCAGTCGTCATAGTCGGGGGCTCTGCCGTCGTGAGGCTTGCCGCTCTTAAGCTTGCCGCCTATCTGCATAAGCAGAACGGTGCCATGCTTTTTCGTTATCTCATCCTCACGCTCCTTGGGAGTGAGATCGGGGTACATATCCTCAAGCTCGCCTGTGGTTATAGCGTACATATTACGCTTAAGCTCTACCGACAGCTCGGGAAAATCCACTTTAAGTGCCTCGTTTGTGTCACAGATAACATCAACGATGGTCTGCGCTACCTCTTTGAGATAATCAAGGGTACGGTCCTCTCTCGTAATGACCCTTTCCCAGTCCCACTGGTCAACGTAGATAGAGTGAATGTTGTCAAGCTCCTCGTCACGTCTTATTGCGTTCATATCGGTATAAAGACCGTTGCCAACGTAGAAATGGTATTCGTGCAGGGCAAGACGCTTCCACTTAGCCAGCGAATGAACAACCTGCACGCTCTCGCCTATGGCGGGCACGTCAAAGCTTACGGGACGCTCGGTTCCGTTAAGGTTATCGTTAAGACCCGACGCCTCGGTAACGAAAAGGGGCGCGGAAACACGCTTAAGATTCAGCGCCTGCGCCAGCCTTTCCTGGAAGGTATGCTTGATAAAGGAAATAGCCTTTTGCGTTTTGTAAACGTCAAGAGATGACTTATAGTTTTCAGGAATAAAGAGTTTGCTCATAGGATTGCTCGCTTAGCTTTATTTGCTCCAGGAATCAAGCACCTTTATATACTTGATCACAGGCTGATCCGCTTTATCTTCAACTGCGCCGTTGCCTAAGTAACTCCATACGTAGTGCTTGTAGGTGCCGTAGTAGGGGTCGATATCCCAGTTGTTGTGATAGTCTGCCAGCTTGGTCTTGGGGAATACGTCCTCGGTCACATCGTCAATAACGCTCATACCCTCAACAACGTAGCCGAATGCAGCATAGCTTCCGTCAAGAGAGCCGGATGCGTCTGCGTTACAGATAAAGAACTGACTGGAGGCAGAGTCGGGATCGTTCGATCTTGCCATAGAGATAACGCCGTACTTATGGCTGATATCGTTCTGGTGACCGTTGGTGGCAAATTCGCCCTTGATATTGATCTCGTTGCCGTTTTCATCCTTGTTTCCGCCCGTGCCGTCGGCGTCGGGGTCGCCGCCCTGGATCATAAAGTTCTTGATGATCCTATGGAAGGTAAGTCCGTCGTAGAAGCCTGCTTCAACGAGAGAGATGAAGTTTTCAACGGTAACGGGAGCTGTGGTAGCGTCAAGCAGAATAACGAGCTTTCCATAATTCTCGATACACATCTCAACGTACTTGATATCTCTGCCCTCGATGCTTCTCGTGTTAAGATATTCGCAGGCGCCTGTCCCCATCTTCTCGCCGCAGGAGGTAAGGGTTGCAAGA
>CAZUJY010000121.1:0-5232 GCA_964620565.1 uncultured Ruminococcus sp. | reverse complement strand
CTACCCAGCTTGTTCATAGTAACCAGGTCGGGATCAGACCAGACGTACTGAAGCTTTGACTGTACGACCTTTCCGTTTTGATATATAATCGGTATGATAGCGCCGCCGCTTACTACTTCAATTACGTCACCCTGCTTGCCGGTGATTCTTATCTCGTCAAAGGACTCGACTCCCGTGTAGTCCACGATGCTGAAGTCTATGGTATCAGCCTCTCTTCCGTCGGGATATCGAACTGTGAAGTGTATCTTTTGACCCTCCTCGGTCTTCTTGATAGCAACGAAGCCGCCCTTCATCTCGCTGGGAGCAAAATACTCCTCATCGTATATTATATCATACTCGTTGGCGGTATAGCTTGTACCCTTAGAGGGCAGACCATAGGGAAAGACTGTCATACCAAGCTGTACCGTTTTTCTATCATATCCTGCACCCAGGATTTGTATCTGGGTGTAAAACTCCTCGGGATATTGCTTTTTTACTGTGACGGGAATAACCTTGATAAAGTCCTTGTCCTGAGTTGATGTAATGATAATCTCAGCTTCTGCTTCTGTGCCCTCAAAGCTGTTCCCGGTATAGATCGTTCCAAGGTTGTTAATGGTAAGCACTCTGTTATCCGAGGACTTAAATACCAGATCTCCGTTCTCGTGATATTTGCCGACAGGTGTGCAGTCAAAGTTATATGTGCTGTCTGACAACAGACCCCCTGACAGATCCAGACCGATATTTACGTCGGTTATCTCATACCGAAGCAGAGCTTCTTTTAACTCGGAGGATATGGCTTTTGACACCCTTCCGCCGAAGGTCAGCGCCAGCACCATTGCTATTGCGTATATAATAAACAGGACTAAAGCCTTCCTTTTGCTCATTTGTCTATCTCCTGAATCGAAAAATAATTTTGCCTTTCCTTACGCCGTCTTGGTATGCCTCTACAACTCTGCACTCTGCGCTCTGAACTCATAGTAACGTGCTCAATCCCTTCCTCAAGGAACACGTCAGAGACGGTGACAAACCCCAGCTTCTGATAGAAGCCCTCGGCGTGCCTCTGTGCGTGGAAGCTGATAGGCAGATCGCCAAAAGCTTTCTTTACGGCAGGCAGCGAAAGCTCCATCAGCCGCCTACCAAGACCCTCGCCGTGTCTTATGGTGAGGAATCTGCCGAGATGGATCTCTCCGTCGGCAAGGAAGGCGCGCATATATGCAACCACCTGCTCGCCCTCGGTAATAAAGCAGTGCAGGGCATCAAGATCCACGCCGTCATAGTCACGGCAAACAATATTCTGTTCCATCAGGAAAATCTCCTGTCTGGCTCTTACAATTTCATATAACTCCCGAGCGGTTAGCTCGTCAAAGTGTTTTGCTAAAAATATCATTTTTATCTCGTCATTCTTTCCGTAGGGGCGAGCATTGCCCGTCCTTTTTACTATTTTTTCAAACACCTATTAAGTGTGCTTAACAAGGTCTTTATGTTCAAGCAATAACACCCATTAGTATTAAAGTAAAAACAACTATAGCTGCCAATGCAATAACAGCGAAAATTATGCCAACACCAATATACTCCCGCTTTTCTTCTTTTCGCCAATCTCTTCTGGGGTTAACTTTGTGATATGGAACGTGATAGGTCAGCTGTAATGCGACAAGCAGATGCTTGAACTCGAGCGCCGTACCTACTATTTCGTAAACACCGACACAAAGCATCGTTATAGCGCCGGATAAATATATAATAAATTTTTGTGTTTCAGGTTCAGTAGTAAACAAATTGCAAATTCCAAAAACGATAGCGGGAATTATCAAGATAATCGCAATACTGCCCCAACGCCATAAATATCCCAGCGTGATAACACGCTGTTCTTTTTTTGAATATGAAGGTCGTTTTTTCATTTTCTCTCCAAACAAACAACACTCTCCACGTGGGTTATAAGGTCAAAAGGTATCTTTAAAATCGGATCATGTGTTAATGAATAGAATTCGCCTTTTCGGCAAGCCAAGTCAGTTGTTCCGGAGAGGTTCCCTTTATGGAAAAACAAAGACTTCCCACATCCGTTGCTTGAATGACTAATATTTTTTCATCTTCAAACGATATACGCACTACCGCTCTATATGGAATATCAAAATGATATATTTTTCCAAAATAGCAGAAGGCAGTGTGGATTGCTTCTTTTTCAAAATAGATGCGTGTTTCGCACACTGCTTGCTTGATACCTTCGCCATAGTGCATAAAGGCGCAAAACATTTGTTCATACGGAATGCCACGGGCGGCTTCGTATTCTGTTAATTTTGCTTGGGCCTTGGGATTTTCAAAGGTAAAAGGTTTTGACTTCTTTTGCACCAGCATCCAAATAAAGTAAAATGCGACAGCCCAAGCTATTCCCATACCAAAGCAAAGCAACGCCATCTGCCATGAATAGCCCACACTTGCGCCAAAGGGGAGAAAAAACAGAAGTCCAAATAGCATACCACCACATAGGCATATGAGGAAAAATGTTTTCTTAAAATTTTTATCCATAACTTCTACTCCTTCAAAATTATCTTCGACGTGTTATACTAAACAGCTGTAAGACGAACCTTTAATTTTGGTTCAGCTCTTTGTCAGACAAACGACACTTTCAACGTGTCCGGTCATCGGGAACAGATCAAACGGCGTTACCTCATCTCCTACGTATCCGTACTGCTTAAACACCACCATATCCCTCGCCAAAGTAGCAGGATTGCAGGAAATGTAAATAATTCTTGACGGATTAAGGCTTGAAATATGCTCAATAAGCTCCTCGGTGGTTCCGCCACGGGGCGGGTCAAAGACAACAATGCTAGGCTTAATTTTCTCGCCTCTTGCTCTTTCGGCAGGCTCAAGGATCTTCCTTGTATCGCTGGCATCACCTGCGTAGAAGGATGCGTTGCCGATATGATTTATCTCGGCGTTATAGGTGGCGCACTCCACGGCGCTCTCCACGATCTCAATGCCGATAACCTCGCCTGCCGCATCTGCCATAGACAGACCGATAGAGCCTGCGCCGCAGTACAGGTCGAGCAGCAGATCATCCTTTGTGGGAGCCGCCAGCTCCTTTGCCTTGGCGTACAGCAGCTCTGCCGCCGAGTGATTTACCTGGTAGAAGGAGGGCGCAGTTATCTTCAGCGCCACACCGCCCAGACTGTCGATAATATAGTCACGACCCCAAAGGGTGACAAATTTCTCACCCAGAATAATATTCGTGTCATCCTTATTAATATTAAGGAGAATACCCACAAGACTGTCGAATTTTGCAGAAAGCTTGCTCGCAAGCTCGTCAGCATGGGGCAGGGAATCGCCATTTGTCACAAGGGTCAGCAGCACCTCGCCCGAGATCTCGCCACGGCGCAGATAAATATGGCGAAGCAGACCCTCGCCGCTTACTTCGTCATAAACCGACAGACCGTATTTTGCGAAAAAGCCACGCAGATCCTCGACGATCTCGGAAAAGATCTCGGGCGCAAGAGGACAGCGGGCAGCCTCGGTCACACGGTGGCTCTTGGGAGCGTAAAAGCCGATGATATATTCGCCGTTCTTGTCACGGCTGATGGGATATTGAGCCTTATTTCGATAGCCTCTCTCGGTGGGCGAGCCCACGAGGGGCATAATTTTCACGTCGGTAAGACCGCATTTCTTAAAGATCTGCCTTACCGAATTTTCCTTAAGCTCCTTTTCGTACTCATAGGAGAGGCCCTTGTAGGCGCAGGAGCGACAAAGGCTCATGTCACATCTTCCCTCCACACGCTTGTCAGAGAGCTTTATAAACCTCTCGACCCTACCCACAGAGTAGGAGGAGGAGACCTTTATTATTCTGATCTCGGCTAGGTCCCCCGGCACAGTGCCGCTGACGAAAACCACAGCTCCGTCTATCTTCGCCACGCCAAAGCCGAGATTTGTTATATCAACAATTTCCGACGTAAACACGTCGTTTTTCTTAAATTTCATACTAAAAACACCTTAATTGTAAATGAGAGTTTGCAAAAATCAAATAAAATCATCCTTGAATCTGCTTCTATACTCCTTGGGGGTCATACCGAAAGCCGCCTTAAAGGTCTTGGCAAAATAGCTGGCGTCGGTAAATCCGCACTCCTCGGCGATCTCGGCAGCGCTCTTGGTGGAAAGCTCCAGCAGTCTCTTTGCGCACTTAAGCCTGTATGCGATAATATACTGACGCAACGTCATACCCTTGCGATCCTTCAGCATACGGCTGACGTAGAAGGGATGATAGCCGAAAATTGCGCCGATCTCGGTATTTGAGATCTCGTCGGACACGTTTTCTCTGATATAGTTGTCAAGCTCCTCTACCATTCTGGCCGGCAGGGCGTTTTCGTCGGTCGTCTCTATCAGCTTCAGCAGAATCAGCTTGAACATAGCCGACAGCTGCGCTCTGTAATGACCCTCGGCAGAGGTAAAGATGTTCGCCATACGGATAAAGCTGTCACGCTCCGACTCCATATCGGGCAGCAGAATATATCTGCCCAGCAGACCCTCAACGCCTGCCTTATGGCACTTCGCCTCGTCATAGTCGGCAACAGCCACAGGCGAGAGCCTGTCCGAAGGCTCGGGCCGAACGTCCACAGGGTCAAAGGTGATGACCACCGCCCTCAGATACTTGCTCTTTAATTTATAGGGAGTACCTGCGGGAATATATAAAAGGTTGCCGGGGGAGAGATGACCGAGCTTTTCACCGTTCACAACGGCAGTCAGCTCGCCCGACACGATATAGATAACACGGCAGTCATAGCCTACGCACTCGTCGGTGCGGTTGATCTTTTCATAAAGCGATACCGAGCGTATCACGGGATTAAGTCTTGTAGAGTCCATTTTTAACCACCTTAAGTCATAATTTTTATTTGCACAGGACGCCTCGCCCGAAAATGAGCAAATTTTCGCCCTTTGCATATGCTTTTACATAATAATTTTACCACGAACGAGCGCTAAAATCAACAAAAAATATAAAAAAACAGGCAATTTTCCCTCAAAAACCTATCATATTCTTGTATTTTTTATAAAAAAGCCCACAGAAATAAAAAAATCCGAAAAATCTTTCAAAAACCCCTTGACAAAAAGCGAAAAAGATAGTATAATAGACAAGCTGAACAAAGCAAGGCCCGTTGGTCAAGCGGTTAAGACGTTAGCCTCTCACGCTGAAAACATGGGTTCGATTCCCGTACGGGTCACCAACAAAAAGAGACAGGCACTCCGAAGTGGGTGCCTGTTTCTTTTTGTTCG
>CAZUJY010000120.1:2063-5273 GCA_964620565.1 uncultured Ruminococcus sp. | reverse complement strand
CATTCGCAAATGATTTAATATTTAATTTTTGTCTAAACTTTTGGGTTCACTTCAACGAAAGGCTCGTTTTTCTTATATCGCTTTATTAAACTTATTTTATAAACCAGGATCCGATCTTATTGACCAGCGCATCCACGTACACGTCGCCAAAAACAAGGGCAACTCCCGCCAGGCAGAGCAGAGCTACGAGGAGAATAACGAGAATATTGATAATAAAAGTTACCATTCTACTTTTCATGATCATTTCCTTTCTGTCAGATCCTTCGCAGTCAAGCTGCAGCGACGAAGTGCAGGGAACAGTCCGTCATACAAGGGATAGTTATATTAGCAATCCCATTATACCACCATTTTTCCGATTTGTAAATAACTTTTTACAGACTTTTTTAAAAAACTTGCATTTGACATCGGCTGCAAACCTCATCTCGGAAAATAAAACAAGATAGCGAGCCGTTTCGGCTCGCTATCTTTACGCCATACCGATATTTCGGTCTATGCTATATGAATTTAGTTGAAGACTTAGAAATTGCTTTTTTATCAAGATTTTCGTTGTATGCCTTCTTTTAAAATTTTGTCATTAATCTGTTATGGTAATATTTCCGTCCGTACAATATATGGTACAGTTGATATATTTTCCGTTAAACCAATCTTCGTCTTTATTTATTGCGTTCCATTGGCTGATTGTACCTTCGTAATTTATGCTTTTTAATTGTTGACAATAATAGAAAGCGTTTTCTTCAATTTGAGTTACAGAGGTTGGAATAGTTATATTTTTTATTCCACATTCCGAAAAAGCATGTGTGCTAATTGTTTTTACGCTATTAGGTATTACAACATTTTCAAGCGATGAACAGCCATGGAATGATAAATCATAGATTTCATCAAAATCGGCGAGTGTCACTGTTTTTAAAGATTTGCAGAAGGAAAAATACGTGGCGATATCGTACTTGTCAAGAGAATCTATTTCTTCTACAATTAAATTGGTAAACAATTCTCCGTTTATGTATAAATCTGCGCCATAACATAAAGGATTTGATGTTAGAACCCAATTTATATTATATCCGTCTGCAACCAATTGACCTTCAAATTGAATTTTCACCCAATCAGCAATAGTACCGTTGAAATACACACTTTTATCAGAACGATAGATATAAAAAGCATCTTTCTCTATTTTAGTTATTGAATTTGAAAACTCAATTCTTGTTAAGTTTTTGCAGTCGTAAAAAGCGGCTTCCTTAATTTCTGTTACAGTATTGGGAATTTTAACGCTTGTGAGGTTTTCGCATTTTTTAAATCCTTCTTTAATTATTCCGACTACTTTTCCGCCATTATATGTAGAGGGGATTACGATTTCAGTATAATATTTACCTGCATCGGAAATTCCTACAACATAAGTGTCTGAACTTTGAGGATAAAAATTGAAAGCATCGTAAGGGGTATGTTCTTCTTGTTCTGTTGGATTTCCGGTAGAAGGGTTGGAAGGATCGGGATCATCGTTGCTATTCCCGCCACACGAAGCTAGGCAGAGTGTTAAAGTGCAAATAAGTATTATAACACTGATAAGTTTTTTCATTATTAAGTTCTCCTTTTTTGTTTATATAAAAGATTTGTGTTAAAAATTCACATCTCCATAGGCAGATACCCCCTCGAAATTTAAAAAGTGCGACAACCGAAGCTGTCGCACCGAAAAACGCAGACTCCAATTGTCGCCAAACAAAAACTAACGAAAATGGATAACTCATCACACAAGTTAGGGGAATCTACGTTTTTACCTAGTATTCACAAAACTTGTGTAAAAATGAAAAAGGGTATAAAACCCCCTATAAAAATAGCGAGTTGATCCTTTTTTCGTTATTCGTTTTTGTTTGGCATATTTATTATACCACCATTTTTCCGATTTGTAAATATCTTTTTACTCACTTTTTAAAAAACTTATGAAGCAAAATTCAATCCCTGCAAGTTTTTTGTATACTCATACATATAAAAACCTTGAAATATTAAATTGGTTGTGATAAAATAAATCTATAAGTCTATTACTTTCTAAAAATGGGCGAAAAAATTAAACGAGGAATAAAATGAAAAATAAAATTTTAGCGGCGGTAATCGGCGTGCTGCTTCTTATGACGCTTGTCATTACAGCATCTGCCCAAGGCACCGTTGCCACCACCGAAAACAAATCCTGCGCCAAGGGAGGAACGGTCACTCTGAATGTGAGCATTACCTCAACCTCGGCGGTTACCTCAGGAGGAGTTGAGGTGCTTTACGACAAGAACGTTCTGGAGCTTATAAGCGCCGAATGGTATACGAGCGGAGCATTGATTTCCACCTTCGATATGGCTACCGATAAGGGCGCATTTGCATACACATCCGGCAAGACCTTAAGCGGGAATATCTTTTCCGTAACCTTTAAGGTGCTTGATAACGCACCTATCGGCAAGACCGACGTCGAGTGTATATTGCAGCTGAAGGAAAATGTTTCGGATGATATTGCGGTCACCAGCAACAAGGGATCGGTTGACGTAACCTGTAAGCACAGCTATACCGAGAAGATCAACGAGTACCCCGCAAGCCAGGCGACCTGCACAAGTCCCGCCACCTATTATTACAGCTGTTCGATCTGCGGTGAGCAGGGTAAAACCACCTATACCGTAGGATCGGCTCTTCCTCACACCTTTGACAGAGGGGTGGCGCTTCAGCCCTATCTTGTTGAAAGCGTAAAATGCGCAGATACTGCGGCATATTATTTTAGCTGTAAGTGTGGCGCCAAGGGAAGTACTACCTTTACAGCCGACGCATCCTGGAGCCATAATTTTGACAGCGAGCTGTTTGTAAGCCGTGAGGGACATTGGTACTCCTGCTCCGACTGTGGCAGTCGAAAGGATTATGCCGACCATACTCCTATATCGGGCATCTGCTCGGTATGTAACTTTGTTTTTCCCACGGGAGAGCATACTCACAGCTACGGCTCAGACCTTAATCACAATACCATAGGTCACTGGAGCGAATGTACCTGCGGAGACAAGAAGGATCTTGCCTTCCACACCTACGGTGATTGGACGGTAAACGGTGAGAGCCGGAGCAGAACCTGCTTTGCCTGCGACTATATTGATACCGAATCCGTTCCCGAGGATGAAGTACATACCCACAGCTACGGCGCCGACCTTAATCACAATACCATAGGTCACTGGAGCGAATGTACCTGCGGAGACAAGA
>CAZUJY010000120.1:0-1963 GCA_964620565.1 uncultured Ruminococcus sp. | reverse complement strand
TACCGAATCCGTTCCCGAGGATGAAGTACATACCCACAGCTACGGCGCCGACCTTGAGCATGGCTCGGTAGGTCACTGGAGCGAATGTACCTGCGGAGACAAGAAGGATCTCGCCTTCCACACCTACGGCGATTGGACAGTAAACGGCGAGACACAGAGCAGAGCCTGTTCTGACTGCGGCTACGTGGAAACCCTACCCGTTCCCGATGATGAAGAAAACGTTAATAACGATAACGACCTTCTCTCCGAGGATGATGGCTCTGATGCGGTAGTTGTCGGTATTATCTGTTCGATCTGCGGCATTGCGGTAACCGCTTTATCCTTCCTTACATTCTTATATATCAGAAAAAACAGGGACAAGTCCCAAATTATTTCCACCGAAAACACGACCGACGAGGATTCTGACGAATAAAGACCTATTCCTCTTAAAATAAACTGTTAGGAGAACTGATATGAAAAAGGTTTTAGCGATCATTCTTGCCATTGCTTTTATTTATCTTGCCGTCCTGCTTGTATATCTGCCCGGCTATCTTATGAACGACAGAGAGATCAGCATGTCAGATGATAGCGATGACTCTATTACCATTATGAGCACCAACGTAAGATGCATCAGTCCCACCGACTTCTTTAACAGAAGCTGGTTCTACCGTGCCGATCTTATTGCCGACGATATTGAGGCGGTACAGCCCGACATTATCGGCTTCCAGGAGGCAACCTTCGTGCATTACGACTATCTTAAAGGATATATGAAGGGCTACGACTCCGAGATCGAATACCGTGATAACTTCGTTCTCTCTGAGGGCTGTCCTATATTCTGGCGCGCCGATAAGTTTGAGAAGATAGACAGCGGCTCCTTCTGGCTTTCCGAAACCCCCGAGGTGATGAGCAAGGATTGGGGCAGCGAGCATTACAGAATCTGCGTTTACGTAATTCTTAAGGATCTGGACACAGGCAAGGAGTTTGCCGTCTTCAACACTCACCTTGACCACACCAGCGACCTCGCACGTATAAACGGCATACAGGTCGTGCTTGACAAGATTGCCGAGTTCGGCGATATTCCCGCATACCTTATGGGCGACCTTAACGCCAAGGAGGACAGCGAGACCATTCAGTCCACTAAGGACAGCTTTGACGACTCGCAGAAGATTTCCTCCGTGACCGAGGATACTCCCACCTATCACGGCTGGGGCGAGGCAAAGAATCCCAGACGTATTGATTACATAATGATCAGCAAGGGTGATGCCGAGGTTTACGAATATCACGTGGTAAACAATCTTCACGGTGACGCATATTCCTCAGACCATTCCTCCATCTATATCAAGACAAAGTTGAAATAAAATTAACAAAATATCCCTCGCTTTTTGCGGGGGATATTTCTTTTTTCACTTGAAAAACAGTGCCGTATGTGATATAATACCATAAGCAAAACTATTTTGGAGTAAAACAATGAGAGACTATCTTGTTAATTTTTTCGTAAGCTTTGAATACGAGAACTCGGATGCAGAGTTTCTTTTTAATGTATACGACAGGATCGCAGGCAGAGAGGATACCCTCGCTGTATGGAACGAGGCTATCAGGATCTACGAGAGGGATACCAATTGCGATTTTAAGCTGATCATATCTCTTGCGCAGGACGTGGCGCAGAGACTGTCGATTCATAACTATACCACAGAGCTACTAATCTTTATCTGCCTTTCAAAGCACTTAAAGGAGCTTTATATTGAGAGAAAAATAGATCTTAAGATCTTCCACAACACGATGCTTGACCTGAGATACAAGCTTGATGAATGTAAGGCTGTAAAGGGAGTTGTCGGCTCCTTCGTTGCCTTTTGGTTTGACAGGTTCTTTAAGCTTGAGAGAGTAGGGCTTGGCAGACTTGAGTTTGAGGTAGATCCCTTCGGTCATGATTACTCCTCTGATGGACATATCCTTACACCCGAAACCAAGGTTATAAACGTTCATA
>CAZUJY010000119.1:0-5350 GCA_964620565.1 uncultured Ruminococcus sp. | reverse complement strand
ACGTTAACGAGTGGGGCAAGCGCAGATTCGCATATCCTATCAACTACGTAACCGAAGGATATTATGTGCTTGTTTCTTACAAGAGCGAGCCTAGCTTCCCTCTTGAGCTTGAGCGTGTGCTTGGCATTACCGAAGGTGTTCTTCGTTACATGACCACCACCAAGATTGAGAAGGCAGCTCCTGCTGAGGAAGTTGTTGCTCCCGAAGCTCCCGCTGAGGCTGAAGTAGCCGAGGCTTAATTTCGCATTAAAGCAGTATTTACTGCAAACTTTTTATTGAAAGGATGGTCACATACTATGGCAGATTTAAATAAGGTCATTCTTATGGGCCACATGACGGCAGATCCCGAGCTTAAGCAGACTACAAGCGGCATTTCCGTTTGCAGCTTCTCTATCGGCGTAAACCGTCGCTATTCTAAGGCTGATCAAGGTCAACAGTCGGTTGACTTCATCAACATCGTTGCATGGAGACAGCAGGCTGAATTCGTTTCCCGTTACTTCAAGAAGGGCTCCAGCATTGTAATTTGCGGTAGCATTCAGACGAGAAACTGGACCGATAACAATGGCCAGAAGAGGTACGTTACCGAGGTTGTAGCTGATGAGGTAAGCTTTGGCGCTCCTGCAGCTAACTCCCAGAACGGCGGTGAGAGAGCTCAGAATCAAAGCTACACTCCCACAGCATACGGTGCTCCCTCTTTCAACAGCACAGGCAGTGCTGATTTTGAAGAAATTCCCGGCGACGAGAGCCTTCCCTTCTAATTTGGGTAACTCGTCCATCTGCCGCTAGGCTCACTGCGGTAGATGCAATATAGAAATCGTGAGTCGGAAAGGTGAAAAAACTCATGGAAAACAATAATCGTCCTGCATTCCGTCAGGGTCACAGAAGAAAGAAGGTTTGTATCTTCTGCCAGGATAAGGTTACCGAGATCGATTACAAGGATATCGCTAAGCTTAGAAAGTTCACCTCTGAGAGAGCTAAGATTCTCCCCAGACGTGTTAGCGGCAACTGCGCTCTCCACCAGAGACAGCTCACCGTAGCTATCAAGAGAGCTCGCCAGATGGCACTTCTTCCCTACATTTCTAACTAATAAATGTTACGAGCCAGACGCTTTAATCGGTGTTTGGCTCGCTTTTTTTCATCCTCATCCACCACCCATGGTGGTCCCCCTTCCCCTATCTTGGGGAAGGCTATTACAGATGGCACTTCTTCCTTTTTTAAACAAAAATACGCACCTCCAAAAGTGTCTAACTTTGGGGGTGCATATCAATGTTCGTCGCAGGCTTTTTGTTATATTCTTTTATTTTACTCGGGCTATTCCGATGTAACGTAACCGCAAGCTGTACACCTGCGATTTTCGTCAAAAAAGTGAACTTCACTTCTACATATAGCATCGACAAAGTAATTGTTAAGTTTTACTCTATCTTCTTCGCTGACCGTCAGAGATTTATTAAAATCATAATCTATAAATGTTCCGCATTCGCTGTGATAAAAAATCTCCCGCATATTCTTCATAATAACGGTATAATCACAATCGCATTTTGCAACGTCATTATGCCATTTACTGTTATTAAGCAGATCGAGCAAAAAGCTTTTGTGTTCCCCGTCGGTATAGGGGGCATAGTCGGAATTCTGATATTTTATCGAAATGGGTTTGTAATTGTTTATGCTGCAAGAGGTCAGTAAAGACGATGACAGCACAATAAACATCAAGCATAAAGCTAACAGTTTCTTCATTCTCGTTACCTCCTCAGGAAACAGATCTCTCAATCCGGCGGATTATTTTTTACTTTATTGCCTCAAGATCCTCGAAGTAGCCGTGATACTTTATATCAACGTTGCTCTTCGGGAAGAGAAATTTATACAGCTCGGTGCAATAATCGTCGGTCATAGATGCGATGTAGTCAACAACTATCTGGTTAGCCTCGGTTTCCATATAGGGCTTCGAGTGAGCGTAATGATTGCCAAGTACAAAATCAACGTGATGCTTATAAATAGGAGAGGACTTCTTCCCTGCCTTAAGATCGCCAAGAAGCTGATAATACATCTTGTGCATCATAGGGCGAACGGTTTCATCAAGCACCCTTGATACGTTATCCTTCTTATATATCTGCTCGTAGTTATCACGCTTTGCCGCACGCATAGACTGATAATGCTCCTCGTCAAGCTTGATATAGGGCTTGCCGTAGCTGTTCTCTATAATGTTAACCATAAGGTTATTCATTATATCAGAATTGATCGTACCGATACCAACGTCACCGATGTCGTGAGAGGAATCGATAAGACCTGCCTTTTCGGCATCCTGACGGTCCTTACCGAGATATGCGATAATATCCGATACACGAACAACACATCCCTCAAGAGTAGAAGGAATGATCTTAATAATATTAGCCTGGTCAACGTAGCAGCTCTCAACCATCTCGTCGAAGGCCTTGAAGCCGTCAAGGAATACCGGGCGGTATTCGTCCATCTCAAACTCTCCGTTATGAGTGATGATACCGTCAAGTGTGTCGAGCGTGATGTTATGATCGAAAATGCCGTCAAGCACTCTTACGCTGTGAACGTTGTGGTTGAAATATCTGCCTGTTTCAGCGTGATATACCTCGCTAATAAATCTCTCGCCTGCATGACCAAAGGGCGTATGGCCGATATCGTGACCCAAAGAGATCGCCTCAATAAGATCAAGATTTAATCCAAGCGCCGCACCAAGCGTTCTTGCGGTACGGGATACAAGCTGAACGTGAAGCGCGCGTCTTGTGATATCGTCGTTTTTGTAGAATGAAAATACCTGTGTTTTATCGGTATATCTGTTATAATACGGACTGTGAAGGATCTTATCCACGTCTCTGAGGTATGCGGGACGCCAAGCAGACTCCTTGTCCGAGGACATATCACGGCGAAGCGCATTTTTGCCATTGGCGGCAAAGTTCGGAACTGTGCCATGCTCTCTGTCATATCTGATTCGCTCAGACATCTCAGGGCTTAAATGCTCATAATTACGGTTTTTGCTCATTTTTATCCTCCTTTCAGAAGGTCATTTCTTTTCTATTTTTATTTTATCATAAGAAACGGCATTCGTCAAGTATATATTTTTCCTATGGTGACCAAGTCACAAAAGAATAAAATTCGATAAAAAAAGTCCGCTGGATTAAGGCGGACTTTTTAAAATAATTATGCCATTGCGTTGAACTTCTTGGTGAACTCGGACTTCTTGTGAGCCGCATTGTTCTTGTGAAGGATACCGTGAGCAACTGCCTGGTCTACCTTCTTAACAGCAAGTCTGTAAAGCTCGGATGCAGCGGTCTTGTCGCCTGCATCTACTGCAGCGTTGAACTTCTTGATAACAGTCTTAAGCTGACTCTTAACCATCTGGTTCTGGAGTGCCTTAGTACGGTTAACAAGGATACGCTTCTTAGCGGACTTAATATTAGCCATTTTGTTTCTCCTTTAAATTTTACATGATCTACGCTTCGTTTAATCTGCGGCTGAGAGGGTCCGTCAGGGCTCACTATACATTCGATCACATTTTTCCTGAAGTATTATATCATATTAGTTAAGAAAAATCAAGAGTTTTTGCAAAAGTTTTTATAATTATTTTTTAGAATATTTTTTAATTATTTTTAAGGTAAAATATCAAAAAATCGTTGACTTTTACATAGTTATTTGATATAATCAAATAGAAAAATTTATACGGGGGAAAATAATGAACACTATAATAACCTTAGTCATTTCAATTATTACTGTTTTAGCACTTAATTATAGCTTTAAAAAATTTAATAACGTTAACCCCGGTATCGTACTTAAAATTCTGGCTGTCATTTTAAATGTTATTGGAATTGTCAGATATTTCCTTTCCGACGCCTTCGTTGAGATCGTAGGACCTATGGAGGATCCGCTTCAAAGCTTCCTTCACTGGGGATACTATATCGGATACGCAGTTCTGCCCATGTCGGTATTCTTTGACAACAGGATCTTCCGTAACATAGCCAGCTACTTCTGTCTTCCTGTGAATCTTATCGCTGCCCTATTCTTTGACGATACCTTCGCTTACTTCGTTGCGGAGGGTGCGGGCGGTTACTACGTAAATACCCACTTCAGATATTTCTTCTATACTCTTGAGCTGGTTATTGCAATCATTATTCCCGTTCTTATGCAGCTTCATTATAAGCACGTGTTGAACATTAAGAGCTATAAGGAAATCCTTTTAACTATCGGTCTTATTCCGCTCATTCTTATCCAGATGATGCCCTCCTATATTCCCAAGACTCTTATCGATCAGGAAAAGCTTGGTCTCTCGGGTGAGATGTTTGGAAACCTGCATATTATCTGGATATGCTGTTTGATTGCAGAAACCATTCTGCTTCACTTTATCTTCAGAAAACGCAGTCAAAAGGACAAGTTTACCTTTATTGCATTTATGGTAACCGCACAGATTATGCATACCATGTCCCCCTTCTTACGTGGATTTACATTCTCAAGACTTCCTCTTCAGCTTTGCAACATTGCTGCATTTTTCTATCTTTACACCATCATCACTAAAAACAAGAAGATATTTGACTTTGATTACGTTGCAAACCTGGTTGGTGCGGCGATCGCAATCAGTCTGTTTACCTTCGGCGACAACTCGATCACCTTCTGGCCTCTTCATTACATTTACGAGCATAGCTTCGTTGTAATGGTACCTATTCTTTGCACTACCCTTGGCATCTTCCCAAGACTTGACAAAACCGCATTCAAGAATATGATGAGGGTATTCATTGTCTACTTTACATTTGTATTTATTTTCGGTACCATTATTAACGCAATTGATACCGAGCCCGGATATGCAGTAAACCACTTCTACATGTTCAACCCTGAGGTTGCCGTAGATTATCTTCCCTTCGCAGGCTTTACCGGACTTGTTCATTGGCAGTTCGGCGAGTTTGAGATCTATCCCATTCTTGTTATTACGGTATTTGTTATGTTCACCGCTATTAACTTTGCATTTATTGGACTTACTCTCCTTGGATACAAGGTTATTGACAAGATAAAAGGCAAAAGCAAAAAGAATCCTGAAACGGCTAATGTTTAATTAATCAAAAAAGCTCAACCGCTTGGTTGAGCTTTTTATTCTTTTTAGAACGAAGACCGAAAGCCTGCCTTGAGGTCTGTCCCGTTTCCCCCAAGCAGAGAGGATAATGCACGAACTCGACTTGTATCAAGACAAGCACACGCCACGGTACCAAAATCATAAAAATATATTTTTGAAGCATTGATTTATATACTGAATTGTTATATAATAATCTCACCGATAAATAAGAAAAGGATTAAACAATATGAACACAATAATCTTAACAAGTTATTTGGATTTCTA
>CAZUJY010000118.1:0-5352 GCA_964620565.1 uncultured Ruminococcus sp. | reverse complement strand
TTAAAGAGAATGAGACTCTCGACAACGCGCTTCGTCGTTTCAAGAGACAGTGCGTTAAGTCCGGTATCATGACCGAGCTTCGTAAGAGAGAGCATTATGAGAAGCCCAGCGTAAAGCGTAAGAAGAAGGCTGAGGCTGCTAGAAAGCGCAAGTATAAGTAATTATTTGCAAATAAGGTGGACTGCTACTGTATGTGGCAGTCCCTTTTTTTACCTTTATAATTAAACTACGCTTAGGAAATACTAATAACGTAATCTTAATTTAGAGGTAATTATGAATAATATAAAGAAACTTGTGGCATTAGCCTTGACTATCACGCTGATTGCCTGTTTTACTCTTATTTCAAGTGCAGATAGCTGCCTTCATTGGTATATAAAGCGATGTAAGGGAAAAGCACCCGCCTTTCCAAAGGAGGCCTCTGAAATATCAAAATATGATGCCTTCTATCTTGATAAATCTGCTGCTGAAAAAGGGGAAAAGATCATATATCTCACCTTTGATGCAGGGTATGAAAACGGAAACTTAGAGAAAATTCTCGACGTCCTGAAGGCAGAAAGCGTTCCTGCCGCATTCTTCTTACTTGACAATATTATATTAAAGAACACCGATTTGGTGCTTCGTATGGCAGACGAGGGGCATCTTGTATGCAACCATACTAAGAATCACAAAAATCTTTCTTCTGCAAGTAAGGAGGAGATCGAGCGAAATCTTACAGCCCTTGAGAAGATCTATGAGGAGAAAACCGGTAGGCAGATGACAAAATACTTCCGATTTCCCGAGGGAAGCTACAGTGTATCAGCACTTCAGAGCCTTAAGGAGCTTGGCTATAAGACGGTTTTCTGGAGCTTTGCTTATGACGATTGGGATAACTCCCGTCAGCAGAGCTCTGAGCGTGCGATCAGAAAGGTTTTAGACGGAACACACGACGGGGCAGTAATGCTTTTTCATCCCACCTCGGAAACTAACGCCAAGATCCTGCCTGAGCTGATTAAAGAATGGCGTGCAATGGGTTATTCCTTTGGAACGCTCGATCAACTGACTTCAAAATAATTTAGGACGGCAAATGCCGTCCTTTTTTCATAAGTTCGGAGGTAACTGTAATATAATTAACAAAAACAACCTCGGAGGCATATATGAAGAAAATAATATCAGTTATACTCCTATCAGTTTTATTTTTATCTCTTGGAACAATTTCATTTGCAGAAAACAATACAAAATCGGCGGCAGAATATGATAATGGCTTTTACTCCAATGTTAATCTTGAGATTGAACAGGAATATGGAGGAGTGTATCTTTGTGAGGCAAGCACAGGAAAGGTGCTTTATGCCAGCGGCGAATTCAAGGCCGCGTCTCCCGCATCGGTAACGAAGGTAATGACGCTTTTGCTTGTATGTGAAGCGCTTGAAGAAGGAAAATTCAGCCTTGCCGATACGGTTCGTGTAAGCGCAAAGGCGGCGTCTATGGGCGGCAGCCAGGTCTTTCTTGAGGAGGGCGAGCGCATAACCGTTGAGGATCTGATAAAAAGCACGGTTATAGCAAGCGGAAACGACTCCTCTGTGGCTCTTGCAGAGCTGACCGCAGGAAGCGAAGCAGCCTTCGTTAAGATGATGAACGCTAAGGCGACCGAGCTTGGTCTAAAAAACACTCATTTTGAGAATACCACAGGTCTTGACGATACGACAACCGACCATTACAGCTGCGCTGCGGATATTGCAACAATGTCGAGAGAGCTTATAAAGCATAAAATCATCCTCGATTACAGCTCGATCTGGCAGGACACCATCCGAAACGGTGAGTTTACGCTTACCAATACAAACCGACTTGTAAGATATTACGACGGCTGCAATGGCCTTAAAACCGGCTCTACAGATAAGGCAGGCTATTGCATTACTGCTACTGCAAAGCGGGGGAATATGCAGCTTATTGCCGTTGTAATGGGGGCCAGGACAAGAGACGAGCGCAATGCTATTGCGAGAAGTTTACTAGACTTTGGATTTGCAAACTATGCTCTTTATGAAAAAAACGAATCCTTTATTGAGGACGCAGACGTGAGAAAAGGGAAGTCGGACACAGCATCTCTTTATTCCGCTCCCTTTTCCTGCGTTGTGGATAAATCAAAGCAATCAAAAATCGAGCTGATATACGAGATACCTGAGTATATTGTTGCGCCCCTTTCTTCAGGTGACACCGTCGGCAAGATCATTTATAAAATAGATGGGGAACAGATCGGAGAGAGCGTGATCTACTTAAAAGAGGAAATAGAAAAAATCAAATTTGGCGATCTGCTTGGCAGAATATTAAAAAGAATAGCCTGCGGATAAATTTATTCGCATAAAATACTTGAAAATTATAAATATTTATAGTATAATATAAAAAGTAAATTTTTTTAAAATTGAGGAATAACAAAATGTTACATTTAAACGAAAAGTTTCTTAATGGCTTTGTTTCTGCTGAAGAAATAGAGAATATGTGCTCCGTAGCAGCTGAGGCACATAAAAAGCTGATCACCGGTACAGGTGAAGGAAATGATTTCCTTGGTTGGGTAAGACTTCCCGAGAACTATGACAAGGAGGAATTCGCAAGAATTAAAATTGCCGCAGAAAAAATTAAGCAGAATTCCGATATTCTTGTAGTGATCGGTATCGGCGGCTCCTATCTCGGCGCTCGTGCCGCTATTGAATTCTGCAAGAGCCCTCTTTATAATAATCTTAAAAAGGATACCCCCGACATCTACTTTGCAGGTAACAACATTTCTCCTACCGCACTTACCGAGCTTCTTTCCATCTGCGAGGGTAAGGATATTTCCGTAAACGTAATATCCAAGTCCGGTACAACCACCGAGCCTGCTATCGCATTCAGAGTGTTCAAATCTCTTCTTGTTAAGAAGTATGGAGAAGATGGCGCTAAGGACAGAATCTTCGTTACCACTGACAAGGCTCGTGGAACTCTTAAGCAGTTCTCCGATAAGGCAGGCTACGAAACCTTCGTTGTGCCCGATAACGTAGGCGGAAGATTCTCGGTTCTTACTGCGGTTGGCCTTCTTCCTATCGCTTGTGCAGGAATAGACATTGACGCTCTTATGTATGGCGCACATACTGCTATGAAGGCGTTTGAAAACTTTGACCTTTATCTCAACGATGCTGTAAGATATGCGGTTATCCGTAACATTCTTCTCGGTAAGGGCAAGAACACCGAGATCCTTGTAGGCTACGAGCCCTATATGCTTATGCTTAACGAGTGGTGGAAGCAGCTTTACGGCGAGAGCGAGGGCAAGGATAAGAAGGGCATTTTCCCCGCATCCGTTGTATTCTCCACCGACCTTCACTCTATGGGTCAGTATATCCAGGACGGTCAGCGCAACCTCTTTGAAACTGTTATCAGCATCGAGAATCCCGGCGCTAAGTTCGTAATTCCCGAGGATCCCGCAAACGTTGACGGACTTAACTTTATTGCAGCCAGAGAGCTTGATTATGTTAATAAGACCGCCCGGACTGCGACCATCGTTGCACACAATGACGGTGGCGTTCCCAACCTTCTTCTTAATGTTGCAGACAGAACTCCCGCATCTCTTGGCTACCTTATGTATTTCTTCGAGTTTGCATGCGGTATCTCCGGTTATATTCTCGGTGTAAATCCCTTTAACCAGCCCGGTGTCGAGGCATACAAGAAGAATATGTTCGCTCTTCTTGGTAAGCCCGGATACGAGGATTTGAAATCCGAGCTTGAGGCGCGTATTTTCGGTTAATTATGCACATATTGACTTGTGTAATTTTTACAAAATAACAGGATATAAAATAAAATTATAATTTTACTATTGCATTTTAATACTTTTTAGTGTAAAATGTATACAGAGAGATATACATATCTCAAAACTAGGAGGATTTCAAAAATGATAAAATTGTTCATCGGCGGCAAAGGCTCCGGCAAAACCAAGACTCTTATCGAGATGGTAAACAATGCTGTTACCGAATCCAAGGGTAACGTAGTTTGCATTGAGAAGGGTGATAAGCTCATCCACGATATTACATATAAGGCTAGACTTATTGATACTGACGCTTATTCTGTATGCGACGCAGAGGCTCTTTACGGCTTTATCGCAGGTATCCTTGCTTCCAACTCCGATATCACCGATATCTTCGTTGACTCCGGTCTTAAGATCGTAGGTAACGACGTTGAGGCTTTCGAGAAGATGCTTGGTAAGCTTGATAAGATCACTGCTGAGGTTAACCTTGTTATGACCTCTTCCATCGCAGTTGAGGAGTGCCCCGAAGGCATTAAGGCTTACGTTTAATTGATATTTTTAACCCACGGGTAACCGTGGGTTTTCTTTTTTTCACCATATTCCTTGCAAATCATAAAATAGTATCGAGGCATTGAAAGATTCTGTGACCTCGAAGCGACTATATAGTTGACAATTTAATTTTTGCATAAGGAATGGTAAAACAATGCAAGATAACAGAAACACATCCTTCTGTGGCGCGGGTCAGAATACCTGTCAGACTCTGAGCAACGGAACGGTATGTATCGACACCAAGAGAGTCCTTGACAGCTGTCGTGACAGAGATTGCTACGAGGACGTCAGAGTTTATCTCACCAGTCAGGGCGAGGAGATCCTTGCCAACTCAACAAACGTAAGAACACGCACGGCAAATCTTCTCTGGGCTTACGTGGGCGTGGATGAGGTTCCCTTTAACTGCGGCTTTTATCAGGTAAAGATCCGCTATTACATTGAGGTAGAATTTGAAGCCTGCCTCGGCGTTGGCAGAAGCCAGAGCTTCAAGGGCCTAGCCGCTCTTGAAAAGGAGGTTATTCTGTACGGAGGCGAGGGCAGGGCGGTTACCTTTACCTCTAATCCCGGTAGCAGCTACTGCAGCGTCTACAATATGAATAATATGGCTACAAACGATCCTGTTGCAGTAGTTGAAACGGTTGAACCTATCGTGCTTGGCACTAAGGTTTCCGACTGTAACTGCCCCTGTCCCTGCGGTGGCACCGAATATGCTGATATTCCCGAGGGAATCCGCAATTCGCTCGGCGAGGAGCTTGTAATCAATACCAACGGTCCCAGACTTCTTGTATCCTTCGGAATCTTCTCCGTGATCAGAATCGAGCGTCCTGCACAGCTTCTTATTCACGCAACCGATTACAGCGTTCCCGATAAGGAATGTAACGCAGCGACAAATAACGACAATCCCTGCTCACTTTTTAGAACCATAGCTTTCCCCATCTCTCAGTTCAGAGGAACGGATGCTCCCACCACCGAGAGTAATATCGGTAAGGGCGGCGGCTGTGGCTGTAGCAGAGGCTAAAGCTTAATTTTTCGACTAAAACGGAAGGGGCTGTCACATTTGA
>CAZUJY010000117.1:0-5481 GCA_964620565.1 uncultured Ruminococcus sp. | reverse complement strand
TTTTCAAATAAATATATGCATTCGGACAATCTTTTTCACATTGTCCACAGCCGATACACTTTTTCTCGTCAATCACAATATGATTCATAATTTTCTCTCCGCTTTCAGCCCCATAGACGCTTTCATCTATCTCCTAAGCATCTCAACTGCAAAATTCAAATTTATCTCTCTCTTTCGTTAAATAAAGAATATCACAAAAATGTGAACAATTCTACCATCTGCGCAAAGAAGAAACGCCCGAACATTTTTTGTCCGGGCGTTTCTGTCGATATTCAGATAACTGTTTTACGGCCTCCCACCATTTTTCGCTGTTTTTTTGTTTATTTAAGTATTACGATATGGTCAAAGAGCGCATCAAAATCGCTTTTGGAAAGCTTGTGGCAGCTGGTAATTCTGAACGCCTCCACTCCGTTATACTCAAAATCGTAGGTGTAATATCCGCCAAGATCAAACTCGGTTGAAAGCGATATGCAGGATTTGTCCTCTATATCTATTATCGTTTCGGTAAAAGAGTGTTTCTTTTCAATAGATATAAAGGGGTATTTATCATAGCTTTTGTATTCATCGGGAAGCCGGGAGAAAACGTCGTGTCTTAAGGAAGAACAGGAGCAGTATTCTTCCGCTGAATCAATGAGCATTGTCACAAGCGAAAAGTTATTCACCTTTGAAAAATAGGTTTCTATATCAGTGGTGGGAACTATCCAGGCGTTGTATGCGGTGAAATAATACAGAGGCTTATAGCTTTCTATTCCGCTGTTAAAGGTATAATACTTGTTATATCTTCCATCATCGTCATTCTGAACGTGAATATTCCACGCCCGAATCAGATCATCGTAGGACTGAATAGCAATGCTTGCCTGATATTCTGCAAGCGGATTTCCCGTAGGGTTTCTGCCTGGAACATCATCCTGCTGACTACCGCCGCACGCATCATCCTGCTGATTACCGCCGCACGCAACAAGCCCAAGAGTAATTACAATCAGAAGTATTGTTGACAGTATTTTTTTCATTTTGCAACCTCCTATACGTAGTGTATTAATTATATACCACTCTTTTTCTATATGTCAATATTTTTTTGAAAATAACCGTTCGTTCACTCTGTAACACTATTACCCAGTGCAACAGTTACCAGGGCCTCGACATCCAATTGACCTTCCAGCAGAAGCGTCATATCGCTATCGACCAGGAAAACAACTCCGTCTGCGTTAACATAGCTTCCCGCTTCGGTTATGTAACATATTGATACCGAGTTTGTGCCTGGTACCGGAGTAATATCTATTGAGGTGTCTAATCGCTCTCCACAATAAATACACAGCTTAAAGCCTATTCCACCGATGGGTACCACGTGATGACTCGTACCCATTTGATAACCACACTCACAATATACGTAATGGCCAATTTTGTTGTTTCTTTCATAGTTGAAAGGAAAATGATAATCCGAAACTATATTGCACCATTTGCAGTTTACATTGTGTGAGTCTGATGTATAGTTTATATATACTCCTTCGTGGTTATGTTCGGGGTGCATTGGAAATGTACACATACATTCCGTTGATGTATCTCCGGTTGGAGATTGAACTACAAAGTTTTCATCGCATTCGTGGAAATACGAAGCGTTTATATCAATCCACATAATGTATAATTTGTGATCGTAAATAAATATGGGATCATTTTCATTTATAATTGTACTATTATCCCATCCGGTGTGAAAAACTAAAGTATAATTGTCTAAAGTACTATTATAAATAGTATCATATGCAATCAACGCATGACCGCTTACAATATTATTAGAAACATCTGTAGAAAATCCAGCATAAACGATTGGTATACCTTCATTTACCTTTTCTATTGCAATTTGCCGTATCAATGCATCAGCTTCCGTTTCTGACATGGTAGGATTCTCTGTCATTAAATCACGATAAGATAAGCTATTTACTGTTACTTCTGCGGAGCTTATGCCTTGTTGAGTTAAATATGTTTGAGTAATTTCTGCCACTTTGGGAATTGATACTGACCAATCAATCTCTGAGGGCGATAAGTCATCAGAAACCTTTATGTTACCATCTGTATCATATATACTTCCAGAGTGTTCCGAATCATAAGCATTGGCTACATTTTTTCCTATTTCTATCAACTTTAAATGTAAATACTCATCTGCTAAATCGTCAACGAAAGATTCATATGACGAATATGATGTACTATTCCAATCAGGCTCTTTTTTAATTCCGGGCGATAAAAACAACATTTTATCTTCACCGTAGTTGATTAAATTTCCACTCGACTCATAAACCTCGTCTATGAAATCGCCGTTTTGAAAACTATCATAATATGAAAGAAGCATAGCTGCTGCAACATAAGAACAAGTTTCTTCAACGTTTCTTCCAAAGTATGTTCTTAATTCGGAGAAATATAAAGTGGAACAGTTTTCATTTCCTCTTTCTATATTACTAAATGTATCATATGCAGCAAAAGTTGGAACACAAACAACTGAGATCACAATAATCATTATAAGAAAACACGCTATTATTTTTTTAGCTAATAGGTTATTACGCATTGCATTATTTTTCCTTTCTATTTATCGATAATATATGATATGAATATTACTATGAATATTACATTATAAATGGCCCATTGGACTATTTCCTTTCTTTCATAAATTATTAAGATTGAAAAAATTCTCATTTATTATATAGATGTTTTAAAATGGGCGTTTTGTTGGTGTTTATCAAAAAAAATACCTGCATTTTTTCTTGCAGGTATTTGAAGAGTTATTTTTTTTGTTTTTTTATAGGACCAAGTTTTCTTGCAAATACAACAATCAATGTTCCAACGAACAAAACACTGAGTACCAAAAGAATGATGATCCAATAATCTACAGAGGCATCGCTTGGCGGTACGGGAATATCAGTATCCGGCGTTGCTCCGGGTATGTCGTCAGGAATGTCGGGCATTACTCCGGGCCGGTCAGGAGGAGTGTCTGTGCCCGAACTTGAAAGCAGACGTCCTACAAGTCCTGCAGACGAAAGCACCGACAGGATAAAGAGGGTTACAACAGACTTCTTCAGCTTTATTATAGCGGTAGCGTAAAGCCACTGCACCGTTCCCATAGGCTTGCCTAAAAGCTCGCCGATCTCCCTGTGGGTAAAGCCGCCGAGAACCTTAAGGGTCACTATCTCAGCCCTTGCGGGATCAAGAGTCTTTATCATCCTCTGATATGAATCCATATCGGCTATCGCCTTTATTTCTTCATCCTCATCATCGCCGATCTTAATAGATTCGTCAAGCTCTAAGGACTGACGGTTGCTTTTCAGCAGATTCAAGGACTCGTTTTTTATCACTGAATACAACCATCCAAGCTCGTTTACACTCGGAAGATTGCCCTCATCCATAGTAAGCAGCCTTGCTATCACGTTGTGAACAGCATCACGGCTGTCCTGCTCGTTTTTTAAGAGGGAGAATGCTATACCGTACATCTTCGGAAAGCCTTTACTGTATAACAGCTCCACTCCCTCGCTCCGCCTTCCCTCTCGCATAAGAGAGAAGGCTTCGGAGATAATCTGATCTTTTTTAGCCATTTTTTAAAAAATAGAAGCAATATAAAGGGTGGTAAGTATCGTGAAAATTTTGAGCTGAAATTTTTGAATGCGACCCGAAGGCGTAGTTACCTACGTCGAGTGGGAGCAGTCGAGAATTGTAGCCAAAATTTGCCGATAATTATATTTTCTCTACGGAAATGGTAACCTTCTCTCCGTTGATGTTCCATTCCTTAGAATGAGTGAAAACGTTACCAACGGTAAGCTCTACGCCAAGGGTCTCATCCTTGATCTCATCTGCGTTGCGGGTAGCAATGTCGGCTACAACATCGTTGCCCGAGAATGCGATACGGATGTTATCCATAACCTCAAAGCCGCTGTCCTTACGCATGGTCTGGATCTTGGAGATGATCTCACGAACGTTACCCTCCTCGATAAGCTCGGGAGTAAGGTTCTTGTCAATTACAACGGTAACACCACGGTCGCCAAGGCTCTCGTAGCCATCCTTCTTGGTCATCTCGATAAGGAGATCCTCCTCTGCGAGAATTATCTCGTCACCGTTTACGGCGAACTTGATATGACCGTTTGCCTTAAGCTCGGAGTATGCCGCATTGCCGTCGATGGTGGCAAGGGTCTGTCTGATGCCGCCGAGGTACTTACCGTACTTGGGACCTACTGTACGAAGCTGAGGCTTGAAGGTATAGGTGGTGAACTCCGAAACGTTGTCGGTGAAGACAACCTCCTTAACGTTAAGCTCCTCTGCGATAACAGAGATAAAGCTTGCGTCGGGGGTCTTATCCGCCTTAACGTACATCTTCGCCACAGGCTGACGGTTCTTGATAGCGGCAGCATTACGGCAGGCACGTCCGAGAACTACAACGTCAACCACCTCGTCCATATTCTCCTCAAGATCGGTGTCGATAAGGCTTTCGTCTGCTACGGGATAGTCGCAGAGGTGGATGGAGATGGGAGCATTACTTTCAACCGAGCAAACAAGGTTGCGGTAGATATCCTCTGTCATGAAGGGGATCATAGGAGCTGCGGTCTTTGCAATGGTAACGAGCGCGGTGTAAAGGGTGAGATATGCGTTTACCTTATCGGTAGGCATATCCTTAGCCCAGAATCTCTCACGGCTGCGGCGAACGTACCAGTTGGAAAGAGCGTCAACAAAGCTCTCAAGAGCACGGGATGCCTCGGGGAGCTTATAGTTTGCAAGATAATTGTCAACCGCCTTTACGGTGGAGTTGAGCTTGGAGAGAACCCACTTATCCATTACCGAGAGGGTGGATCTGTCAAGAGTGTACCCCGTGGGGTCAAAGCCGTCGATATTTGCGTAAAGAACGTAGAATGCGTAGGTGTTCCAAAGAGTACCCATAAGCTTTCTCTGTCCCTCAACAACCGCATCACCGAAGAATCGGTTGGGAAGCCAGGGCGCAGAGTTGGAGTAGAAGTACCAACGGATAGCGTCTGCACCGTACGCCTCAAGAGCCTCGAAGGGATCAACGGCGTTACCCTTGGACTTGGACATCTTCTGACCGTCCTTATCAAGCACGTGGCCGAGAACGAGTACGTTCTTATAGGGCGCGCAATCGAAGATAAGAGTGGAGATAGCCATAAGAGAGTAGAACCAGCCACGTGTCTGGTCAACACCCTCGGAGATGAAGTCTGCGGGGAACTGGCTCTCGAACACTTCCTTATTTTCGAAGGGATAGTGCCACTGTGCGAAGGGCATGGAGCCGGAGTCGAACCAGCAGTCGATAACCTCGGGTACGCGCTTCATCTCGCCGCCGCACTCGGTACACTTCAGAGTCACCGCGTCAATGAAGGGACGGTGAAGCTCGATGTTGTCGGGGCAGTTGTCGGACATGGACTTCAGCTCCTCGATAGAGCCGATGGAGTGTCTGTGACCGCAGGAGCATTCCCAGATGTTGAGGGGAGTACCCCAGTA
>CAZUJY010000116.1:0-5549 GCA_964620565.1 uncultured Ruminococcus sp. | reverse complement strand
GATGTTGGTCATCTCTGCGAGGTTAGCGCCCTTACCACCAAGGATCTCACGCATGGTTGCGTTACCCTCGGAGAAGAGATAGCAATACTTCTTTGCCATTTTAAGTTTCCTCCATAAATATAATGTATTTTTGATAAGCAAATTCAAGGTATGGTATGGCACCTTCACCATAACCGCTATATTATAACACATTTATTTTTAAATTTCTATATTTAAAATAAAAAACTGTTAAAAAAATCGAAAAATTAACAAAATGTTCACAATTGCAAAGGAATATCGACTGAAAAAACGGCAAAATCAAAATGCTATTGACTTTTATCTACCCGCTAAGATATAATATATATAAATGTAGAAAAAAACTTGGGTGAGGACAAACATGGAAGGCTTAAAGAAAAAATACGGTTTATTTACCGCAATCTGTATGGTCGTTGGCATAGTAATAGGCTCTGGCATATTCTTCAAGGCGCCCGAGGTACTTGAACACGCAGGCTATAATGCGCTATACAGCATAATCGCCTGGGTAGTGTCGGGACTTATAATGGTAATTATCGCCACCACCTTTGCCGTTATGGCGACAAGGTATGAGAAGGTGGGCGGAGCGGTGGACTACGCCGAGGCTATGTGCGGCAGAAATTACGCATATTACGTCGGCTGGTTTATGTCGCTCATATACTATCCCGCCATGACCGCCGTGCTCGCCTGGGTGAGCGCAAGATACACCCTCGCCGCAGTGGTGGGCAGTGACGAGATGATCTTCTCTGCCGAGTGTATAACGCTGGCGCTCTTTTATCTGATCCTCGCCTACTTCGTCAACACCATAGCGCCGAAGATCGCAGGCAAGTTCCAGATCTCCTCAACTATCGTAAAGCTTGTGCCTATCGCCTTTATCGCCCTTGTGGGAACGGTGATCGGACTTGTGAACGGAAGGCTCGTCGAGAACTTTGAGTATTTCGTAACCAATCCCGTAGGGGCAGGGAAGGAAACGGGACTTTTCCCTGCGATCTGCACCACCATCTTCGCCTACGAGGGCTGGATCGTGGCAACCTCGATCAACTCCGAGATAAAGAACTCGAAGAGAAATCTGCCTATCGCCCTCTGCGCAGGAACCTTTATCATAATGACCGCCTACACCCTCTATAATATGGGTATTCTCGGACTTGCGGGCATCGGCGACATCAAGACCGAGGGAACTGCGGTAGCCTTTAAATTCTTTGGCGGAGCGGTGGCATCGATCATCAATATTCTTGTAATAATCTCCTGTCTTGGCACTCTGAACGGCCTTATGCTTGGCGGCTGCCGAGGAATATATGCCCTTTCTGCCAGAGGCGAGGGCTTTGCGCCCGAAACCTTCTCCCAGGTTGACAAAAAGACCAATATGCCTCACAACTCTGCCATATTCTCGCTTCTTATGTGCGGCTTCTGGTTTGTGTACTTCATCTTTTACGCATTAGGCAAGTTCGGCGATTTCGGCTTCGACTCCTCCGAGCTGCCGATCATCACCCTCTACGCCCTCTATATTCCTATTCTTGTGTCCATGATGATAAAGGAGAGGGAGCTTGGCTTCTTTAAGCGCTTTGCGCTGCCTATCCTGTCAATAGCAGGCATAGGATTAATAATCTACGCCAGCATCTCAAAGCACGGCATGGGCAATATATGGTATCTTATCGTCTTTGCGATCTTTATGCTAGCGGGAATGATCATCAAGCTTGCCCGTGGCAAAAGGACAAATCAAAACGGCTAAAACAAAACAAAAATCGCAGACCGAAAAAGTCTGCGATTTTTCATTTCCCAAAGCCTTCTCAATAAGTCTTCCCTATTGGGGAAGGGGGACCAACGAAGTTGGTGGATGAGGATGACCCGAGAAGTGCCCGAGCCGCAGCGAGTAGCGAAGCGGCCTATAAGTCTTCCCTGTTGGGGAAGGGGGACCAACGAAGTTGGTGGATGAGGATGACCCGAGGAGTGCCCGAGCCGCAGCGAGTAGCGAAGCGGCCTGTAAGCCTTCCCTGTTGGGGAAGGGGGACCAACGAAGTTGGTGGATGAGGTCAAAACAAAAACAATAAAGACCCAATACCTCATCCGTCATACTCAAGCGAGCTTTCGTATGCCACCTTCCCCAACAGGGAAGGCTTTTTTATTTCACCCCTTGCACAAAAATTCCCCGCCGCAAATAAAAAGCCTACCCCTCGCCAACCTCACTCCAAAACCCAAATAAAAACCCCCACGGCTTATCACCGTGGGGGTGGGGTTGTTTATTCGGTTGTTTCTTCCGAGGAAACCACATCGTCGTCAGTGATCCAGTAATTCCTATCTACTCTGTCTTCAGCATCGTAGTCGGTATAATTTCCGCTAAAGTGATTCTTTCCACAGTTACTAGGAGGAGTTTCTAAATACTCGTGGTCATGGAATATCCAAGTATAATAGTGAGTAGTTAATCCCGATCGCTCATGATAAAGTTCCCAATATCCAGCGTCCGGATCGACATTACCGTCATCGCCAAGGAAGAATATACGAGAGCCATCACCCAAACCGCTATCCCAACCAGATTTGAGAATTGTTGTAGGATTTTCGTAAGTTCCGAGTGAATTATAACTAGTATATTTTGAATTGCTTTGGTAGAACACATCCATATACTGCTTCCATGTATCCGGAGAACCATCATAATAAATGGTAATAGTTGAACGGCCGGATGTTGTTATATATTGATTAGGTCCGTCTTCGAATGCGTTTGAACCAATAGAGGTTAAAGAGTCGGGAATTTTGACCGCAGTAAGATCGTCAAATCCTGCGAAAGCATCTGTATTAATTATCTCAACAGGAACTCCATTAACTTCATCAGGAATTTCTACTAATTTTGAGCCGGATCCGTTAGAATAGCCATCAACCTGATAATAATTAGTAACTCCATCGCCGTCTGTATCAACAGGTGTCAATGCGGCTGCTCCATTATAGGTATAAATAGGATAAATTGTAATATCTCCTGTATACTTTGCTAAGTTTTCCCCAGTATATTCAAGAGGTGTTTCGGTGCCGTTTACTGGGCCTCGGATTTCCCAGTGGTCAAAAGAAAAACCGTCTATGGTTGGTGCGGTTGGCGTTTGTGTTAAACTAGTAGCTCCAGCATCAAAAAATTCCCAATGCAGAACATTTGCATTCTGATCAACAAACATTGCGGTATATCTATTGGCAAACGAGGGAAACAATTCTATTATGTATCTTTCGTTGTTTTCAATGCTCTCAACTTTGGCCGATCCGGAATACATCCAATACTTGAAAGTAACGTTATCTGCATATCCAAGTTCTTTCATTTGCGCTAAAATAGCCGCTATTGGATTTGCTTGCTCGGTAGAGGGTTTATCTGGATCAAACGTTTGTTCATATCCATAAAGTTCGGCGTTTGTTACATCTTGACCAAATGTTTTTTTTATTGTATAAAGCGTTGTTTTTTCGTTAATAAACTTTACAACATATGTGTCTGGGTAATTTCCTGTTACGCCAGTAGATAGAGGAGCGGGATCCTTGGGCGCGCCCGTCGCATATACCCACGCAGCGCTTACGCCTCCGATTGTGAGGCACACTGCGAGGATTATTGACATTACTGAAGATAATTTCCTCATCTTTGCCTCCTTGTGTGTTTTTTGAGAATCTATCCGTGATATAATCGAATCTCGGCTCGGTTATATTACGGATAGGGAGAATACCCTAGGATATTCTCCCCGTCTATTTTTTAGAAAAAATCTTTAATACAAGAGTATCGACTTCAAAAGCGCATAACTAAACGTTTTATAGAAGTATCAGTTACACGCCAATTTGACGTCAATACTTTCTATAAAATCTCCGTATAGTTGCAAAGCCTGTGTGTATTCTGCGGTATCTATGGCTGCGTGCCTCTGCGATCTTATCATCCACAATGGGCATAACAATCATACAAGCGATAGCAAGCAACAGACAGATAAATCCTGCAGGCGACTGCATAAAGAGAACGAAGCTACCGACAAAGGGAATTCTCTCTCCACGGTAAATACCTCTGATTTGGTCATAAGTAACATACTTACTATCGTTCTTTTCGTTTGCATCACCTCTGGTGTAGAAGCGTCTGCTTTCGCCACTCTCACTAGGTTCTACGATGTATACGACACGGTGTATGATGAGACTGCCGTTTTTCTCGTATACTATTACATCGTAGAGCTGTATATCCTCCTCGGCGGGCGGTGCATAAGTTGTAATAATGTCGAAGGTTTGCATCTGATCATTGAGATTGTGCTCCACGAGATATGTATTTTCCTCGTGCTTTTCCGACATTGATCCACTCTTAATTACCTTAAGCGAGGGGATAGCGCCTGTAAGACCTGTTTCGCCTATTCCCAGGAATACAGAGAATATTACTACCATAGCAAGCACACCACAGATAGCGGTGGAAATCACCTTACCGAGGGTGTTCTGCTGCTTTGGCATAGGCATACCTTTTTTGTCATACTCTTGAACAAGCTCCTGGTCCCAGTATCCAACGTAAATCAGTCGCATCGTCAATACGTAAACATACCATATCAGTATTGAGAAGAAGGATGCTAAACCGACAATTACGATGATACTTACGACCAAGAGATATATTTCATATGGTGTCATAAATTACATCCTTGTTCGTGAGTTAACGGTTGATTAAACCAAAAAGGTTTGAATTTACTTTGAAAAACTAATTATCGACAAGGTTAGAGGTAACGGTAATAGTAATTGTACCGGTTGCTTTGTCAAGCTTGCCGTCTTCATCGGAGTCTACATAACCAAGAGCTTTCTGGAACGCCTGTGCTTCTGCAAGGGTGGTGAGCTTCTCATCGTTATCAAGAACTATCTTTGCAAGAATTTCGTCATCGGTGATTACCTTGGTGAAGAGAACTGTATCGTCATCCTGAGTAACGCCGGTGCCCCAAGCGCCCTGTTTGATTTCAATAGTTCCGTTGAAGGAAATTGCGTTAACTGCACTACTGTTGTAAGGAGTAATATTTTCGGAGCTGAACTTGATTACAACATCAACAGCGCCTTCCTTAACAGCGGGCTCTGCATCCTTTGCAGCGGTGAAGGTGATAGTAAGATCGCCACCTGCAAAGCTGAGAACGGGAGTGTAGTCGTCTTCGCTTTTGGGATCAACGGTGTAGCCGGGAGTGGTAGCAAAAGAAGCTGCGAGAGTACCCATGGAATTGCCGTCAACGATTTCCATGTTAACAGTACCTGTAAAGTTGTGAGTGTCATTAGTAACACTGCCTACAGCGAAGGACCAAGTAGCGTAAGCGCCGCCGATAGTGAGAACGAGCGCAAGTGCAATAAATACGGATAATTTTTTCATTTTCGTTTTTCCTTTCGTTTTTTAAAAACTTGTTGACTTTCTTAAAAAAAATTAAAAATTTTAGAAAGATGATTCATTATAGCATATTATATATATGTGTTTGTTAACAAATTGTAAACAAAAACCCAAATTGTATAACATTTTTTAAATTTTTTGTATTTTTTTTTTTTTTTTTTTTTTTTTTTTTTTTTTTTTTTTTTTTTTTTTTTTT
>CAZUJY010000115.1:0-5574 GCA_964620565.1 uncultured Ruminococcus sp. | reverse complement strand
TGACTATCCCCAAAAAGAGGCTGCCTCAAATTTGCATTTGAGACAGCCCCTTTTTATGTAATTCAGACCAAGCCATCGGGCAGGTTGCCGCCCTGAACGTAGTCAAGATATGCGTCGTAATAATAGAGCAGCAGATCGTTAAACTGCTCGTCTGTAAGCTCCTCTACGTCGGAATACTCGTCGTCGACGTAATCTGCAATAGACTCAACTATTTCCTCTTCAAGCTCGATTCCGTTGTTGCGAAGCGTGGTGTCGAGAGTATCGGTCAGCGCATCTTTGTATTCTTCCTCGCTCTCATAGTCCTCCTTATTGACGGCAAGAACCTCGTTCATGCTATCCTTTACCGAATCGTAGGAAACGGTGATCGTAGATCCGTCGGGCGCCTCGATCTCTGTTGAGAGAGAGGAGAGAAGCGCCTGGGTCACAGCTTTGATAATAGGCGCGGTACGCTCGTTTCTTTGCAGAATATTTACTATCTGACTTACAGTATCGTCACCGGCCTTGCGCTTTTCCTGAAGCAGAGTTACAATATCCGTGTCACTATCCTCAAGCTCCTTGATGATCTGACTGTCGGAGATAACATAATAAACCGATTTGATGGTGCTTACATCCTCAAAGAGCGTTTCCTCGGTTACACCTTCAAGGAACAGCATAATGCCACTGAATATTTCGGCTCCCTCGCCCTCCTTGTCAAAGGGGATAATATCGCTGTTCATAAAGCCGGATGAGCTTTGGATCATACGGGATATAATAGTGGCAATAAAGGGTGAGCGGTCGAGAGATGCTATAATATTGTCAAGAGAAGCCTTATTTTCATCGGTTAGAGCGGCAAAGTCGGCTCCCTCAAGAGCGGGAATTTCCACAAGACCGATATGCAGGACAGAAACTATCTCCTCACGGAGATTTGTGCTTTCTCCGTTTACCTTAATTGTTGCAATTCCGTCAGCCATAGCGCCTGAGCCCAGCGCATCTATAAAATCAAAGGCAGGGTTGTCGGAAAACGGTCTGACGATCTCCTCGTATGTAGTGATAAGCTCGGTGTTTTCAGCACCCTCCTCGCTTGACAGCGCTTGATTGCAGGCGCGGTCGGCAAGACTTATGATGCCCGTAATGGGCAGAGTAACCATTATTACCCAGATAATCGCCTCAACCGCACCGATAAGTGCGCCGCCGAGACGCTGGCTGTTCTTTTTTGCCTTCTTAAAGCCGAAGATCTTGTTAAGAATAGTTCTCACTATTTTTAGAATAAGGTTGATAAGCAGGAAGATTACGGTAGCGAGCAGAGGTACGAGAATTATTGTCGCAGGCAGAATAATGGAATATTCAAAAACCTCGGGATCAAATGAGGACAGCGCCTGGCGAAGCAGATCGCCGCATCCGGGAATTTTGCCCTCCATAAATACGATAAAATCCTCGATAGACTGAGTATCGGTACCGCCGATGATCGAATTGCTTACGATCACCGCTATTCCGTATGAGATAATAGCGGCCAGCAGGGTCATACCCGTACGCATGCCTTGTCTGAGTGTGCCACGCCTCATACCGCTCAGCATATTTATTATTATTGCAACGAGGAAAAGGCAGAGCATCACCACAGCCACGGTAGCAATGGGCGAATCCAGCTCCTTCATCGCTTCGATATACTCAAATAAAGTCATTTTTATATCCTCTCGGAACGTATTTTCTTTCTGATTAAATCATACTACAAATTCCACAGTTTGTCAATACAATAATAATTTTTTATAAAAGGCTCTGTAAATGACAACTAAACTTGTCATTTGCAGAGCCTTTTTGTCGAATGCCTTATTTAAACTGCTTTACGATCCAATTGATCAGTGAACCAACCGCCCATATTACAAGATAAACAACTGCGGCTATAATAAGCAGCGGAATTGCAATTATCCAGAAAAGAATAGGACTCTCCGACTCGACCTTTTCGGGATTTTCCGATTCGCATAGCGTGAACCATACTCCGCCGTATTTTACGGTTGAACCATCCTCTGTCTGTCCAATCTGCGTAAAACTCAGCGAATAACCGCTATCGGTCTTTTCAAAATCAAACCCATGGTCGTCGATCATATAATAGGGCGTATTTACGGTTACGCTTATACTACCTGTGTATATATCGGCATATTCATAGGGTAAATTATGATTGAATTTGTAAGTATAGGGATCGTATGCCGTTTCCACGGAGGGATATATAGGCGCTGTTATGGTGCTTGTCGCCTTTTCTCCGGGCGCAAGCGTTACATAATAAACGTATCCGCTTACAATATAGCCTTTGTATGAATCACTCAAACAATTAAGCGATACGTATTCTTGACCGTATTCTAGGGTATTCGAAATATCGTTTGCTACTATATTGAACCAGTCGAGCTCGCTTACGTTAAGGTTTTCGTCGTAATATTGCGCCGCAAAATCCAAAAGTGTAAGAGTTTCTTTCGAAACAAGCTCCATTTTGCCTGCAATCTCTTCGCCGTCCTCTACGCTACCATCTTTATAGAATTTCCAATTAGGTGTGCTTTTCAGATCCTCACCAAAAACGTAAAGCTCATATGTAGATTTATCTTTCGATACCGAAGTATTGAAGCGGCGAATATTTTCGCTATGATCCCAGGCGTGGGAAAATTCACCGAAGTAAATACAGCTTCCCGGCATTCCGCCTTTCTGAATATCAAAGCCTACGTATGCTCCGTATTCTGTCACGCCGCTTTCTTTAAATACGTACTTTGTTACCGTCATATCCGGGTTTACGTATTCATTTATCAAATATTCGTCGGAAATAAGCGAAGCAAATCGGCTTGAGGTTGCATAGCTGTCGTATGCGTGCCTTAAAGTGAGGTCTGCAGCCTGGCCGTTAACTGTAATGCCGTATTTTAAAAGATTGCTTGCAGCATCTTCATAAAAATAGCTTGGCGCTTCGTTGAGAGGATATACCAGGCGGATCGCAACTTCATGTTCGGTGGGGTTGAAAATGGTATATTCCGTCCTGACACTGCCTGTATAATTCTTGTTTTTTTCCTCATCATTAATAGCGGGGAAATTGGTCAGATCAAACGTAATGGATATGTTATCTATAACTACGCCTGTATCGGTAGGAATGCACAGTCCCTCCGCATCCGATCCGTCAATCAGTGTCGGAGGCAGGGGCATCATAGCCGACGCAGGCCTTATAAAGCAGGGGAGAATAATAAGCAAAAGCAGAAAAGAAATAATGCGTCTTATTTTCATACTCATAGCAATATTCCTCCCGTTTTTTATATAAATCTGAACTTGCGTTTTATAGTTTCGCCGTCAACTGTGATATAGCTGTGCGAGGACGCCTCCATACCTACGCAGAATATGTGACCGTATATATTTGCCGTCAGCTGATGCGGATGTTCTGCCAGGGCGGTATACTCATCGTAAACATTGCCGTCAATTACCAGCTCGTTCGTTCTCTGTACTCGGCGGTATACGATGCTGTGACCGTACGCCTCTGCCTCGAGAAGCACGCGCGCTTTTACCATAGGGTCTGCGGGTCTCAGTACGGGTGTCACTTTCTCATCGTTAGACTCGCTCACATCGGTAAACTCCGCCTCAATAACAGGCTCGGGCATATTTCTCAGCTTCTTATCGGCGAGTATACCCGATATGAGAATCCAGATAACGTAGCCATGGAATAGCACGTCCATTATCATCTCCACGGCTATACCGTAGTAGAGAATCATCGCTATCGTATCTACAATAAACAGACCAAGCGCAACCTTAAGCCATACCGACTTTTTCTTTGAGAAGATCCAGCACACAACGTAGAGTGCAAGGATAAGCACCGAAATTGCCAGGGTTATGTAAAAAAATCCCTCGTCAAGGAATACTATTCCCTCGAGACCCATTTGATCATACAGCTCCTCGGGCATCATTCCGCAAAATATTAGGCCGAACATACAGATTACATAGGGCACGGTCATAGAGAACAGGAAGTAGCTGTTGCCTCCGAGTGCAAGCAAAAGCACATTAACAACCGTAAAGCCTACCGCCATCATAAGATTGATTCTTGCTGAGTTGTATTTACTTTGCAATGCTCTACGCTCTATTCTGGGGTCAAGATTCATGCTGTTTGTTATTTTTGACATAGGGTTCTCCTTTGCTCAATTTTTATTTCAATTTATTATATCATGTTCATAGAGTATATGTCAACAAAAAAATGCAAGCACAACAAAGATAAGTAAAATCACGACTGCGATGGTCGGGATATACGGCTTGGGTATTCGCCACAGGCGAAGATACCCACACTCTCCGCTTGAAGACCAAGCTCTTCGATCTCCGAGTGGGGTATGTGAACCGGCATTCCTTGTGCTACGCACTGCGGAACCGAGTTCAAATCCTAGGTCTGCATCTCCAAAGTAAAGAAAAAATGGGATTCCAAACGGAACCCCATTTTTCTTTGGAGGTGCAGGCCGGATTTGAACCGGCGAGTAACGGTGTTGCAGACCGGGGCCTTACCACTTGGCTACTGCACCAAACTTTTGATCGCCTTAATATTATAGCAGAGGATTTTTGGTTTGTCAAGTGCTTTTTTATTTTATTTTATGCTTTTGGGCTACAAAAATGCGCCTTTTACCCTTTTGCTCTTGTAAATCCCGAAAAAATATGCTACAATAAAGAAAAAAGGCGATATGCCACAACCCGGCATATAATAGTAAAGGAGGAAGACTATGGGATTTATCAATACAGCGATCGAATATCTTCGTGAGCTCAACCTGGTGTCTTTAATAATCAGACTTGTGTTGGCTATGCTCTTTGGCGGAGCGCTTGGTCTTGAGAGAGGAAAGCAGGGACGTGCGGCGGGAATGCGTACGCATATCTTTGTTTGCCTTGGCGCAACCCTTACAACGATGATAGGCTTCTATGCTACAAATCTTCCCGGTATCACAGGCGACCCCCTTCGTGTAGCGGCTCAGGTTATCTCGGGCATAGGTTTCCTTGGCGTTGGAACGATTCTTCTTAAGGGACGCTTCCAGATCACAGGACTTACCACAGCGGCAGGTCTTTGGTGTGCGGCGGCGATCGGCATTGCTCTTGGCGCAGGCTTCTATGAGGGCGCGATCGTAACCTTTATTTGCTCTATCCTTACCGTAACAACCTTCTGGCGTCTTGAGTATAAGCTTAACAAGAAGTACCGCAGATTCGGTATTTACGTTGAGATAAGATCCGACGTACACGTAAGAGACGCTATCAACTTCCTTGAGGAGAAATACAGCATTACCGACGTACAGGTAACCTCACCTCGAAGCGGCACTCCCGGCAACGTGGGAATTGAGGCAAATGTGCATAACAGAGATTTTTCCACCACGCCAAGCGACGTTTCAGCCATCCTCGAGGAGCTTGAATACGTTGTATTTGCCCTTGAATCGCTTTAATTTAACAGCTTAAAGGCGGCTTTTTGCCGCCTTTTTTATTTTTTTTATATTTTTTTTATTTTTTTCAAAAAGGTACTTGACAAATCGAACTTGCTTTGCTATAATATTTAAGCACGCAACGGAAGGTTAGCTCAGTTGGGAGAGCATCTGCCTTACAAGCAGAGGGTCACAG
>CAZUJY010000114.1:0-5726 GCA_964620565.1 uncultured Ruminococcus sp. | reverse complement strand
TTTTTTTTTTTTTTTTTTTTTTTTTTTTTTTTTTTTTTTTTTTTTTTTTTTTTTGGCGAATTTTACCAAGAAAATGCAGGATTTTTTTGGAATCCTGCATTTTAAGCTATTTTTTAAGTTTTTTAAAATTTTGTTGGCTAACCGTTTTTTTGGAATGCGATCCGCCTGTCTCCGCTCTCGAGATAGATGATTCCGCAGCGGCGAAAACCGTTCCTTATAAGCGCCCTTTGCATAGGGATATTTGCCTCGTGGGTGTCGATCCTGATGTTAGGGAACAGCTTAAAGCACTCCGAAAAGCAGAAGTCGATTATCCCCCGTCCGTGATGCTTTACGGCGATCCTGTGAATGACCGAGTAGGGCAGATCCGACAGCCACTGACCCTCATAGATACGGCGGTAGGTGGGGTCGTCCGCCTCCCTTTCGTAGTGGAATGTGGCAACCACCTCGCCCCCGTCCTCACAGACGTAGCTTGTGCCTGCCGCAATACCCTCACGCACGTCGAGCTCGTTGGGGTAATCGCCGTTCCACTGATCGGGGTTACCGCTCTCACGCATAAACCTGCGCGCATGCTCATATATTTCCGCCGCCGCCATAACGTCAGCCTCTGTTGCTTTTCTGATTATCATATTTTTCTCCTTATTTTAGCCTTCCCCTATTTAGCCTTCCCTGTTGGGGAAGGGGGACCACCTATGGTGGTGGATGAGGTGGAATTAATTCGGAATTCGGAATTCAGAATTCCGAATTGGACCTCTCCGTCGGCTGCGCCGCCACCTCTCCTAAAAGGCGAGGCTATCCCAAACTTCTCCTTGAAAAATCCGCCACTCTGTGCTATACTAATATCACCAAAACCACGGAGAACACTATGCAAACGAAAAAATATTCCCGAGTTTACGTTGAGATCACCAATATCTGCAACCGAAATTGCTCCTTCTGTCCCGGCACCACCCGCAGCCCTCGCAGAATGACCGTCGCAGAGTTCGAGCATATCGCAAATGCCCTTAAGGGCATTACCGACTACATATATCTTCACGTTATGGGTGAGCCGCTGACTCATCCCGACCTGCCCGAGCTAATAAAAATCGCAAATTCTCTCGGCTTCAAGTGCGCCATCACCACAAACGGCACTCTCATCCGCCGCTCTGCCGACGGGCTGATCGACGCAGGGGTTTATAAGGTAAATCTCTCTGTCCATTCCTTCGAGCAGGGCGATGCCGACAGCTACCACGCCTATATGGACGATCTCTGCTATTTCGTCGACCGTGCCGCCGACAGCGGAGTTCTCACCGTCCTCCGCCTCTGGAACAAAGGTCACGACGGCGGCAGAAACGACAGCACCCTGGAGCTTTTTAAGGAAAAGCTGCCCGGCGAATGGAAATGGGGCAGCCGTGGCGCCCGAATCCGACATAAATTGCACCTGGAGTACGGCGACCGCTTCGATTGGCCTGACATGGCTGCCGAGGATATGGGCGACTCTGTGTTCTGCTACGGCCTCGGCGACCACTTCGGAGTGCTTTGCGACGGCTCGGTGATCCCTTGCTGCCTTGACCGAGAGGGAAATATTACTCTCGGCAATATTTTCGACACGCCTATCACCGAGATCCTCTCCTCCGAGCGCGCCGAGGCGATGCGCCGAGGTTTTAGCGAAAGATGCGCCGCCGAGGAGCTTTGCCGCCGTTGCGGTTACGCCCGCAGATTCTCGTGATTTTGTAAGCCTTTGTTGACAAAACAGCCTATTTGTCACTGAATTTACCAAAAGCTGAATATTCTTCACTTCCTCACGGTGTTTTTGCTTAAATGGGCGTTTTTTCGCCCTTGCCGTGAGGACTTTTTTTAGTTAATTATACCCCTGATACACCCCTTTGTCAATAGCTTTTCGTTCTCTTGCTATTATATATAATAATATGTAGAATTTTGCTCGGGCAATTTTATCGGCAAATGCGCCTTTGCCCTTGACTATTTTTTCACTCTGTGGTACAATAATTCAGTAATTATCTATGAAAGGAGCGAAATAATGGCATTTGACGCTTGTATGATGCGCGCGGTGCTTTCGGAGTACAAGGGGCAGTTCCCCGAGGCAAAGATCGAGAAGGTGCTTCAGCCGAGAAACGATGAGATCGATCTTGTGATCCACCACGGCAGAGTTTCCCGCCGCCTTGTGTTCAACGTGGGCCCCAATGCGCCCAGACTTCAGCTGTCCGACGCGCAGAAGGAAAATCCCCTTAAGGCGCCTATGTTCTGTATGCTCCTGCGTAAATATTTCCTTGGCGCGAGGATAGTTTCGGTAAGTCAGCCGGGCTTTGACCGAATTGCCGAATTTTCGGTGTCCTGCTACGACGAGATGGGATTTTCCACCGAAAGAATCATCGTCTGCGAGATTATGGGTAAGTACGCAAACCTTATCGTGCTTGACTCGGATAGAAAGATCCTTGCGGCGCTTAAGGTGATCGACTTCGCCTCAAGCTCGGTCCGTCAGGTTCTCCCCGGCCTTAAGTATCAGATTCCCGCAATGGCGGATAA
Organism: uncultured Ruminococcus sp.; assembly: GCA_964620565.1. Lineage (GTDB taxonomy): Bacteria > Bacillota > Clostridia > Oscillospirales > CAG-272 > UBA1740. The sequence continues at coordinate 3,209 of CAZUJY010000114.1, read as the reverse complement.
GATCATTCCGCTTGAAATAGATGAGCCGACCTTTTTTAAGAAGTTGTCGGAGTTCCCCTCCGAGCGCACAGGCGAGAAGTTTATCACCTCCACCTACTCGGGCATTGCGACCCAGATCGCACGTGAGATCGTCTACCGTGCCTGCGGTCACACCGATACGGCGGTCTGTGACATCGACCCCAAGCGCTTTTATGCCGTTTTCAGCCGGTGGCAGCAGCTGCTTATTGAGGAGAATTACACTCCCACAATAGTCTTTGACGACAGCGGCAAGCCGATAGACTACTCCTATATGGACATCAACTACCTTGGTGACAACGTGGACAAGCGCACCTACGGAAGTCTTGCGGAGATGCTTGACACCTATTTTGCCGAGAAGGACCGCCTTGAGCATATTCATCAGCGAGCTCACGACATCACCACGCTCCTTAACAATGCCCAGGCACGTACCGAGAGAAAGCTTGGTATTCAGCGCCAGTCGCTTCTCGATGCCCGGCGTGGCGAGGAGTATAAGCGAAATGCCGATCTCATAACCGCAAACCTCTACCGCCTTCAGCGCGGTATGGAGAGCTTTAAAACGGTTGACTACTACGACGAGAGCTGTCCCGAGATCGAGATCAGGCTTGACCCAAGGCTCTCTCCCTCCCAGAACGCCCAGAAGATGTATAAGCTCTACAACAAGTGCAAGACCGCAAAAACCGTTCTTGCCGAGCAGATAAAGATATGGGAGGGCGAGCTTCGTTATCTTGAGAGCGTACGTCAGTTCCTCTCCTCTGCCGAGTGCGAGCAGGACGTTATCGAGATCCGTGACGAGCTTTACCGCTCGGGCTATGCCTCAAGGCTACGTGGCTATATTCCGCCCAAGAAGACCACCTCAACGCCTCACCGCCTTGTGACAAGCGGCGGCTATGAGCTGCTTGTGGGTAGGAACAATCTGCAGAACGATAATCTGACCTTTAAGGTGGCAGGGAAGGGTGATCTGTGGTTTCACACCAAGGACATTCCCGGCTCTCACGTGATAATGCTCTGCGACGGCGAGGAGCCCTCCGAGCAGGACTACACCGAGGCGGCAGCCGTTGCGGCAAAATACTCCAAGGCAACGGGCGACCTTGTGGCAGTAGACTACACCAGGGTCAAGAATATAAAAAAGCCCCAGGGTGCAAAGCCGGGCTTCGTTATCTATAAGACCAATTACACAGCCTTTGTCCGTCCCGCAACCGACGGTCAGCTTGAGGCTATGAAGAAGACAAAGTGATAGAATTATGGTAGATTTAACAGGATTACACCCTGAGCCTTCCCCTTGAGGGGAAGGGGGACCGCTTTAGCGGTGGATGAGGTGTTGCTTCTGCTAACAATTAAGGGAAAAACTATGGTAGACTTAACAGGATTACACCCTGAGCCTTCTCCAGTGGGAGAAGGTGTCACCCTGAGGTGACGGATGAGGTGTTTTCCGACTCCGGTAAGGAATAGATTATGGTAGATTTAACAGGATTACACAAGCATTTTATACTCGAGCATCTTTCCGAGGGCGATATAGCCGTTGATTTCACTATGGGCAACGGCGGTGACACGCTATTTCTCTCCAAAACCGTAGGCGAGAGCGGAAAGGTCTACGCCTTCGACATTCAGGAGGAGGCGCTTATCTCAACGAGAGCTCATCTTGAGGCAAACGGCGCTCCACAAAATTACGAGCTTATCTGCGCCTCTCACCATAGGGTGAAGGAGTTCGTAGAGGGGCCCATCAAGGCGGGAATGTTCAACCTTGGCTACCTGCCGAGAAGTGGCAAAAAGTCGGTTACCACCATGCGTGAAACTACAATGCCCGCGGTGCAGGCGGCGATCGATCTGCTCGCTCCCGACGGTGCGCTTATCGTAGCCATTTATCCCGGTCACGAGGAGGGAGCGCTTGAGGGCGATATGCTCCGTGAGTACTTTAAAACACTCTCAAAATACCGCATCTGCGCCTCGGAATTTCACATCTTAAACTCACCAACTTCTCCCTATTTTTATCTTATCGAAAAGAGCCCAAGAGCAAAGGATTAACATAAAAAACAGGCATTTTGCAAACCAAGCTTTGCAAAATGCCTTGTTTTTACTCATTTATCCAGCCGATAAGCTTAAGCCAACGCTCAAGATCCTCAATCCATCTTTGTACGTAAACCTCGGCCTCTCTGCCGTATAGACCGTTAGCAAGCCCAAGTCCGTGACCGCCGACGGGGTATATGTGCATCTCCACGGAAACACCAAGCTCCGACAGTCTTGTGGCATATCTGTAAGTGCCCTTAACGTCAACCGACGGATCGCTTGAGGTGTGCCAGATAAAGGCAGGCGGCGCGACATCATTTTCAACCTGTGCAATCGGATTCATATAGTAATGCCATTTTTCGATAGTGTTTTTTTCTCCGGGATAACTGGGAATTTTAACCCAATCACCAAGCAGGTTATTATAAGAGCCGTTATGCGACTCAAAATCAATCACGGGATAACACAATATCTGTGCATCAGGCCAATAATCGATTGTGTTGTCGATCAACCACTCGCCATGAAGACACCCGCATTTGAAAACAGCGCACAAAGCTGCTAAATGTCCGCCTGCCGATGAGCCCATAACGGCAATTTTATCGGGAGAAATACCGTATTCGGCCGCATTTCTTCTCACGTAGCTTACCGCACGCTGAGCGTCAGAAAGAGGCGCGAGATAATGCTCGGGCATAATTCTGTAATCAACCACAAATGCCGAGAGTCCCATTCTGTTTATTTCCAGTGCGTAGGGCTCTGCCTCGTGTGGCGCTCGTTTGCAATATCCGCCACCGGTGAATATGATAACGGCTCCGTCGCCCCTTTTGACTTCGGGCTCGTAGCAGTGCATCTCAACGCTGCCGCCGCCGTATGGCGCATTTTTATTCCAAAGGTCTATGGTTTTCATGTCGACACCTCCAAAATTTCTACATAAATTTTATCACAAACCGATCGCTATTGCAAGTATATTTGTTAACAAATTGTAAACTTTTATAATTTTTCTTAAATCTCTTGATATTTAATAAATTATATGATAATATATAACAGCTGTCGAAATGACAGACAAAAAATTATATCTCACACAGCGAGTAGGTTTACTGCCGGTGCTCTTTTGAGTCGCAGTATTATGTCGCTATGGCGGAAAAAACCAAGGAGGAACATAAAATGTTCGAAATCACAATCAAGCAGTTGCT
>CAZUJY010000113.1:0-5746 GCA_964620565.1 uncultured Ruminococcus sp. | reverse complement strand
GCACGTCTTGGCAGTACCTATACTCTTATATCGGTCGGCGGAGATACCTCTGTGGTATATCAGCGCGTTTCGGATAAGGATCTGGCGATAGATCTGCTTGAGGATCTTGAATGCTCCGACGGTCCCGTAGAGTACGGCGACGCTCTTTCGGAGGCGCAGAAATTCTTTGACGAAAACACATCTACTCTCATCTATCTTGTCACCGACAAGGACTATGAGAACAGCGAAAATGTGGAAATTGTAAACCTTAGTTCGCAAAAAGTGACAAATTACGGCATAAGTGACCCTCACGGCACGCTTACCGACGGCACACTTTATACCGACGCAACCGTTACCTCTTACACCACCGACGCCACTCTTACCGTTGAGCTTTACGTTAACGGCGGCGATAAGGCTGTTAAGAAAACCGAGGTTACTCTTGCGACAGGCGAGAGCTGTAAGGTCGAGCTTTCCTGCAAGGCTGTAACGTACGAGTCCTTCCGACTTGTTATCACAAACAAGGACGATCTTACGGCTGATAATGAGGTCGTCAGCTACAATATGAACAGCGAGGAGTCTTACAGCATTCTCATAGTCAGCCAGACCCCCTTCTTCCTTGAGGCGGTGTTTGATGCGCTGACCGACTCCACCGTTGACACCGTTACTCCCGAGGAGTATGCAGGGCAGGGCGGATATGGCCTTTACGTATTCCATTCCTACACACCCGAACAGCTTCCCGATGCGGCGGTATGGCTTATCAACACCGGCAAGAGCGTGGATAATTCGGGCTTTGGCATCAGAGGTATTATCGGACTTGACGAGCCTGCGAGGATTGTAAAGTCAAGCTCCACCTCCAGCCAGGCAAGACGCCTGCTTGACGGAGTTTTGGGCAGAGATATATTCATTTCGGAGTACGTCAAGTACAGCGGAATGTATACTCAGTTCACCACGCTGTTCTCCTACGACTCCAATCCTCTTCTGCTTGCGGGCGTAAATGCGCTTGGCAACAGAGAGGTAGTGTTCGCATTTGACCTTCACAAGTCCGATCTGGCGATATCCTCGGACTTTACCCCTCTTATTTCCAACCTTCTTGATTATTCCTGTCCCGCGCTTATAGAGCGTTCAGACTATCTTTGCGGCGAGGACGTGAATATAAATATTACAGCAAATATCGACAGCATCAAGGTTACCTCTCCGGACGGAGCGGAGAGCTACGTTGACACCTCCACAGACGTAGGTGTTCTTTCGCTTGATAAGGTCGGCAGCTATACGCTGGTATTCAGCGTAGCAGGTGAGGAGAAGACCTATAATATCTACTCGGCGGCTCCCACCTCGGAGAGCGATCCCACCGAGATAGGCGTGGACTTCTCTATCGCGGGCGAGCCGACGGACGTCAGGACCGACGGTCAGTACGATCCTATCGTGCTGCTCTTCATTCTGCTGGCGGTGGTATTTACTGCGGATTGGATGGTATACTGTTATGAAAAATATCAGCTTCGATAATCCGTATTGGCTGCTGCTTGCGATCCCGCTGGCAATAGCTATCCTCGTTCCTTACTTTATCTCCGTAAGCAAGGACAATCGCACTAAGGGATGGCTCGCATCTCTTATCATCCATATCGTTATGATCATCTCCATCGCTCTTGCGGCGGCGGGACCTCTCCATACTACCGTAATGACGGTTACCAAGGTCTACGTGGTTGCCGACGTATCCTATTCCTCAAACCGTAATCTTGACCAGATCGACGAGTATATCAAGGGAATAGAGGATTCGCTTCCTCCTAATTCAAGGCTGGGTATCGTCTGCTTCGGTAAGGATGCCCAAATCCTCACCTCCTCGGGTACCGAGGTAAAGAGCGTTAAGGAGGCTGCCGTTGACGACAGCGCCACCGATATTGCGGGTGCGCTCCGTTACACCTCCACTCTTTTCAGCGTAAACGAGATCAAGCGTATAATTCTCATTACCGACGGCTTTGCCACCACATCCGAGGGCAACACTGCCGCTGCGGTAAACGAGGTGGTTGCCAAGGGCATTAAGCTCGACGCGATCTATCTTAACAACAATCTCCGTGAGGGAGAGAGCGAGATACAGCTCTCCGACGTGGAGTATACGGGCGCCACCTATCTTGGACACGACAGCAGTCTTAAGATGCTTATCGAGTCCAGTGTGAAAAACGACGTGATCCTTGACCTTTACTCAAAGCGGGAGGGAGAGGATGAGTACGTAAAGATCGACACCACCGTTCTTCAGGTAGACGAGGGTATGAATATTGCCACCTTTGATCTGCCTACCGACGAGTATGGCGTCTTTGACTATAAGGTGGAGCTGTCTGCGACGGCTGACACCTCTCCATACAACAATTCTTACCTGTTCACGCAGACGGTTGCAGGGCAGAGAAGGGTTTTGCTCGTGACCGAGAGAAAGCAGGACGTTACCGAGATCGAAGCCCTGTTCGGCGAATCTGCCCTGATCGATCCCTATATCGTTACCGACGGTAACGGCAGGATCCCTTACACCGTTGAGGAGCTTGTCAAGTATGACGAGATCATCCTCTCCAACGTGGACATCCGTAAGATAGACAACATCTACGCATTTATCGATTCTGTTGACCTGGCGGTTTCCCAGTACGGCAAGAGCCTTATTACCATGGGTGACCTGTCTATGCAGAACAAGGACGACGAGGTGTTTGCCCGTCTTGAGGAGCTTCTGCCCGTCAACTTCGGTAATGCCAACAAGGATGCAAAGCTTTATACCATAGTTCTCGATATTTCGAGAAGTATGAACGATACCTCTCAGCTTATCGTTGCAAAGGATGCGGCGCAGAAGCTTCTATCCATTCTTAACGACGACGATTACGTGGCTTACATCACCCTTGCGGGCGAATGTAGGATCGAGCAGCTTCCCGCAAGGCTTGGTGACGTCCGTCAGGAGCTTATTACCAAGATCCAGAGCGCTATGCCCACCCAGGGTACCTTTATCGGCGAGGCGCTCAATATGGCTTACAGTCATATGAAGGATCTTGACTTTGCCGAGAAGCAGGTTATGCTTATCAGCGACGGTCTTACCTTTACCTTTGAGCCCGAGGATGCCTCCGAGGTTGCGCAGCGGATGCGTGACGACGGCATTACGCTCTCTGCGGTAAACGTTATCCGCGAGGATGACGGCGGTTATCTTAAGAATCTTGCAAATATCGGCGGCGGAAAGTATTACTTCCTCAAGAGTCAGGAGATGGTCTCCGAGCTTGTCTTTGCCGATATAGCCGACGATCTTACCGAGTCGGTAGTGGAGAAGCAGACCGCAGTTAATATCGAGACCTTCCGTGACGAAACGGTAGAGGGCATATTCTCTCTTCCCGATATATACGGCTACGTGAACAGCAAGCCAAAGCTCGATGCTACCATGGTGCTTTCGGTTGATTATCAGAAGAATGCCAACACCACCGTATCCGTTCCTCTTTACTCCTACCGTGAGCATGGAAACGGCAGGGTTGCGACCTTTACCTCCAGCCTGTCGGGTCAGTGGCTACGTGGCTGGAGCAGCTCGGTGAAGGAGGATCTGTTCACCAACGTCCTCGTTACCAACACGCCTACCGAGCATATTGATTATCCCTTCACACTTACTATTGATTATCTTGGCAACGTATCGGATATTGAGATCATTCCCTCATCGGTAAACCCCAGGGCGAAGGCAAGCCTTAAGCTTATCTCTCCCGACGGCAGCGTTACCGAGCAGGCAATGGTATTCGACCTTAACAGATACTTTGCTACCGTAGACACTCCCGACCTTGGCAAGTACAAGATCGAGATAACCTACACCTACGGTAATCATTCCTTTACATCCGACACCTATTTCACCATTCCGTACAGCGAGGAATACGACTCCTTTGCCGCATACGACATCGTAAATATTTACGATTTTATGCGTGGCGTGGGACAGATCTCCTCCGACGGCAAGCTTGATCTTGAGAACAGCAAGACCGACGTTGATACCTATGAGGTAAGCTTTACCATTCCTCTTCTTATTTTCGCTGCGGTTCTGTTCGTTGTGGACGTAATCGTGAGAAAGTTTAAGATCAAGGATATCAAGGGCCTTTTTACAGGAAAAAAGAAAGGAGCAGCGAAATGAGATCATCGAATAAAATCACAGCGCTCATTCTGATATGCGCAGTTCTTATCTCACTCTGCTCCTGCGGTGAATTTCGCCCTGCGACAGGCGGCGGACAGGAAAATCCCGGTGGCAGCGGCGGTCAGGGCGGAAAGCTGCCTGACGGCTCCACCGATCAGCCCGAGCTCGATAACGATCCCTCGAATGACTTTTCGGTTCAGCTCCGACTGAACGAGCAGCCCTTCAAGCCCACCTCTGCCATAAACGTTTATTGGAGTGATGGCTACAATGTGCATATAGCTCCCATCGACGAGAGCGGATATGCGGTCATCGACGGACTTGACGGCGACTATAACGTTACTCTTTCCAGCGTTCCCTCGGGATACGCTTACGATCCCAACGCATATACCGCCAACAACGACCGACGCAATGTAGTTATCGATCTTTACGACCTTAACACTCTCCGTGGCGGCGGCACAGGACTTTACGAGTGCTATGAGATCAGCACCACAGGTGTATATACGGTCACCGTAAAAAGCGAGAGCGACCTCAGCTATATTCAGTTTGCCCCCCAGACTAACGGCACCTATACCGTTGAGAGCTGGGTGAACGTGGTTGACGACGAGGTAAGCCCTATCTGTATATCCTACCTTGGCAGCTCTCAGTATAAGTACGGAGAGAGCAGGGTGACCGACGTTGGCATCTGCGGAAGCTATACCCGTAACTTTATCCATACGGTAAATATTGCCGATGAAAATATCAGCTCCTACGGCTCGCAGACCTTTACCTTTGCTATCGGCGCCGAGACAAAGAGCGGTGTTTATCCCGTAAACCTTACCTTTGCCGTAAAGCGTAACGGCGGCTTTGACCTTAACCGTAATGAGAAGATCACCGTTCTGCCTACGCAGGATTGGTCTGCCTTTGACTTCGACTCCTTCAATGCGCTTGCGGGCGGCGAGATCGTAGGTGCGGAGACCCTTTATCCCGGCACGGATAACTCCTATATGTTCGACGAGGACAACTATAAGGTATGGGAGATCAGCGAGGGCGGTGACGGAGTTTATCACGTTTTTGATGAGGAAAAGTATCCCGAGACCAACGGCTACGGCCCTGTTCTCGTGGTATATATCACCGAGGCATGCCGATTTATAGACCGCTCCTTTACCACCATTGAGGAGGCGGGTAACAGCGCCCTTGTGGTAAACGGAACTCATAATTACAGGCTTCTTATCAAGGGCTATGCCACTATGGCAAGCGAGGGATATTTCTGTACGACCAACTGCCCCTGTTATCTGACAGGCTGCGGCGGAGGATGTCTTGCCGGCTGCGCTGATTGCTCCTCCGATTGCACTCATCCCACCGAGGCGGAGATGAATGTGCGTGGCTATGCGGATCTTGTCAATGCCGACGGTGTTGCTCCCGTTACCCGTGAGATAAAGGAATTCCTTCAGGGCTTTGCCATTACTCAGCGCTATTTCGCCGATGGCGACGGCTGGGTAGAGAGCAATTCTATGAATCCCATTGACGCATACGAGGACTCCCAGTGGCTCTTCGCCTGCGGCTATTACAAGTAAAAAAACAAAGGGGCTGTCTCAAATGCAAATTTAAGGCAGCCTCTTTTTGGGGATAGTCAGATTTAGGCGAGAGGAAGCAAACGGCGGT
>CAZUJY010000112.1:0-5853 GCA_964620565.1 uncultured Ruminococcus sp. | reverse complement strand
TAGAGTATGGAGCTGGTGAACGGAGTCGAACCATCAACCTGCTGATTACAAATCAGCTGCTCTGCCATTGAGCCACACCAGCATCTGTCACGGTCTATATTATAACAGAACAAAACCCGTTTGTCAAGTGCTTTTTTAAAAAATTTAATTATTTTTATTTTACCCCGAAAAACCCGAAAAATCAGATGTGATAAGGGGTAAGAGAAAGAACGGCATCCTGACGGACACCGTTCTTTTCGCCTTTGGCAAATTACTTTGCCTCTGCCTCGCTCTTAGAGATGATCTCCTCACCCTTGTAGTAACCGCAAGCCTTGCATACACGGTATGCGAGGATGGGCTCGCCACACTGAGGGCACTTAACGATGTTAGTGGGGGTCTCAAGCTTCCAAACGCTGGAACGTCTCTTCATCTTTCTCGAGTGAGATGTTTTTCTCTTCGGTACTGCCATTTTGTTTACCTCCTGTTTTGAGCATGCTGACACGCATTCTCTGTATATTATTTTTTATTTTCTTCTTCTTTTTTCATTTGCTCAAGAAGCTTACGCAGGGGCTCCATTCTGGGATCGATCTCGGTGTGATCGCAATCACACTCACCCTCGTTAAGATTCTTTCCGCACTTGGGACACAGTCCCTTGCAGTCCTCACGGCATAAGAAGCGCATGGGGAACTCCATTTCAAGCTGCTCAAGCAGCTGCTCGTCCATATCGAGGAATCCGTCCTCAATAATGGCAAATTCATCAAGCTTGCTTTCGTCAAGATCGCCGAGCAGATCCCTCGGTGCAACGGTTTTCTCAAGGTCAAGGGTAAACTCGCCGGTAACGGGGGCAAGACAGCGAGCGCACTGCGCCTCGTAGTCTACTGACATGGTAAGGGTCATCCTCATATATCCGGCGGTGTTGGTAATTTCACCGCTAACCTTCATGGGAGAAGGAAAACCGACACCCCAAAGATAACTTCCGGTGTCCTCGGAGGATACGTCCAGCGCAAGCTCGTAATCAAACTCAAGCAGACGGTCGCCCGCAAGCAGGGGCCTAAGGTCAAGTTTCACTTGGCAAATCCTCCTTTTTAACGTCATTTGGGCGCAGTTTAGGCTACGATCCCAAAATCGTACAATATATTATAAATCACCAAACTTTAAAAGTCAAGAGTTTTTTATAAGTTCACAAAAATATTTTTTGCTTTTGTGTAAATTCCATAAAAACATATATAAAAGCTCTTGATTTTATTAATCTTTTATGATACAATAGTTCGGTATGTAAAAATCCCCCCAATAAAAATATGGAGGCAGGAAAAATGAAATATGACGTTATTATAGTTGGAGCAGGCCCCGGCGGTATATTCTCGGCATACGAGCTTATGACCGCAGCGCCCGAGCTTAAGGTTGCGGTTATCGAGGCAGGCACCGAGCTTAAAAAGCGCCGCTGTCCCATCGACGGCGACAAGATCAAGAGCTGCGTTAAGTGCAAGAGCTGTGCGATTATGTCCGGCTTTGGCGGCGCGGGCGCATTCTCTGACGGAAAGTATAATATCACCAACGATTTCGGCGGCTCTCTTTATGAGTACATAGGCAAGAAGTCGGCTATTGAGCTTATGAAGTACGTTGACCAGATCAACCTGGCATACGGCGGCGAGGGAACGAGAATGTATTCCACCGCAGGCAGCGCCTTCAAGACACTCTGCGTTCAGAATAAGCTTAAGCTCCTTGACGCATCGGTTCGTCATCTGGGCACCGACATCAACTATATCGTGCTTGAGAACCTTTATAAGAAGCTTAGCAAGAACGTGGACTTCTTCTTCAACACTCCCGCACAGAAGATCGAGAAGACCGAGGACGGCTACCGTGTTATCACCAAGAAGGGTGAGTTTGAGGGAACCAACTGCATCGTTTCCGTAGGACGCAGCGGCTCCAAGTGGATGGAAACCGTTTGCCGTGATCTCGAGATCGGCACCAAGTCCAACCGTGTTGACATCGGTGTTCGTGTGGAGATCCCCGCAGTTATCTTCGAGCATATTACAAGCGAGCTTTACGAGGGTAAGATCGTATACCGCACCGAGAAGTTTGAGGACCGTGTCCGCACCTTCTGTATGAACCCCAACGGCATTGTTGTAACCGAGAACACCAACGGTATCGTTACCGTAAACGGTCACAGCTTTGAGGATCCCGAGAAGAAGACCGAGAACACCAACTTTGCTCTCCTTGTCGCAAAGCACTTCTCCGAGCCCTTCAAGGATTCAAACGGCTACGGTGAGAACGTGGCAAGGCTCTCCAATATGCTTGGCGGCGGTGTAATCGTGCAGAGATTCGGCGACCTTGAGAGAGGGCGCAGATCCACCCACGCAAGAATTGAGGAGAACACCGTTACTCCCACCCTTTCCGCAACCCCCGGCGACTTAAGCCTTGTACTTCCTAAGCGAATTCTCGACGGAATTATCGAGATGATCTACGCTCTTGACAATATCGCTCCCGGTATGGCAAATGACGATACTCTCCTTTACGGCGTAGAGGTCAAGTTCTACAATATGGAGGTTGAGCTTGACGAGAATCTTGAGACCAAGCACAAGGGTCTTTACGTTATCGGTGACGGTAGCGGCGTAACCCACTCGCTCTCCCACGCATCTGCAAGCGGCGTATACGTAGCCCGCAGAATAGCAGAGCAGACAAAGTAATAAATTACAAAGCCGTTTTCTCACGAGGACGGCTTTTTTATTTGAAAAATCTTATTGACAACCTTAAAAATATATAGTATACTTTATGCGTGAAAGTATTCGGTTAAGGGAGGAATTGCCCATGATGACAGATATAGAAATTGCTCAGTCGGTCACTCCGAAGCATATACTTGATATTGCAAGAGATGCGGGGATTGACGAAAAATATATAGAGCTTTACGGAAGAAATAAGGCAAAGCTTGATCTTTCCTTGCTATCCGACCTGGAAGGCAAGCCCGATGGCAAGCTTGTGCTTGTTACTGCTATAAATCCCACTCCTGCGGGAGAGGGAAAGACCACCACCACTATAGGCCTTGCCGACGGTATGCGCCGTATCGGTAAGTCGGTTGCGGTCGCTCTCCGTGAGCCCTCGCTGGGACCTGTTTTCGGCGTTAAGGGCGGCGCCGCAGGCGGCGGATGGGCGCAGGTTATTCCTATGGAGGACATTAACCTTCACTTTACAGGCGACTTCCACGCAATAGGCGCTGCCAACAATCTGCTTGCCGCAATGCTGGATAACCATATTTACCAGGGCAACAGCCTGAATATCGATCCCGGGAACATCACCTGGAAGAGATGCGTTGATATGAACGACCGTCAGCTCCGTGTGGTACGTGACGGACTCGGCGGCAGGACGGGCGGCGTTCCCCGTGACGACGGCTATGACATCACCGTTGCATCCGAGATTATGGCTGTGCTTTGTCTTTCGGGCTCCATCTCCGACCTGAAGAGCCGACTTGCGCGTATAATCGTCGGATATACCTACGACGGCAGCCCTGTTACCGCAGGCGATCTTAAGGCGGAGGGCGCTATGACGGCGCTTCTTAAGGACGCCTTAAAGCCCAATCTCGTTCAGACTCTTGAGGGAACTCCCGCCTTCGTTCACGGCGGTCCCTTCGCAAATATTGCTCACGGCTGTAACTCGGTAATTGCTACTAAAACCGCAATGAAGACCGCGGATTACGCTATCACCGAGGCGGGCTTTGGCGCAGATCTTGGAGCAGAGAAGTTCCTTGACATCAAGTGCCGCAAGGCAGGTCTCACACCCTCTGCGGTGGTTATCGTTGCCACCATCCGCGCTCTTAAGATGCATGGCGGACTTGCAAAGACCGAGCTTGCGGAGGAAAATATTTCCGCCCTTGAGCGTGGTATTCCCAATCTGCTTCGCCACGTGTCGAATATTAAAAACGTGTATAAGCTGCCCTGCGTTGTGGCGATCAACCGTTTCCCCACCGACACCGACAGGGAGGTAGAATATATTATTAATAAATGTAAGGAACTTCAGGTCAACGTGGTGCTTTCTACCGTCTGGGCAGAGGGCGGCGCAGGTGGCGAGGCTCTTGCAAGAGAGGTTGTCAGACTGTGCGAGGAGGAGTGCGGAGATTTCACCTTCTCTTACACCGACGGTATGTCAATTAAGGACAAAATCAACGCCGTGACAACAAAAGTTTACGGCGGAGAGGGTATTACAGTGCTTCCCGAGGCAGAGGAGCAGATAAAAAGGCTTGAGGCTCTCGGCTTTGCCCACCTTCCCGTATGTATTGCAAAGACCCAGTATTCCTTCTCCGACGATCCCACCCTTCTCGGCGCACCCGAGGGCTTTAAGATCACCGTGAAGAAGGTAAAGGTGTCTGCCGGCGCAGGCTTTATCGTCGTTCTGACGGGAGATATTATGACTATGCCCGGTCTTCCCAAGGCTCCTGCGGCGGAGAAGATCGATGTCACCCCCGACGGAAAAATTGTAGGTTTATTCTGATATGAAACTGATTATTGCATCAAACAATTCTCATAAGATCCGTGAGATCAAGCATATCCTCTCGGGCAAATTTGAGGAGATACTTTCGCTTCGTGAGGCGGGGGTAGAGCACGAAACGGTGGAGGACGGCAGTACCTTTATGGAGAACGCTCTGAAGAAGGCGAGCGAGATCTGTGAGATCACAGGCCGGGCAGCCCTTGCCGACGACAGCGGGCTTTGTGTAAACGCTCTTGACGGCGCACCGGGTATTTTCAGCGCAAGATATGCGGCTGACGGCTCGGGAAAAACCACCGATTTGGCAAACAACGAGCTGCTTCTTAAAAATCTTGAGGGCAAAACCGACAGATCTGCCTACTTTATCTGCGCCGTAGCTCTCGTTTATCCCGACGGACGCAGGGTGACTGCAGAGGGATATATGCACGGTGAGATAATAAAGGATGCCCGCGGCGCTCACGGCTTTGGCTACGATCCGCTATTTCTCCCGAGTGGTGAGAGTCGCACGGCGGCAGAGCTTTCGGATGATGAGAAGAATGCCATCAGCCACCGTGGGAATGCGCTTAAAAATCTTTTGACTAAAATCTAATTACTATCAGAGGCTACTTATGGAACTCGTTCTTGATATAATTAACGTAATAGGTATAATCTCCTTTGCGGCGGCAGGCGCAATGATCTCCATAGATAAGGAAACCGACCTTTTCGGAGTGATCTTTCTCTCGCTTATAACCTGCTTCGGTGGAGGAATGCTGCGTGACACTTTAGCAGGTCAGGCTATTGGCAGAGAACTTCCCGCATTCTTTACAGAACTCAAAATGGAAATAATTGTTTGCACTTTGACGGCTTTTGCGGTATTTTGGATAGCATATTTCCTCAAGGACAAGTACGTAAGAGAGGAAGAAACCGTTGGCAAAATCAACAACGTCCTCGATGCTCTCGGTCTTGGCGTATTCGCATCCGCGGGAACGGGCGCTTACCTTGTGCTTGGTCCCTTCGTCGCAATCACGATGGGCTTTATCTCCTCGGTTGGCGGCAGTATTATCCGTGACGTTATTCTGGGTGAGATCCCGCTCATTCTCCGCAAGAGAGTATACGCCATCGCATGTATTATCGGCTCGGGCACCTACTATCTTATCGCAGGCGTGATTATGAAGGGAATGGCGTCTGCCGACGTGGTGGGAACGCTGTCCTGTATGGCTGTTACTTTTATTATCAGAATGTGCGCTACCGTATTCCGCTGGAATATGCCGAAGGCTATTGATTTTTCGAAGATCAAGGCGAAAAATCGGAATGATGATACTGCTGAAATCAAATAAATTTAAAGTAAGAAAAGGGCTCGCTTCTGATATGCACCCCAAAAGTTAGACACTTTTGGAGGTGCATATTTTTTATGGGAAA
>CAZUJY010000111.1:0-5964 GCA_964620565.1 uncultured Ruminococcus sp. | reverse complement strand
TAGAGCGAGTTCGTTTTATTCTCTCTTGCCTAAAGCTTTTTTCATATCCTTTTCGGTTTTTTTCGTTCTCGTCAAATGTGACAGCCCCTTTGTTATTGCAAGGAAAAATTATTTAGCGTGAAGCTCTATGTAGTTATCGTGCTCCTGCCACTCAAAATTGATGAAGTTCATAAACACGACCTTAGCGATCTCAACCCTGAATTCCATAGTATCGCCAAACTCAACCTCACCGCCATCGGTGGTATAAACGTACACGGTTCCGTCCTCGGGAACAGCAAGCTCGGAGAAAATGCCCGCATCCTCAATACGGTAGGACTCCATGCCCCCATTCTTGAATACGAGATCAACGCTGCCAACAAAAGCATAGGCAACAATTATAATTACTATCGCAAGAATTGCTGCGATTATACCTGCGTTACGAACCTTCTGATTAGCCATAATTTATATCCTTTCACTGATGCAAAATACCTTTCTAACTTAATTATAACACCCGGGTCGAAAAATGTCAATAATAAATGGTATTTATTTCTGCTTACCAAACAGAGAAAAAAACAGGCTGACCCGATATTTGTCGGATCAGCCCGCCGTGATTATCCAAAAAGTCGGTTCCGGTAGGTAAGATAACGCTTGGCGCAGTTTGCACAAAGCTGATCGGTCATCAGATCAAGCTCGTCACGGCTCACCATCTTATAACCCACCACCTCGGTAGGCTGAAGCGTAAGATCGGGAAGGCTCTCAAGCTTTAACAGGTAGCTGACCGCATACCCGACTCTACTGGTGACGGCGCCAAGATATTCAAGCTCCTCGGGATCGGCATTTATACCAACCTCTTCAAAAAGCTCCCTTGCCGCAGCTGCTGTAAGCTCCTCACCTGAAACCACAGCTCCTCCCGGGGCATCATATTTTAAGCCCTCGCTTTTATCGGGGTGACGGCGAGCAATGAGAAGCTTATCCCCTACTCTCACCCATACTTCAACGCAGGGGTGGAATAAGCCCTCGGGTATTTTGTTGTGATCATCTCTTGACCACTTTATTCCTGTGGCATTACCGTTCTTATCAACCAGATCCCAAATTTCCGCCATTTTAACACCTTTTTGTAATGTATAATTTACATTTTATGAGTTTTTGATCTTTACGTCTAGCTTGTTATAGGGAATCTCAATGTTGTTTTTATCGAACACCTTTTTGCAAGCTTCGGTAATATCCCACTTAACAGTCCAATAATCCTCGCTCTTTACCCAGGCACGTGCCGTAATGGTGATGCTGCTCGATGCGTGTCCGCTTACTCTTGCGAAGGGGGCAGGATTGTCAAGCACCAGCTCGTGAGCCGACAGCAAAGCGAGAACAAGCTCCTTTGCCAGCTCGAAGTCGCTCTCGTAAGAGATGGAGAAAGAAAAGTCCACTCTGCGTGTGTTCTTCTCGGAATAGTTAATAATGTTGGAGTTAGAAAGGGTGCCGTTGGGAACGTAGATGACCTTGTTATCAGGAGTACACAGCTTGGTAGTTACGATTCTGATCTCCTCAACCGTACCTGCGATGCCGCTTCCCTCAACCTCAATATAATCGTCAACCTTAAACGGACGTGTAAATATGATCAATACGCCACCCGCAAAGTTCGACAGCGCGCCGTTTACCGCCAAACCTGCGCAAACGCCTAGAGAGGTAACGAGAGCTGTAAGTCCGCTTGTATCAATACCGAGATAACCGACGAGGCAGATAGCTATAACGATCTTAGCCGCAATCTTACCCACGTAGGTCAGTGTTTTCACAAGGGTCTTATCGAGCTTTTCGTTTTTCTGCGCACGCTTTTCTATTCTTCTTGATACGTAATTTATCACCTTGAAGCTGACAAACAGGATCAAAAGAGAAATCAAGATTTTAACACCTGTATTAAGGCACCAGGACAGCACGGTGTCCAGCACAGCGGACCAATTTATCGACTCGGTCGCAGCATCAGTCGTATTAAGTAAAAAATTCATTTTTTCTTCCTTTTCTTTTATTTGCTTACCAATAGAGAACCGCCACTTACATTATACCAAATTGTTCTTTTATTTTCAATAAAAACTTTTGGTATCAGCCGTATGATCCCCTTTTTAAATTAATTATACCATAAAATAACGCTACAAAATAGCGGAAATTGTTAACAAAATAGCTTTTTTTATTGACTATTTACTGAAAAAGTGATATAATTGCCTTGTTTAAGGAGTCAGTTATGAAACCAAATAACAAAAAGAAAAATAAAAAGTGGCTTAAATTTCGCCATAAGGTTGTGCACGCAATTCTCCGTCTGCCTATCAATCTGCTGTGCAGGATCAAGTACGGAATAAGAGTTGAAAAATTCAGAGAAAAGGCGAAGCGTCCCTATCTTATTTTATATAATCATCAGACGGCATTTGACCAATTCTTTGTTGGCATAGCATTCAATAAGCCTATATACTACCTTGCCACAGAGGATATTTTTTCTAACGGCTGGGTATCCTCTCTGATCAAGTATCTGGTTGAGCCGATTCCCATTAAAAAGCAGACAACCGATATTAAAGCGATCCTTAACTGTATACGTGTGGCTAAAGAGGGCGGCAGTATCGCCATAGCTCCCGAGGGAAACCGTACCTACAGCGGTGAAACGGTATATATGGCGCCCACTATTGCGTCTTTAGCAAGAAAGCTTAGTATGCCAATACTTCTGTTCAAAATAGAGGGCGGCTACGGCGTTCAGCCCAGATGGAGCGACGTTACAAGGCGAGGCAGGATGCGTGGCTACGTTTCAAGAGTTATCGAGCCCGAGGAATACGCCAATATGACCGACGACCAGCTCTTTGAGGAGATCAAAACCGAGCTTTACGTCAACGAGGCGAGGGGTGACGCCGAATTCAAGAGCGGGCATCTGGCAGAATATCTTGAGAGAGCGATCTATACCTGCCCCGATTGCGGATTATCCGTTTTGGAAAGCTCCGGCGATGTTATCGAGTGTAAAAAATGCGGCAAGCGTATCCGTTATATGCCGAATAAAGAGCTGCGTGGTATTAACTGCGATTTTCCTCACCGCTTCGTGCTGGATTGGTATAATGCCCAGAGCGATTATGTGAATTCTCTGGATCTTTCGAAATATACCGACAAGTCTGTGTACCGGGACTGTGCAGAAATAAAAGAGGTTATTGCGGGAAAGAAAAAAATACCGCTATGTCCACGGGCTGAGATCTCTCTTTTCGGCGATCGGATCGAAATCAAGATAAACGATGCGACTAAAGCCTTTGCCTTTGACGAATGCTCTGCTATAACCGTTCTCGGCAGAAACAAGCTTAATATCTACCACTGCGGTAAGATCTATCAGCTTAAAGGCAATAAGCGCTTCTGTGCGCTGAAATACGTACATATTTATAACAGATACAAAAACATTAGAAAAGGAGACGAAAATGTTAAATTTTTGGGACTCTGAGGTTTGGAGCTGGATACTGCTCTTTGCTGTTTTAACGGGAAGCCTTTTAGTAGGCAATACTTTGAGAAGGAAAATTCCCCTTCTCCGCAACTCGCTTATTCCTACGTCGGTTATCGGCGGAACGGTTCTGCTTATCATAGCGGCTATTTATAAAGCGATCACGGGCAATGTAATGTTTGATGCGCCCATTTTTGGTGAGAGCGGTACTAAGAATCTTGAAATCATTACATATCACTCGCTTGCGCTTGGATTTATCGCCTCCTCGCTTAAGACCAGCGAGAAAAAGCTGACAAAGGCACGTGCTGTTGAGATTTTTGACACCGGTGTTACCACCGTTTCCACCTATCTTCTTCAGGGATGGGTGGGTATGGCAATCACTATTGTTACAGCCCTTCTGTTTATTCCCGATTTCTTTATGGCTTCAGGTCTGCTTCTTCCCTTTGGCTACGGACAAGGCACCGGGCAGGCTCTCAATTATGGAATTATCTATGAAAGCCAAGGCTTTGAGGGTGGCGCAGGCTTTGGTCTCACCATTGCAGCTCTCGGATTTATCTCCGCTGCTCTTGGCGGCGTAGTTCATCTTAATATCCGAAAGAGAAACGGAAAGCTTGTAAAATCCAAGAGAACAGACGGCAGCGATCAGACGGAGGCTGTTGAGACAGAGGGCGAAATTCCTATGCAGGAAAGCGTAGATAAGATGACTATTCAGATCTCGTTTATCGTGGCTGCATATGTTATCGCATATATCATTATGTATGTTCTCGGTCTTATTCTCCCCAATATGAAGGCAACTATATACGGCTTCAACTTCCTGCTTGGAGTTATCGGAGCCACCGTTGTAAAGGGCGTTGTTTCTCTTCTCCGCAAGACCGGCCTTATGAAACGCAAGTACATAAACAACTTCCTTTTGACACGAAGCTCAAACTTTTTCTTTGATCTTATGGTTGTGGCAGGCGTTGCGGCGATCAGACTCGACGAGCTTAAGAGCTATTGGGGCGTTATGCTCATTCTCGGTATTGTCGGTCTGATTATCACCTACGTATACCTTCGTATCGTTTGCAAAAAGCTGTTCCCCGATTATGAGGAGGAGCAATTCCTTATGATGTACGGTATGCTTACGGGTACAGCCAGCACAGGCACCATTCTTCTTCGTGAGGTTGACGGCGAATTCAAGACTCCTGCGGCGGATAATATGGTTTACCAGAACTTCCCTGCGATAGTGTTTGGCTTCCCGCTTATGCTCCTTGCAAACCTGGCCCCCTCAAAGCCTATACTTACCTTTATTATCCTGATTCTATTCTTCATAGTTATGAATATCATTCTGTTCAGAAATCAAATTTTCAAATCTAAAAAGAAGAAAACGAATAAGGCAAAACAAAGATAAAAGACCATTTTTGCAAACAATAGATAACATTTAGGCGGCCTAAGCTATATAGGCCGCCATGTTTATTTGGTCTTACATTTCTTCTACGGGACAATTCTCAGGGATTTCTACTTCCCTTTTTCTGAGATAATTTTTAACGCTATCAAGTTTAATTTTGTTTCTTCTTCTGATCTTCTCACAAAGAATAACAAACTCTTCACCGTAAAGGGCGTTTTTCTTTCTTTTTTCCGCAATAATATCCTCGATGGTGTCGTAAATTCGAATAAGATTTTTTCCTGCCGACGTACCAAATACCCATCCTGGGAGCAATCCGTTTTTATGTAAAAGACCCCACATCTGATAGAAGTTTGCCATTTTTGATGCAGCCTCTCTGATATTTTTCTCGGTCAGGGGCGTCTCGTCCTCATCACTTGAATATTTACTTGCAATTTCATCGAAATTAGGATTTTTGTGACAAACACTTATGCCCTCTTCAATCATAAAATCTCTGTATTTATAAAGTAGATGTCTCGCTTTTGTTATCTTTTCGTCCTCGCACGCCTCATAATATGATCGAACGTTAGATACCGAATCGTTTACTATAGTAAATATAGCCACAACCAAGCTGCCTATGGACGTCAAGCCCGATACAACCGAAAACAGCGCCGCCGCAAACGCCAGATCAATAGTTCCTACCTTATATGTTTGCACGATTCCAACAACTCCGATAATCGTGACAAGCAGCGCAATGGACATACAAACCAACACGCCCACAAACAGAACGTCTTTGATTACTCTTCTCATATTTTTCTCCCAAACTTTGCTTTTTTCACCATTATATCACATTTTTCGAGCACAGTCAATAGGGGGTAGAAAAGAGACAAAATTGACTTTAAAGCGAAGATTTGACACTAATCTTGATGTCACAAAAGAAAAAATGTGCGTTAAATACTTGGTGCACCCCCAGGGTAAACGAGGCGAAAACGATTAACTGTCGTTTTCGGTGACGTGCCCGATGAAAATAAGGAGATTGCCGAGCCGAGTATCGTAGGCGACTGCAAGCGACTATATTTTCGAGCCGTCGGAGAACCCTGGACCCACTGCATACCGCGCATGCGGTATTGGGCGAAGCGAGGAGACGATACTTGCAAGCAGTACAGCAAGT
>CAZUJY010000110.1:0-6000 GCA_964620565.1 uncultured Ruminococcus sp. | reverse complement strand
AAGTACGGCAAGAGCGCAACCTTTATGCCCAAGCCCATTTACGGCGAGGCAGGCAGCGGTATGCACGTGCATATGCTTCTCTTCAAGGATGGCGAGCCCGTATTCTCCGACGATAACGGCTACGCTCATCTCTCCGAGACTGCGCACTATTTCATGGGCGGTATTCTGAAGCATATCGCATCTCTCTGCGCTATCACTAACCCCTCTACCAACTCCTTCAAGAGACTTGTTCCCGGCTTTGAGGCTCCCGTAACCGTTGGCTACGCTACCTCTAACAGATCTGCGGTTATCAGAATCCCCGCATACGCAAAGAGCCCCGACAAGCGCAGATTTGAGCTTCGTAACCCCGACGCTACCTGCAACCCCTACTTCTGCTATGCGGCTATCCTTATGGCAGGTCTTGACGGCGTTAAGAATAAGATCGATCCTCACAAGGAGGGCTGGGGTCCCTATGACTTCAACCTCTTCCACCTCTCCGACGAGGAGAAGGCAAAGCTTAAGGGTCTGCCTACATCTCTTGATGCCGCTCTTGATGCTCTCGAGGCTGATCACGACTACCTCACCGCAGGCGGCGTATTCCCCGAGGAGCTGCTTAAGAGCTTTATCAAGACCAAGAGAGCCGAGTGCTCCGAGATGTCTAAGATCCCTCATCCCGCTGAGTTTGATAAGTATTATAACCTTTAATTTTAAAGCCCCGAGCTTGTTGGCTCGGGGCTTTTTTTCCTCATCCACCGCCAAAGGCGGTCCCCCTTCCCCAACACGCTTCGCTGGGGAAGGCTTTCATATCAGCTTTTTAATAAGTGCCTCGCAGCCCTCGGTAACGTCACGGTAGGTTGCCTCAAAGTTGCCCGTGTACCAAGGATCGGCTACGTCGCCGCCTCGGTCGGTAAGGTCAAGAAGCTTTATCACCTTTCCGTCGGGATCGGAGCCGAAGATACGCAGCATATTGCGGATATTGTAGCTGTCCATACCTACGAAAAGATCGTATTTTCCATAGTCGGAGCGGGTCAGCTGAACCGCCTCACGGCGAGCGAAGGGTATGGAATATTTGGTGAGAATCGCCTTTGTGCCACGGTGGGTGTCATTTCCAATCTCCTCGGTGGAGGTGGCGCTTGATACGGCGGTGATCCTGTTTTCAAGACCACGCTTTTTTATCATATCACGGAAAACGAATTCTGCCATAGGACTGCGGCAGATATTGCCGTGACATACGAACATAATTTTGGTCATATCTGTTCCTTTCTGAATAATAGCAAGCAGTCACCTCATCCACCGCTATCGAGAACCCCCAAAGCTCGACAACGCTCGCTTCGGGGAACCCCGTGCGGTCCCCCTTCCCCAACAGGGAAGGCTGGCGGCAGATATTGCCGTGACATACGAACATAATTTTGGTCATAGTGTATCCTTCTGTTCTTCCACCTCATCCGTCACATACGGTGACACCTTCCCCTCAAGGGGAAGGCTATGGGCAGACGAACATAATTTTAATCATAATTTTACCTCTATAGGTTGGTCGACGGTCATAGTGTCGGGGGTAACGGTACAGTCGTAGGCAAGAATGTCAACTCCTGCCGCTGCCGCTCTGCGAAGGGCGTCGCCAAAGGCTCTGTGAGTCTTGTCATTTGGGCGGAACTCTGTTATTCCCTTCATCTGAATCACAAAGAGAACGGCTGCGCCATAGCCATCGTTTTTTAAGGCGATAAGCTCCTCGATATGCTTTACTCCACGCTCGGTGGGAGCATCGGGAAAGGAGGCTATACCGTCATTTTCAAGGGTGCAGCCCTTGATCTCAAGGAAGGTGATTTTTTCTCCCTGCTCTATCAAAAAGTCGAATCTGGAATTTCCCTTTGTCACCTCACGGCGAATGCTTGTCGCATCGGGAAACAGAACGCCCAATTTAAGAAACTCTGCCGCCGCCTCGTTAGGCGCCTGGGAGTCCATATTGATAAGTAAAGTGCTGCCGTCGGAAAGTCGCTTTTCAACAGCTACAAGGTCATATTTCGTCTTTCGCTCACGGCCCGACGGCTCCTCAAGATAGACGGTCGCACCGGGCAGAAGAAGCTCACGGCAACGGCCGGTATTCTTAACGTGAACGGTCACCTGCTTACCCTCTAGCAGGCACTCCGCAATGAAGCGGTTCGGTCTTGAGAGAAAGATGGCTTTATGTATATTGGTATACTTCATCTAAGTTTTCTGCCCTGTTTTATATTTTGGTTTTGAATTTTTCAAGTACCTTATCTATCAATCCACGTTCCACCTCAATATTGCAAGGATAGGGATGTTTTTTTGCAACCTTATCAAATTCGGCAGTTATTTTTTCCGCCGTTTTATTATCCCCTGTCACAAGGAGAGCAATGGCGTATCTTGTGCGAAGGATGCTTGGATAATTTTTCATCGATCGCATAAATTTATCAAGTTCGGGAGTGAGCAGACCCGAGATGTCAGGAGCATCGGAATTGATAAGACGGCAGAAAATCAAATCGCAGGTAAGGAGATTTCTGTGTAATCCACTGATGTTATAATCGGAATTCAAAAGGATCTCGATATCCCTCTCTGCAGTCAGGGTGTCAAGCCTATCAAGCGATCTGCCCGCCGAAAAAACGGCGATTGAGGCACAGTGAGTATTCTGCATATCCGCCCCCTCAGACAAAGTAAACCATTCGTCGGGCATATCGACAGTAGGCATGCCCCTGTTCTGCGCAGCATTCATAAGTAGCTGCTTACGGAAGGCATCCTTGGCATCCGGGTCTTTAAGAAGTTGTATAGCGTTCATACCATCGTTTACAATTACACCTGCGTTAAAAGGAATACCGTTCGTAATTGCAACAAAGAAGGATACGGCCGCACCGAGCAGGAATATCAGCGCAAGTAAAACCGTATTGAGAGAAAGATAGTAAAGGAGCGCAAAAGCTACCGAAAGAATAAGATTGGCAATTACACCGCCCATATTATAAAGCACAGTTTGTCCTTTAGTTTCAGAGCCCCGCGGAGGAGTCATAAGGCATTGACCGCCCGAGCCTGCCAGCTTAAAGCGACGCAGTCTGATACGTCCATCCTGCTTTACCCACATAACGCTCGCTATACGGAAGGAAGAAAAGCCATAGCCCGCAATCAAGCCAAACACGAGATGACCGCCCTCGTGAATGATAATTGAAAGGTAGTAGCTAGCAATAATGCCCGCAACTCCAACAGCTACTTCAAATGGGCTAAAGAAGCCCGAGAACAGCGTCAGTGAAAGGAAGAACCCGAACCCTGCGGCATAGAGCAAAAAAAGAATGCCAAGAATTTGATTGTAGAGTTTGCTTTTTTTACTTTTCTTCATATTCTACCTCCTCCTACTCAAGTCCATCAAAATTATTCTGTCTTAACACCTCGTAAACGGCGATAGCCACCGAGTTTGACAGGTTAAGACAACGGAGCGTTTTGCGCATTGGAATACGCACGCTTTTGTCGAAATTCGCGTCGACTATCTCCTTTGGAAGCCCTACCGATTCTCTGCCGAAAACCAGAAATGCGCCGCTCGGATAGTCGATATCCGTATGAGAATTTTTGCCGTGTGCGGAGAAGAAGTACATTTCTGCACCCTCGTTCTGCCTGAGAAAATCCTCATAGTTTTCATAATACGTCACATCAAGCTTATCCCAATAATCAAGGCCCGCACGCTTTAAGGTGCGGTCGGAGATCTCAAAGCCAATGGGCTTGATTATATGTAATCTCGCCCCTGTCACAGCGCAGGTGCGGGATATATTTCCTGTATTCTGCGGGATCTCGGGACACATCAATACTACGTTTATTTCTTTCATTTTCCATACCGTTTTTTTCTTTTATTGTACCATAAAGCTTGGATAAATGCAATAAAATATAATATTTTTACAAATTAGCCTTTATTTTTTTGTTTTTGTGTGCTATAATAGATTGGTTAAAAATGTTACCTTTACGAAAGGAATTTTTGAAAATGGGTATTTTCAACTCACTTTTTAAAAGCTACAGCGAAAAGCAGATAAAGAGAATTATGCCTCTTGTAGACGCTATCGAGGGTCTTGCCGATAAGTTCCGTGCAATGACCGACAGCGAAATGAAGGCATATACAGATAAGCTCAAGGGCGATCTTGCAAACGGCAAGACTCTTGACGATATTCTTCCCGAGGCATTTGCACTTGTAAGAGAGGCTGACGAGAGAGTTCTCGGCAAGCGTCCCTTCCGTGTTCAGCTTATAGGCGGTATTCTTCTCCACCAGGGACGTATCGCAGAGATGAAGACCGGTGAGGGTAAGACACTCGTCGCTACCCTGCCCGCATATCTTAATGCGCTTACCGGCAAGGGCGTTCACATCGTTACCGTAAACGATTACCTTGCAAAGCGTGACTCCGACGAGATGGGCCATGTGTACGGCTTCCTCGGTCTGACCACCGGACTTATCGTTCACGGTCAGAAGCATCTTGAAAAGAAGGCGGCTTATGCCGCGGATATTACCTACTGTACCAACAACGAGCTCGGCTTCGACTATCTCCGTGACAACATGGTGGTCTACAAGGAGAGAATGGTGCAGAGAGGGCATAACTTTGCAATCATTGACGAGGTGGACTCTATCCTTATCGACGAGGCGAGAACTCCCCTTATCATTTCGGGTCAGGGATCTAAGTCCACCGACCTTTACGCTATGGCGGACAGACTTGTAAGAACTATGTCCCGCTTCGTTATCAAGGAGGTTGATTCGAAGCAGGATCTTGACGTTTACGACGAGGACTTTATCGTAGACGAAAAGGCCAGAACTGCCGTTCTCACCCAGCACGGTATCGCAAAGGCCGAGAAGTTCTTCGGTATTGAAAACCTCTCCGACCCCGAGAACACAAGCATCTATCATCACGTTAATATAGCTATCAAGGCTCACGGCGTTATGAAGAACGAGGTGGACTATATCGTTAAGGACGGCAGCGTTCTTATAGTTGACGCATTCACCGGCCGTCTTATGCCCGGACGTCGCTACAACGACGGTCTGCACCAGGCTATCGAGGCCAAGGAGGGCGTTGACGTTCAGCGTGAGAGCCGCACTATTGCGACAATCACCTTCCAGAACTACTTCCGTATGTACGGAAAGCTGTCGGGTATGACCGGTACGGCGCTTACCGAGGAGGACGAGTTCAAGACAATTTACGCCCTTGACGTAGTTGAGGTTCCCACAAACAAGCCTATGATCAGAATAGATCAGAACGACTCGGTTTACACCACCTACCGTGGCAAGATCAATGCCATCGTAGAGCAGATCAAGGCCTGCCGTGAAAAGGGTCAGCCCGTGCTTGTGGGTACTGTATCCATTGATAAATCCGAGGAGCTTTCCGCCGTTCTTAAGAAGGCGGGAATCCCCCATACCGTGCTTAACGCAAAGCATCACGAAAAGGAGGCCGAGATCGTTGCTCAGGCAGGTCGATTCGGATCGGTTACCATCTCTACCAACATGGCAGGACGTGGTACCGATATTATGCTCGGCGGTAACCCCGAATATATGGCTAAGGCAGAGATGCGTAAGGCAGGTATTGAAGAGGGACTTATCGCTATGGCGACCAGCTCTGCTCCCTCCGAGGACGAGGCTGTCAATGAGGCGAGAGCTATGTACCGTGAGCTTTACACAAAGCACCGTGAGGCTATCGCTCCCGAGGCTAACCGTGTAAGAGAGGCGGGCGGTCTTTATATTCTCGGCACCGAGCGTCACGAATCCAGACGTATCGACAACCAGCTGCGAGGCCGTTCCGGACGTCAGGGAGACCCTGGTAAAACTCAGTTCTGCATTTCTCTGGAAGACGAGCTGATGAGACTCTTTGGCGGCGACAGAATGCAGAACGTGGTGCAGAGACTGGGCGTTGAGGAAGACGAGCCGATCGAAGCAGGAATGATCACCCGCTCCATCGAAGGCGCACAGAAAAAGGTGGAAGGCCGTAACTTCTCCATCCGTAAATATGTACTGCAGTATGACAACGTAATGAATAAACAGCGTGAGATCAT
>CAZUJY010000109.1:0-6114 GCA_964620565.1 uncultured Ruminococcus sp. | reverse complement strand
TTTTTTCATATCCTTTTCGGTTTTTTTCGTTCTCGTCAAATGTGACAGCCCCTTTATACGTATACGTCTAATGCCACGTTAAGCTTGCCCTTTTTGGACAGCGATTGCACGCCGAGATAGATAAATCTGCCCTGACCACGCACGCTGATCTTCTGATTTTCCTTCGGCGCATAGGATGGGCTGTCGATCTCACGTCCGTCGGCAAAAACCAACCGCTTTTTAAAGAGCAGCTGCGCATCCTCTCTCGACATCGAGAAGCATCTTGCTATCACCGCATCCAGCCGCTCGCCGCTTATCTGCACGGTCTTTCGCTCGGTGCGGTAGAGCTGACCCTCGGGAAGAGTGTCGATGACCTTTGCATCAATATCGGTGCGCTTGACTTTTATAAGATTTTCGGCAATATAGCCCGCCATATTCTCGAGGGCGAAAATATATCCCACGTTGTCGATTATTACAATATCGCCGAGGGTGTCACGCTCGATGCCAAGGTTCAAAAGTGCGCCGAGAAAGTCACGGTGAGTCAGCCTGTCGGCATATTTCTGACTCTGCGGCTCGGCCTTGATAATAGAGATAGGGAAGGGCAGCTCATAGCCAAGCTCCTCCTCCGATCCGAAGCGGATAACCACACGCTCGGAGCCTTCGGCTCCGCCGAACGCCTCGTAGGGTATGCCACGAAGCTCTCTTTTTATCTCGTCAAAAGCCGATTGCTCCGCAAGTCCGAGGAAATCGGTAAAGGTGAATATGCCCGAATTATAGGACTTGCGCGCAAGCTCTGAAAATCGCTTTTTTAAAAGCTCGTAGTCGGCGATCATACAATGTCAACAGGGAAGAGGATCTTCAGCTGATTGATCTTGGATTCGTATGCTGCGTGGCGCTTCTCCTGAAGGAGTGCGTCCTTGATCTCGGGAGCGATCTCTGCGAAGGGGATCTCCTCTGCGGGATTTTTCTTGTTAAGCTTGATTAAGTGATAGCCGAACTGAGTCTTAACGGGAGCCTTGGAGATCTCGCCTTCTTCCATACCGAATACCGCCACGTCAAACTCGGGAACCATCTGTCCTCTGCCAAAATCACCGAGATTTCCGCCGTTTTCCTTGGAGGGACAGGAGGAATTTTCCATCGCCGCCTGCTCGAAGGAGATCTCGCCTGCCTCGATCTTTGTAAGCAGCTCATTTGCCAGCTCCTCGCTGTCAACGAGAATATGGCTTGCGTTTACAGATTCCTCGGAGATAAATCTCTCCTTGTTCTCATTGTAGTAGTTGAGCGCATCCTCGTCGCTTACCTTTGCGCCGCTGATAGCCTTCTCGGTTGCGTAGTTTACAAGCAGGCTGTCACGAAGCTTCGCAAGCTGAGCCTTGAACTCGGGCTCTGCCTCGAAGAGATTTCTTTTTGCCTCAAGAAGCAGAAGCTTGCTTGCGATAAGCTGCTGAAGCACTACCTTTCTGCCCTCGGGATTGTTGTAGCTCTGACCTCTGGGGCCAAGACCCTGGAGGAACTCGTTTACGTCCTCCTCGGTGATAGGCATGCCGCCTACTGATGCAAGAATGTTGTTCATTTTATTTACCGTCCTTTATAATATTATTTATTCCTTAACCCTTTTGGGTAATGATTTTTGATTTTTCCGCCGCTGATCTTACCGCCGCCGAGAGCCACGCCCTCGTAGGTTACACAGCACCAGCCGTTGTCGGTAATTGTTGTCTCGATCTCCTCGCCGTGAAGATATTTTTCTACCCTGGGATCTGTCGCCGAAAGAGGCTCTTTTCGCTTAAACCGACTGCCGTAAGCCGAGAAGAGCTGATGATGAGGGAAGAAATTCCCCTTTTTCACCTCGCCAAGCACGACACCCGGCATAAACACCGAATAGGGCGGCAGAGGCAGGTCGTGAGGAATGAGAGCAATATACTCTCCCCATTTGATAAATCTGCCCGAAATCTCTCCCGAAATGTTATCGGAAATAAACCTTTTCGTAGCCGCAATTTCATCCTTTGAGGGTGATTTTATATTCTCTTTGTAAAGTATAGTTGGCAAACTACCCGAATTTTCGTCCTTTTTCATCAATGCAATGAACTGTCCCTCGCCTTTTGCCAGGTGAGGATAAAAGCGTCTTGCGTCGGTCAATCCGAAAAGTCCGTCGGCGGTTGCGGAGCGCATTTTTTCATCAACGGGACAGAGTGAAAATTCGCTGTGATTTTTCAAAAACTCGTTAACGACCGCCTCGTTTTCCTCCGCCGAATAGGTGCAGGTGGAGTAGAGAAGATAGCCGCCGCCACGGACAAGGCCCGAAAGGTTTTCAAGGATCTCGCTCTGCCTTGCGGCGCAGAGCCTGACGTTGTCCTCGCTCCATTCGCTGACCGCCTCGTCATACTTTCTGAACATACCCTCGCCCGAGCAGGGTGCGTCGCAAAGCACAAGGTCAAAGTAGGAGGAGAACATCTCCGAAAGCCTTGCGGTGTCAAGAGAGGTCACAACGGCGTTTTTTATACCAAGCCTCTCGAAATTGCTTACAATTATTTTAGCCCTCTTGGGCAGGTACTCATTGGCGAGAAGAACGCCCTCCTCACCGATAGCGCTCGCCAGCTGCGATGCCTTGCCGCCGGGAGCTGCGCAGGCGTCGAGAACACGCCAGCCTTCCTTTATATCAAGAGCCTTAACGGTTGCCATAGCGCCGGGATCCTGCACATAGAACATACCTGCGTGATGCTCGGGAGTTCTGCCGATGCCCTCACAGCACTCGGGAATAAATCCGTCCGGGGCATAGGGAATAGGGGAGAGCGAAAGGGCAGTCCTCGAAAGAAAATCCTCTACCGAAATTTTTGTGGTGTTAACCCTCACCGCGCGCACGTTTTCTTCGCCGAGAGCCTGCTCAAAGGCGGGAAAATCCTCGCCGAGAATAGTTTTCATTCTGCTTAAAAAGCCTTCGGGCAGCATAATTTTCTCTCCTTTCACCGAAATTTCCGACTTTTCACAACAATTAGTATACACCATTAAGCTTTTTTTGTCAATGGCAGAAAAACTATTGCAATTTTAAATTTTATATGTTACAATATAAGATGATATAATATGTTTTGGAGGCGAATCTATGGATTTTATTTCTAATAACGAGGGCATGGTTAAGATCCGCATTGACGCAGTTGGCGGCGATCTTGACAGAATTGCCTTTAAATATCCCACTTCCTTTATGAATGAGATGGCAAGACAGCTTACCTCTGCCATCGAGTCTGCTACCGGCGTTTGTGGAATTGCAGACAGCTCGGTTGAGCTTATTATGATGTTTGCATCGAGTACCTATATGGAGCACGTTTCGGATAACGTGACCTATCGCCGACTTATGCTTATCGACGCTGTCAGCGCACCCCGTGACTTCTGGGTGAAGTGGACACGCCTTGAGGCGACCGAGGGTGAATATAATGAAGGTAATATTCTCTTCGAGCTTGGCGAGGACGTGGATCAGAAGATCCGAGAGAGAGAGTACAGATATCTTCTCACCGCGGGTAAGGACAAGTATCATAACTCTATGGGCAGAAAAAAGGTTACCGAATGGCGTGACGTTATTAAGCGCGCGGCAAAGCGTGGCGAGCTTACCAAGGTTGAGAGCGATTTTGAGCTTGCTCCCGAGACCTTTGAGCTTGAGGAGCGCATTGCAGACCTGCTCGGCAAGAGAATTGAGGCAAGAACCCAGCCTGCCAAGGAGGAGGTACCCTACATAACTCCCGAGAACGACGAGTTCGCACGTGCTATGGAGAAGGCACGCCTTGTGGTAGAGGCGGCAGCCGAGGAGACCGAGGAGTCCACTCTTGAAGAGATCGCCGACGAGATCAGCGAAGCCGAGGCAGAGGAAATCCCCGAGGAGCCTATCGAAGCCTTCCCTGTTGGGGAAGGGGGACCGCTTGCGGTGGATGAGGTTGTTGATGAACCCATCATCGAGGAAGAGCCCATCGAGGAGCCTATCATCGAGGAAGAGCTTATCATTGAAGAGGAATCCGTAGGGGCGAGCGTTACTCTTCCGACCGAAGAGCCTGCGGAGTTCGACATTTTCGAGGATCTTGAGGCAGCCGACGACTCCGAGCCTGTAGAGGAGCTTGAATTCGAGGAGCTTGATATATTTGACGAGAATTCTCCCGCAGAGGAAATTCCCGAGGAGCCTATCGAAGCCTTCCCTGTTGGGGAAGGGGGACCGCTTGCGGTGGATGAGGTTGTTGAAGAGCCTATTATCGAGGAAGAGCCTATCATCGAAGAGCCTGTGATTGAAGAAGAGCCTATCGTTGAGGAACCCATCGTTGATGAACCCATCGTCGAAGAAGAACCCGTAGGGGAGAGCATTGCTCTTCCGACCGAGGAACCCGTAATTGAGGAACCCACCGTTTACGAGCCCAAAACCCAGCAGATCAGCATAGCTGACCGTGTTGCTGACATCCGTGCCGAGCTTGAGATCAAGATCCGTCTTGAATACGAGACCCGTGCGAGAGAGAAGGCAGAGGAGGAGCTTGTTGAGCTTCGCCGTAAGTATGACCAGCTTCGCCGCGAGAGTGAACAGCTCCGCCGTGAGAGCGAGGAGATCTTAACCGAGGCGAGAGCAGAGCAGGAAAGACTTCGTCTTGAGTACGAGCATCTGCTTGAGATGACTCAGCGTGAGGCAGCTGCCAGAGATGCGGAGGAGGCTCGCCGTCGCACCGAGGAGATGAAGCTCCGTGAGCAGATCGAGCTTCAGCTTCGTGCCGAGGCCAGCGAGCGTGAGAGACTTGCCGAGGCTGCACGTATGGCTATTGAGGAGCAGCACAGACTTGAGGCAGAAAACGCACGAATCGCCCGTCAGAAGGAAGAGGAGGAGCGCATCGAGGCCGAGAGACAGAGAAGGATAGAGGAAGAAAAGGCTATTGAGGCTATTCGTCAGGCCGAGCTTGAGCGCATCCGCCGTGAGAACGAGGAGGCAAAGGCTAAGGCAAAGAATGCTATGCCCGAGATGAAGGACGGCAAGTACGCATACACCTCAAAGACTGTTAAGTTCGTATTCCGCAGAAGCGTTGACCCCAACATCACCACACGAATCCAGGAGATCATCAAGGCCACCGTTGACTACTACGGAAAGGACAATATTTCTCTTAAAATCAGAGCGTCGGTTCCCGATTCTCAGACCGTAATTCTCGACTTTACCAATATTCCTCTTGAGGAGATGGAGCTGCTTGGCAATATTATCAAGATCCTCGGTAACAGCGGACTTGGTATTGCGAAGGCGATAGTTGAGTAATTTTCACTAAAATAAATATAATAAACTGCCCCTCCTTGATCGGCGGGGCAGTTTTTTGTCGCTCGAATTGTGGAAAATATATAAATAGTAGACATAAATGAAAAAGAAAATCATCAAATGTGAGAAAATTTATAAAAACTATTGACAAAAATATTATTTAGTGTTAAAATGTGTTGTAACTGTGCAAGTGGGCGAACTATGCCATTTTGACAGTAAACAAATATTTTTATTATTTTTAGTGAAAGGAGGAAAATCATGCCAACCTTTAACCAGCTCGTTAAGCAGGGTCGTTCCGACAAGACCTACAAGTCTAAGTCTCCCGCACTTCAGAAGGGCTTCAACGCTCTTAAGAACGCACCCATCGACCAGTCTGCACCTCAGAGAAGAGGCGTTTGCACCAAGGTTACTACCACTACCCCTAAGAAGCCTAACTCTGCGCTTCGTAAGATCGCC
The DNA here is from genome assembly GCA_964620565.1 of uncultured Ruminococcus sp. Taxonomy (GTDB): domain Bacteria; phylum Bacillota; class Clostridia; order Oscillospirales; family CAG-272; genus UBA1740. Next base: position 419 of record CAZUJY010000109.1, on the reverse strand, counting down.
AGAGTAAGACTTACCAACGGAATGGAGGCTACTTCCTACATTCCCGGTATCGGTCACAACCTTCAGGAGCACTCGGTAGTTCTTATCCGTGGTGGCCGTGTTCGTGACCTTCCCGGTGTACGTTATCACATCATTCGTGGTACACTTGATACCCAGGGCGTTGCTAACCGTAAGCAGAGCCGCTCCAAGTACGGAGCAAAGCGTCCGAAGAAGTAATAGGGCTTATCGGACTTTATGTGCTCACGTGCTGTGATGTTAAAGCTGTTTAGATTTTCCTAAACCCATCTATATTATCAGACAGAGCGCTAACGAATTTAATATTCGAGTACCTATGATATCATTTTCTAAATTTAATGAAGGAGGGAAGTACAGTGCCTAGAAGAGGTCAAATTTCCAAGAGAGACGTTTTGCCTGATCCG